>NZ_JBELOI010000004.1:0-243929 GCF_040276065.1 Castellaniella sp. GW247-6E4 | reverse complement strand
CTGAGTTCGTTTCTCTAGCACTCGATAAATGGGCCTATGAGAACGCCGTAACGCTTGATTTCTCGCGGCCGGGAAAGCCCACGGATAATGCCTTCATCGAATCATTCAATGGCAGCCTACGCGACGAATGTTTGAATGTGACCTGGTTCATGTCGTTCGACGACGCGCGCCAGAAGCTCGAAAATTGGAGGCAGGATTACAATCATTTCAGGCCCCACTCGGCTTTGTCGGACACCGCGCCAGCCGTGTTTGCCAGGCATATCACCACGACCCGAAACATGTCGGATTCTTCAGCTTAGGGCTGTCCATGTTTTGGGAGGACGTCAACTTGCTCCGAAACTCTACCGATCGTTGTCTACTTGACAGGGGAGCTTACGAGCCGAAACAGATCCATGATGCTCGCCTCAGTGCCTTGCAGCTGGTGCAGTTTTTTCGCGGTTTCGCGCAGCAGCAGCCGTCCGAAATCGTTCCATTCCTCGGCGTTCTTGTCCTGGCTCATGGGCACCAGAGAAAGCGCCAGACGTTTCCAGTCGTAGTCGGCACGGACTTCGTTGAAGAAGGACCAGCCCGCGCTTCTCACGTCGTAGGGGTTGAGGATTACGTCGCCGGGTTGCCAGAATTTGCTCAGCAGATCGCCATTGGGGTCGATGACGATCATGCGGTCGTTGCGTATGGATGGTTGGCGGGGTAGGTGGTGTCGATGACTGCGAGAGCGTGCCAGGACG
Organism: Castellaniella sp. GW247-6E4; assembly: GCF_040276065.1. Classification (NCBI taxonomy): domain Bacteria; kingdom Pseudomonadati; phylum Pseudomonadota; class Betaproteobacteria; order Burkholderiales; family Alcaligenaceae; genus Castellaniella; species Castellaniella sp. GW247-6E4. Next base: position 243,204 of record NZ_JBELOI010000004.1, on the reverse strand, counting down.
GACGCCGCCATATTGCGCAGTAGCACCGACTTGCCGGACCCTGTGGCGCCGCTCACCAACAGGTGCAGATTTTCATTCGCGGTGGGCATGGGGATGCCTGCCACGTTGATCTGCTGTTTGCCAGGTTCTGTGCAGAGCTTTGGCTGTCGCCCATGCCCATCGCGGCGGCGTTGCCGCGCCTGCGCATGGTCATGCACTTGACGCGGGTTTCACCAATGCCAAGCCTCGGCCAACACCTACCGCGCTGTTGGAGTTGCACACCCTGCAGGCGCTCGACGCGATCCTCGCGGGTGCGTCCTTGCGCGAGGTGGGTGAAGGTCTGTTCGGTGCCGACGCCGTGGCTGACTGGTACAGCGACGGCGGCCTGCGCTCGAAGGTGCGCCGCCTGACGCGGCGTGGCGATGCGTTGATGCGCGGCGGCTACCGCCGCCTAGCACAACTCCCGCCGCTTGAGAAGGGTCGTTTTGATGACGATGCAAAACGACCCTGAGCAAAAGGGCCGCGTTTTCTGAGACTGCCTCCATCCGGTTGCGCTGTGTGGCCAGGCGTTTTCAACCGATGGAGGTTCACATCATGCGTCCTGCTCCCTTGCGGCCTGCCGCCGCTGTCTCGACCGCTGCCGCGCAGCCGCAACGCTATCTCACCAACGACGAAGCCGCGGAGTACCTGCGGCTGTCGCCGCGCACGCTGGAAAAGCAGCGCGTGATCGGCGGCGGCCCACGCTTTCGCAAGTTCGGCCGCCGCGTCATGTACGCCGTGGCCGACCTCGATGCCTGGGCCGCCGACCGCAGTTTCGAGACGACTTCCGATCCCGAATACGCCGAGCACCACTCGGCCGATAGCCGTGCGCGTTGATCGGCGGCGCGCGGCAGGTCATCGCCATGTCCAGCACCGCGCCGCCGTCCCGGCAGCGGCTGTTGCAGGAGCGCGAACAGCTCGACCTGTTCCGCGCTTTGCCCGGCGACATGGCGCCGCGCGACAGCCAGGACTTGATGGCCTATCCGTTCTTCTCGCTCGGCAAGTCGAAGCGGGTCAAGCCCATCGACTTCCGTGCGGGCAACGTGACGATCCGCGTGGAAGGCACGGCCGAGCACGGCATCGCCACGATTTGGGATGCGGACGTGCTGATCTGGGCAGCTTCGCAAATCATGGAGGCCAAGGATGCGGGCCTGCGGCCGTCGCGGCTGATGCGCGCCACGCCCTACGAGATCCTGCGCTTCATCGGGCGCGGCAAGTCGCTGCGCGACTACCAGCGCCCGAAGGCCGCGCTGGATCGCCTGCAATCGACCACCGTGGCCACGTCCATCCGCGAGACGACCGGGCGACGCCTACACCGCTTCTCGTGGATCAACGAATGGAAGGAGCTGGCCGATCAAAGCGGCACGCCGTTGGGTATCGAGCTGATCCTGCCGGACTGGTTCTATGCCGGCGTGCTCGACGCCGCCCTGGTGCTGACCATCGACCCGGCGTATTTCCGGCTCACCGACGGCATCGAGCGGTGGCTGTACCGCCTGGTGCGCAAGCACGGCGGCAAGCAGGCATACGGCTGGCAGTTCGACTTTCGCTATCTGCACCAGAAGTCCGGCAGCACCGCCAAGCCCTACGACTTCGCCTGCGATCTGCGCGCGCTCGTCGCGCGACAGTCGCTGCCCGGCTACGTCCTGGGCATCGAACGGATGCCGGACGACGGAACGGAATTGTTGACCTTCCGGCCCGTGCCGCCAACGGCACGGGGATAACCTCGGGAAAGCCTGTGAATGGTGTCGTGCTATCAGGCGTGCTGGGTATCGTGCTATCGGGCGTGGGACTATCGTGCTATCAGGCGTGCCGATTGTCCGCAAACCCGCGCCAGCATTGGGTTTGCGCGCCCTCTAACTTCCCTAACTCAAATTCTCTAACTTTTAGTAGAAGCGCCGCGCCACGGTGGACAACCGCCACGCGGCCGCAAGCGCAGGAGCAAAAGCCCGGCTTTCCAACACGGAGGGCCAGGCCATGATCGTTGCGCTGCTCAACCAGAAAGGCGGCGTCGGCAAAACCACGCTCGCCACGCACATCGCCGGCGAGCTGGCCTTGAGGGGCCAGCACGTCATCCTGCTGGACGCCGACCCACAGGGTTCATCGCTGGACTGGACACAGCGCAGAAGCCAGCAAGGCTTGCCACGGCTATTCAGCGCCGTGGGCCTCGCACGCGAAACGCTGCACCAAGAGGCACCAGAACTCGCTAGGCGGGCCGATCACGTCGTCATCGATGGCCCGCCGCGCATCGCCGCCTTGGCGCGCTCCGCGCTGCTGGCGGCCGAGCGCGTGCTGATCCCCGTGCAGCCGAGTCCCTACGACCTGTGGGCCAGCGCCGAGATGGTGGCGCTGATCCGCGAGGCGCAGGTGTTCCGGCCGCTGCTCGCCGCAGCCTTCGTCATCAACCGGCGCGTCAGCACCACCGTGATCGGGCGCGAAGCGCGTCAGGCGCTCGCCGACCAGCCGCTTCCCGCGCTGCGCGCGGAAGTGCATCAGCGCATCGTGTTCGCCGACAGCGTGGCCGCTGGTCGGCTGGCCCGCGAGACGGCGCCGGACAGCGCCGCCGCGCGTGAAGTCACCGCCCTGGTCGATGAACTGCTGCGGTGGCCGACATGACTGCGAAGCCGCCACCGAACAACAAACACACGGCCAAGCGTGTCGGCATTGGCGCGCGTCCGCCTGCGAATCCGCACGCCGAGGCGTGGATTCGCCAGGGCGACGCCGATGCGCTGGGCAAGGGCGACCTGTACACGGCTCGCCTGACCCTCGACATCACGCCCGCGATGCGGGCGCGCATCAAGGTTTCGGCCTTCACGCAAGGCGTGACCGTGGCCGACCTGCTGCGCGGTCTGTTGGAGCGGGAGTTTCCCGAGCAAAGCAGGGAGAACACCCCATGATTGCATCCACTTCGCCTGCCCCCGCGCCTGTTGCCTTCGCGGCCACGGCTGCGCTCGCAGCACCTTCCGGCCAGCCTGCCAGCGCGCCACTGACGCGCGTGGCGCTGACCTACATCGAACCGCGCTTCAAGCTCTACCTGCGCTTCGGCGAACCCGCGCGCACGCTTAAGCTCGACCGCTGGCGGCGCTGCGCGGTGTTCCTGCCGGGTGCCATGTTCTGCCGCATCCGCTGGCAGGCCAACGACTACGGCACGATCCGCTGGCAGCTCATGGTGATGCAGGCTTGCACGACGCTCGATGCGGCGCAGCGCATCCCCGGCGTGCAGCCGGGCGCGCGCTTGCTACTCCACGCCGAAGGGGAGAACCAAGTGCGCGCCGTGCTGGAGCGCATCGACGCCATCGAGGCGCTGGGCATCGCACCCGCCGCCGTCTCGCCCGCGTACTGGCGCACGCTCGCCAACCGACTCGCAGCGCGCCTTCCACTACCCGAGTACACCGTCGAGCGGCACGCCGCCTGGCTGACCAGGAGGGTGCTGCCATGACCGCCGTTTCCACTACCGGCACCGCGCTGCGTCCTCGCTCCCGCCTGCGCGCTCGCCTCGTGCTGGCGGGCCTGTCCGCCTGCGGCCTCGCTGCGCTGGCCTGGGCGTCCTTCGTGCATCCAATACCAAGCCTGATCTACAACCCGTCCGACAGCGTTCCCGTGGGCTGGTATCGCGTCGATCCGCTGGGCCACGGCACCGGCTCGCCGCCACGCCCCCTGTCCGTGGGCAGCATCGTGCTGGTGTCGCTGCCCGCAGAGGCTGCCGCGCTCGCTGCGCAGCGCGGCTACCTGCCGGCGCGCGTGCCGCTGCTCAAGCGCGTGGGTGCCGTCGCGTCGCAGGAGGTATGCGTCACGGGTCGCATCGTCCGCATCGACGGCGTGCTTTCGGCCACTGTGCTGCCCGCCGACCGCTGGGGCCGGCCGCTCCCATCCTGGCAGCAGTGCCAGCGCCTCGAACCCGGTGAACTGTTCCTGCTCAGTGTGACCAATCCGGCGTCGTTCGATAGCAGGTATTTCGGGCCGGTCAGCGCAGCCGCCGTGATCGGCGTTGCACGTCCGGTCTGGCTGGAGTCACGCCCATGATCGCCGCTGATTCGCTGCGCATCATCGTGCTATCGGGCGTGTCGTTCTGCTGGCCGTCGCCGTGTCGTCGCGCGTGCAGTGCGGGTGCCAATACTTCGCATTGGGCACCGCACTTCGCACTGTCTCCGGCGCAGCCGTCCAACGTGCAGGCGTCTTGCCTCGAACGCGGCTGGCCTTCGGCCATCGCCGTGTTCGCCGGGGTGCTGGCTGCTCACGCAGCAGCGCCACCGGGCCGCCGCTGCCCGGAGCGCCAGCGAGGGGCAAAGGCGGAAGGCAAGACAAAAGGGTGCGGCACCTGTCGGCCCGCAAAGCCAGTCTGCACGTGGGGGTGGCGCAGCACGCAGCGGCTTCGCCGCCGTGCCGCGTGGGGCGCGAGGCTCGCGCCAATGCAGGCTTGTCCGCGTGCTTCGCACGACCGGACACGCCAGAGCTTGCAGAGAGCGCAGCCATGACCGACCGCCGCGACGATGATTTCCGCATCCGCCCCGGCGTCCCAAAGAACCGCGGCCAGGGCTTCGTCTCCAAGGTGCTCAAGCAGGCGGGCAAGGCCGGCAGCGGCACGTCCGCTGTGCGCCGTCCTGCCACTGCCAGCGGCACCGGGAGGGGCACCGGCCAGCGGCCCGGCTCGCGCCTGGGGCGCGGCCACACAGCGGCGCGCTTCGCCGGCGCCAAGCTGACACCCATGTCGCGGCGCGTGACTACCAAGACGCTGCTGGTCAACCAGCGTCAGGCCAGCCCGCAGTCGCTCGCCAAGCACCTACGCTACATCGAGCGCGACGGCGCGGGCCGTGATGGTGAGCCGGGCCGGGCCTATGGGCCGCAGACCGATGCCGCCGATCTGGATGCCTTCAAGGAACGCTGCGCCGACGACCGGCACCATTTCCGCTTCATCGTCTCGCCCGAGGACGGCGCCGAGCTGGAAGACCTGCGCACCTACATGCGACACCTGATGGGGCGCATGGAAGCCGACCTGGGCACGCGGCTGGAATGGGTGGCCGTCGATCACTGGAACACTGACAACCCGCATACCCATCTGATCGTGCGCGGGCGCGACGACACGGGAAAAGACCTCATCATCGCTGGCGACTACATCGCCGATGGCTTTCGGCATCGTGCGTCTGAGCTGGCGACCGAGTGGCTGGGGCCGCGCACCGAGCTGGAGATCCAGCAGACCTTGCAGTGTGAGGTGGAGCAGGAACGGTGGACGAGCCTGGATCGCACGCTGAAGCGCGAGCTTGGCGACGGCGGTCAAGTGCAGATTGAACGCTTCAACGAGCCGCGGCTGCAACGCCAGCGCCTATTGCTGATCGGCCGCCTGCAGCGTTTGCAACGTCTGGGCCTGGCCGATGAAGTGCAGCCCGGCACCTGGGCAGTCCATTCGGATGCGGAGAAGACCTTGCGCGCCCTGGGCGAGCGCGGCGACATCATCCGCACCATGCAGCGAGCCATGAATGGCGAGCCTCGCGAGCTGGCCGTATTCGAGCCGGGCGACGATGGTCGCAGGGTCATCGGCCGTGTGGCCGCCAAGGGGCTGGCTGACGAGCTGCGCGACCGGGGCTATTTGGTCATCGACGGGGTGGACGGCAAAGCCCACTATGTTGCGCTCAACGCCCGCGTCGAACTGGCGAACTATCCGACCGGCGCCGTGGTGGAGGTGAAGGGGTCGGCCGACATGCGCGCGGCCGATAAGAATATCGCGGCGCTGGCGAATGATGGCCTGTACCGCACCGACCACCACCTCGCCATCGCGCAGGGTCAGGCGGTGCCCGGACGCGACCCGCAGGAGGTCGTCGCGGCCCACGTCCGCCGGCTCGAAGCCCTGCGCCGCGCCGGCATTGTGGAGCGTGTCACCGAAGGTCTATGGAAGGTACCGGACGACCTGGCTGAGCAGGGCCGCCGCTACGACGCACAGCGCCTGGGCGGCGTGGCCGTGGAACTGAAATCGCACCTGCCCATCGAGCGGCAGGCCCGCGTGATCGGAGCCACCTGGCTCGACCAGCAACTGATCGGTGGCGGCTTAGGGCTGGGTGGCCTGGGCTTTGGTAGTGAGGTCAAGGACGCACTGCAGAAGCGGGTCGATTTCCTCGCCGAACAGGGACTGGTCGAGCGACGCGGCCAACGCGTCATCCTCGCCCGCAATCTGTTGAACACGCTGCGCAGCCGCGAACTGGCCCAGGTCGCGAAGGATATTGCCGCAGAAACTGGCCTAGAGCATCGCCCGGTGGCCGACGGCCGGCGCGTGGCGGGGATCTACAGGCGTTCCGTCATGCTTGCCAGCGGACGCTACGCCATGCTTGATGACGGCATGGGGTTCAGCCTGGTGCCGTGGAAGCCGGTGATCGAGCAGCGGCTGGGGCAGCAGATTGCGACGACTATGCGCGATGGCGTTGCGTCGTGGGATATGGGGCGGGGACGTGGGATGTCGATCAGATGAACTGAGCGAGAACATAACGTGCAGTCTCAAGCTGCAAGAGGGTTTTGTGCCCATTAATTTCGTCCTTTCTTGTTTCTGAATTCATCGAACACTCAGGTTCCGGCAAGATTCTTGCGGCAGTGCAGCGGCTGGGATGGGAACAAGGCCTCTGGCACCGAGATGCCAGAGGCCGAGGCAACGATCATGTGCACCGCTCAAATGGATGGAGCCGACTCTCTCGCCACTGTCGACAAGGGCGCTGAGTGCGCCGGTGTCGCGCGCCGCAGCAGCCGCATGGCATTGGCAATCACGATCAATACCGAGCCTTCGTGGAACAGCATGCCGGCGGCCATGGTCACCCCACCCATCAGCACACCGGTCAGCAGGAGGCCGACGGTCGCTAGAGCGATGACGATGTTCTGGCGGATGTTGGAGAGCGTGCGCCGCGCCAGCGAGATGGCCTCGGGCAGCTTGAGCAGGTCGTCGCCCATGAGCGCGATGTCGGCGGTCTCCACCGCCACGGCCGAGCCGGCTGCGCCCATGGCCACGCCGACGTCGGCGGTGGCCAGCGCCGGCGCGTCGTTGACGCCGTCGCCAACCATCGCGACGACGTGGCCGGCCCGCTGCAGGCGGGCGACGATGTCGAGCTTGTCCTCGGGCAGCAGCCCGGCGTGCACCTCGTCGATGCCGGTGGCGGCGGCAACGGCATCGGCCACCGGCTTCACGTCGCCGGTGAGCATGACGACCTTCTTCACGCCCGCCTTGTGCAGCGCGGCCACCATGGCTGCGGCGTCGCGCCGGATCTCGTCGGCCACGGCGATCACGCCCAGCACCTGGTCGTCCACGGCAACGATCATGGGCGTGCGCCCCTGGGTGGCCAGTTGATGCGCCTGGCGGTCTGCGCCCACCGTATCGGCGACGCCAAACTGCTCCAGCAAGGCCAGGTTGCCGATCAGCACCCGCTTGCCCTCGACGCGGGCGGTGATGCCCTTGCCGATCACGGGCTCGATGTGCTCGGGCAGCTCGGCCACCGCGATGCCTGCTTGCTCCGCCGCTTCCAGGATGGGACGCGCCAGCGGGTGCTCGGAGCCGGCCTCGGCGCGCGCCGCCCAGGCGAGCACCTGGTTCTTGTCCACGCCCGGCGCCAGCGCCACGACATCGGTGAGCTGCGGGCGGCCCTTGGTCAGCGTGCCGGTCTTGTCCACGGCCACGACGTCGATCTTGGCCGCGGTCTCCAGGAACTCGCCGCCCTTGATCAGGATGCCGTCGCGTGCCGAGCGGCCGATGCCGGCGACGATGGACACGGGAATGGAGATCACCAGCGCCCCCGGGCAGGCCACCACCAGCAGGGTCAGGCCCAGCACCACGCTGCCGCTGATGAGGCCGGCCAGCAGCGCCAGCACGACGACGGCGGGGGTGTACCAGGACGAAAACCGGTCCATGAATTTCTGCGTGCGCGCCTTGGCGTCCTGCGCGTCTTCCACGCGGTGAATGATGCGCGCCAGCGTGGTGTCGGCGCCGATGCCGGTGGCCAGCACCTGCAGAAAGCCGCCGCGCGAGATGGTGCCGGCGAAGACATGGTCGCCCTTGGACTTTTCCACCGGGATCGATTCGCCGGTGATCGACGCCTCGTCGAGCGCGCCGGTACCGGCGATCACCTCGCCATCGACCGGCACCTTGGCGCCGTTCTTGACCAGCACCACCTCGCCCATGGCGACGCTGGCGGCGGGGATTTCCACCTGCTCGCCCTTGCGCATCACGATGGCCGTGTCCGGCGCCACGGCGATCAGCTCGGCCAGCGCCGCGCGGGTCTTGTTCAAGGTGGCCGATTCCAGCGCGTGGCCAATGGCAAACAGGAAGGTGACGGCCGCCGCCTCCCAATACTCACCAATGATCAGCGCGCCGACGGCGGCGATGCTCACCAACAGGTCGATGCTGATGTGGCGCACGGCCAGCGCACGTACGGCGTTGCGCACGATGGGCGCGCCGGCGACGAGGGCGGCGGCGACCATCAGCCACTGGGCCGCCAGGGCAGCGCCGTAGCCCTTGGATGCGGTGAATGAAGCCAGGATCAGCAGGCCGGACAAGGCGGGAGTCGTCCAGCGGCCGTTGATCCATGCGTTGATCTTGTTCATGGGGTTGGCCTCCAAAGGTGGTCAAGCGGGACAGGGGCAGCCGCCGCCGCCGGGCGCGGCGGTGTGCTGCTCGTGGAGTGAGCGGCGCGGGGGCCATGGTGGTGCGTCAGAACGCCGAGGCGCGCGCGGTGTAGCCCACCTTGGCGATGGCGGCGATGAGATCGTCCGCGCTGACGGTTTCGGGGTGGTGGTCGACTTCGATGCGCGCCGATGCGAAGTGCACCTTGACGTGGCTCACGCCCGCCATCGCGCCGACGCTTTTCTCGATCTTGGTCACGCAGGACGGGCAGGAAAAACCCTCGGCGCGCAAGGTGGTGCGGGTGTTGGTGTTGGTCATGGTTTTTTCCTTGTATGACGGTCTGGTTGAGGGATGCCTTCACTGTAGGCAGGCCCGCCGTATTGCTCCATGAGAAACGTCAATCAACAGCAGCCGACTTTGGCGCTGACTCAAACCATGCCGTCGCGCACTTGCTCCAAGCGCGCCGCATCGACGATGGCGACCCAGCGCCGGCCGGCGTCGATCCAGCCCTCGCGCTGCCACTGGCTGAACAAGCGGCTGACCGATTCGGTGGCCGCGCCGGCCATGGCGGCCAGGTCCTCGCGCGCCAGCGGCACGTCCAGCAGCATGGCCTCGTTCCAGGGCTTGCCGACCTTGTCGGCAAGAACCAGCAGCAAGGCTGCCAGGCGCTGCTCCAGCGGCGCCCCGGCCAGCATGTGAATGGCGTGCTGCGACTGCGTCAGCCGGTGCGCCACGCCCTTGAGCGTGGCCACAGCGACTTGCGGAATTTCTTGCAGGATGGCGTCGTACTCAGGCGCATCCAGGCCCAGCAGGCAGGCCGGCGTCAAGGCGGTGGCGCTGTCGGCGTAGAACTGCTGGCCCAGCGCCGGCAGCGCGCCAAAGAAATCGCCTGGGGTGAGCAAGTCAATCAGCGACTGGCGCCCATCGGCCGCCAGCCGCGTGGTCTTGACGGCGCCGATCGCCACCACGTAAATGTGCGTCGCGGCATCGCCTTCCAGGTAGACGGGCTCCCCGGCCGCGAAGTTCTGGGCCTGGCAATGCCGGTTGACCTGCGCCAGTTGCCCGTCGTCGAGATCGGCAAAAAGAGGGACTTTGCGGCAAACGGCCATGCGCATGTCCAGCGAGCAGGCCGCCGGGTCCGGGTCTGGCATGGACAGGGGGATTTGGCGGCGTTTGTTTATGGCTTGTTTCATCGTGCTGTGGAATAAGTTCGCGGCGTCTTGAGCCGATCTGCCGGTGTTCCGGCCGGCGTCCAGATCCGGAGCTGGCAAGGGTTTTGCGGCAGCCGGTCAGCGGCTGTCTCTGGAGTTTGGGTCAAGTCGAGCCCGCCCCAGGCCCATGCGTGCCAGCGTCGTGTCGTGCATCAGGTAGTGATGCACCAGCGCCGCTGCAGCGTGTAGGCCGATCAGCCAGTACCCGAGTGTGCCGATTGCCTCGTGGACTTCTTTGAGGCCGCCTGCAAGCGCCTTGTCAGGCGCCATCAGCCCAGGCAGTTCGAGTCCGAACAAGGACACGGGCGCGCCCTTGGCGTTCAGGCTCAGATAGCCGAGAACGGGCGCCGCGATGAGCAGGCCGTAAAGCGCCCAGTGCATGACATGGGCCAAGCGGGACTGCCACGCGGGCGTACCGGCAAGCTCACTGGGTTGACCCAGCATCCACCGCAGCGGCAGCCGAACCAATACGACGACTGCGAAAACCAGGATGCCCAGGCTTTCATGCCAGCTCTTGGCCAGCGCCCGCTCGGCACTGCCCTTGGGCAGGCCATCGTGCAGCTCGATCAAGGCATAGACACCGACCATCAGCAGCAGCGTCAGCCAGTGCAGTGTGATGAGCGTTGGATGGTAGCGTTCAGTGGTTCTGGACATGAGGCTCTCAATGTGGATGCGGGCGTGAACGTGGCAGCCCGCGCTTTTGCAGGCGAGGCTGCCACGATGCCAACCCTCGTTCCGGTTCTGAAAAAGCAGCTGATGGATTCTTGCTGCCCCTGCTTGCAGCACCGTTTGTCAGCCGATGGATGCGTCGCGACCGGTTGGCTGCTGCGCCATAGCCACCCAACGCAGCCCATCGCCCTGGCTGAGGTAGTAGTGGCCGTCGGGACTGATCACCACCGCACGGGGTGCGATCGAGTCGAAGAAGTACTGCCAGCCAAACCCGGGCATGCCGGCCTGGGCCTGGTTGGCGATGGCCTGCCAGGGCGCCGTTGCCGTTTCCGCCGCTGGTTGGGCTGCGGCGATCCAGCGCAGCCCCTTGCCGCGGCTCAAGTAGTAATGGCCATCAGGGCTGATGACGACGGCGCGCGCTGCCTGCGGGTTGAAGAAATACTGCCAACCATGTCCGGGCGAGCCTGCCTCGGCCGAGTTGGGAATGGCCTGCCAGGGTGCGTTCAGCGCTTCGATGCGCTCGGCGCGGCTGGCGTGGCGCTGCGTGCGATCGGAATGATCGCCGGCCAGGGCGGTGTTGCCCAGCAGGGCCGCGGCGATGCCGATGGAGGCGATGGTGGTGGCGACTTGCATGACGTTCTCCTTGAGTTGCAATGCAGTCACGATCGACTGTGGCTGCAGTCTGCGCGGGTGTGGGTGAACCGGTGCTGAACAGCCTCTTCACCCGCCGTTCATGCCGTACCCGCCGATGCGGCAGCGGCGAAGCGGCCCGAGCCCAACTCGACCAGCGCCTCGCCCCGGCGCAGCAGCCACAAGGCATCCAGGCCGTGCCGATGCGCCAAGGCCAGGCCCTGGCCCGAGCCCGCCACCAGCAAGGCGGTGGCCCAGGCGTCGGCGTCCATGCAACGGGGCGCCAGCACGGTGACGCTGGCGACGCCGTTGTTCACCGGCTTGCCGCTGCGCCCGTCCATGCTGTGCGCCAGGCGTGCCTGGCCCACCTGGACGAAGTGCCGGTAATCGCCCGACGTGGCCACGGCCAGGTCCTGCAGCTCGATCACCCCGTGCGCGGCGCGCAGGCCTGCACGCGGGCTCTCCAGCGCCACCGCCCAGGGCGCGCCGCTGGCCTGGGGGCCGATGGCGCGCAGCTCGCCGTCCAGTGCGACCAGGGCGTGGCACACGCCGTGTCCGGTGAGCACGGCACACATACGATCCACGGCATAGCCTTTGGCGATGCCGCACAAATCGAGCTGCAGTGGCGAGTGCTTGCGCGCCAGGCCGGCGGCCAAGTCCAGCTCAAGGGCTTGCGGTGTCGGCAGGCGTTTGGCATTGCGCGCGGCGCGGATGGCCTCGGCGTCCGGCGTGTCGCATGCCGCGCCAAAGCCCCAGGCATCGACCAGTGCGCCGACGGCGGGATCAAACGCTCCGTCGCTCAGGCGGCAGACTTCGAGCGCGCGGGCCAGCACCTCAAGGATCTGCGCCGGCAGTGCCAGCCAATCGCCTACCGGCGCACGGTTGAGCTGATTCAGTGCGCTTTCCGGCTGCCAGGGCGACATCTGGGCATCGACTTGTTCGACCGCTTCGGCCAGCGCCTGGCACAGTGCGTTCGTGTCCAGCACAGGCGGCACATCGCAGCTCACGGCCCAGCGCGTGGCCATGGTCGGCCCGTGCAGTTGCAGCCGGTGCAAGGGCTCAGAACAGGTCTTCGGCATAGCGCCCCTTGGCCTTCAGTGCGTTCACGTCAAGGCCCAGCGGCGCCAGCAGCGCATCGAGCACCTCGCCCACGCCCTGGGCCATGGGGCGGCTGCCGCACACGCGCACCGCGGCGCCGGCGGCCAGCAATTTGCGCAGGCGTTCGGCGTCGCGTTGCAGGATTTCCTGCACGTAGCCGCCGCCGGGCACGCGCGAGAAGATGGTGTTGACGCTGGCCACGCGCTGCTCGGCCTGCCAGCGCGCGATCTCGGAGCCGAAGTAGTAGTCGGTGGCCGGGTCGCGCGCGCCGAAGTACAGGTGCATCGGCGTGCGCTCGTCGTTGCGCCGAATGAAGCCTGCCAGCGGTGCCACGCCGGTGCCAGCGCCGATCAGCAGCACGCTCGGCGGTCGACCGCTGAGGGTAAAGCCCGGGTTGGCACGGATGAAGGCCTGCGTGCTGTCGCCCGGCTTGAGCCCCAGCAGGTGCGCCGAGCACACGCCGCCGGGCCACTGGCGCACGCAGATTTCCAGAAAGCCGTCGGCGCTGCCCGACGCCAGCGAGTAATAGCGCGCCACCGCGTTCCCCGGTGGCACGATACCTACCAGGTCGCCCGCCTCGAAGCGGCCCAGGCCGCAGCCGAGCAGACGCGCAAACCACGGCTGGCGCGGCCAGGCAAAGCGCAGGATGGCCGTGGGCCGATCGGCCTGGCCGGGGTAGTCGCGCCGCTCGACGAGCGTCAGCGCGGTGGTGGCGGGCAGACGGGGTCGGTAATCGATCGCCAGCGGCTGGCCCAGGGCCTGCGCCAGTGCCTCGCCCCAGCGGGCGAACTGCTGCGCCGACTGCTGGTGGATCAGCTCCAGCGGCAGTAGGCTCGCATGCCCCTGGGCACGCAGCGCCTGCTCGACGGCCTGTGCATAGGCGCAGAACGCCGGGTATTGGCGATCGCCAAAACCCAGCACCGTCACCGGCACGCCGCTGCCGCCCTGCGCGGCAATGCGCTCCAGCGCATGACGCGCATGCGCCGGCGGCTGGCCATCGCCATGCGTGGCCGCCAGGATGAAGACCTGCTGCGCCGTGGGCGTGATCTGGAAGTGCTCCAGTGCGCTGCTGTGCACGCGCCGCCCGGCGCGTACCAGCGCGGCATGCAAGGCCTGGGCAAAGCCCCAGGTGCTGCCGCCCTCGCTGGCGACGAAGATCAGCACCTCGGCCTGCTGCAGGCGGGAGTTGTCGGCGATGTGCACCGCGTTGCGGCGCCCCTGCCACCAGATCAGCACGCCGCTCGCCCAGAACAGCAGCACGCAGAGGCCCGCGAGGCCCATCACCACGGCCCACGGCCAGGCGCTCTCGCCGGTGTGCAGCACGCGGGCCCAGTCGTCCAGCCGCTGCGCCAACGTCGCCTCCTGCCAGGCCAAGGTATCGCCGCTGTGGCGGTCAATCCAGCCTTGGCCGCGCGTGGTCGCCACCTGCCAGGTGTCGGTGGGGTCGCCCGCATCGGGGAGGTTGACGCGGTGCAGATCGCCGACGCCGAGGTCGCGCAGCAGCGGTAGCTGCGCCGGCGCCAGGTCGGCCCCCGTGCTGGCGCTGGAAACAACGTCGGGCTCGGGCCCGGCTTCCAGTTCGAGCAGGCCGAGTGTCGAGGCGCTCATGGTCAGCGCCGTGATCGAGGACAGCAGCAGCAGGGCCAGCACCACCCGGCCCGCCAGTACGTGCAGGCGCTGCGCCAGGGTGCCGCGCACCCGGCCTGCCACATGGCGCCAGCCGCCCATGCGGCGCACGAGCAGCACCAGGCCGGAAATCGACAGCAAGACCATGGCCAGCGCCGTGGCCGCGGCGCCCCAGCGCCCACCATCGCCCAGCAGCAGCGCGCGGTGCAGGTTCTTGACCCAGCGCGGCATGCTGGAGGGCTGGTAGTTGCCAAGCAGCTGGCCGCTGGTTGCATCGACGTAGCGCGCCTGCGCTTGGTCGCCGTCGAAGCCGAAGGCGGCGACGGCGCCCGAGGGCAGGCGACGGATTTCCTCGACGCCGGGCATGGCCTGCTGCACCTGTTGCACCAGCGTGGCCACCGGCAGGTCGGCCGGTGCTGTCGGCGCCTGCCAGGCCTCCTGCACCGGATCCAGGGCCAGCAGGGCACCGGACAGGCCCAGCACCAGGGCCACGGTGCCCAGGCTCAGACCCAGCCATCGGTGGACGGCTTTCCAGTTCATGCCTTGCTCCTTACTTCAGCTGGAAGCTGGCCGACTGGATGTACTGCTTGCCGGCCTGCGCCTTGCCGGCGCCCGCCGCCGTCAGGGGCAGCCGCACCTCGGAGGGGCTGTCACGCATGTCTTCCACGGCGGCGTCGATGCGGATCTCGTAGCCGGCGTCGATCAGCGCGTCGGCCAGATCGGCCGTCACCCTGAGCGTGCGGCCCGCGCCGACGCTGGCGCCGGTCACGCCATTGAGACGTTTGGCGTCGCCGGCCGACAGGCGGCTCCAGTCCGCCAGGTGCTTGTAGTACTTGGCCTTGCCGCCGGCCACCCAGAGCGTGCCGGCGTAGGCGCCCTTGGCATCGGTCAGGTAGACCGCCAGGTAGGCGCCGTCGCCGCCGTAGTTCTTGAGCTGGGTGGCAATGGTGACTTCGCGCGCCTGGCCGAGGGCGGGCACGGCAAGCGCGCAAGCTGCGGCAATGGCGGTGATCAGGGGTTTGGACATAGGGTTCTCCTGGAAAGAGGGGAGGCGATTCATTGCACCTGGCCGCGCGGCGCGCTGCCCGGGGTAAAGAGGGGTGAGGAAGGGGCAGTGCCCGCATCCTGCGGCGTGTGGTCGCGCCGGCGCTCGCGCTCCCGGTCCCGGTCTTTGTGGTGGTCATCGCGCTCGCGCGACTTGATCTTCAGCACCTGCAGGGTCTCGGGGTCGAGCTTGGCCTTGAAGCGCTGGCCCTGGGCGTCGGTGCCACGGATTTCGTAGCAGCCGTCGTCAATCTTCAGTCGCTCGACCTGCCAGCCCTGCTGCGCCGCCATCTGGCGCACCGCTTCGCGCGACTGCCATCGCGCGGCCGGGGCATCGCAGTCGCTGGATGCCACCGCTGGCAGCGCCGCGACGGCCAGCACCAGGGTGGCCAGCCGGGGCTTGAGGTGTAGGTTTCGTTTCATCGTCGGTTCCTTTCACAGCATCAGAGCTGTTGATGCCAATAATTTTGACGAACCGGGGGTGAATCAACACTGAACCTTCTGTTCACCTCGTGTTCATCCGATCGAGCCAACGGTCAGTTCACGTTGCCACATGCCCCCATCGGACGTATTGATGAGAAGCATGAAGCGAATCGCGAGTCTGGCTGGACTGACGAAGACGGGTTCGTCAGGGCTTGCCCGAAGATGGAACTTTTGCGCTCCTCATGCGTTAACGCCCCAATGCCCCAACCGAGCCAGTTTGACGAGACTGACTGCATTGCCCGCGCCCAGCGCGGGGAGGTTGCGGCGTTCTCTGAGCTGGTGACGCGCAACCAGGATCGCATCTACCGCTTTCTGGTGCGCATGACTCGGTCACAGGAGGATGCGCGCGAGTTGACCCAGGAAACCTTTCTGAGCGTCTACCAGGCACTGCCCAGCTGGCGCCCGCAGGCGCAGCTGTCCACGTGGCTGTTCCGCATCGCGCGCAACCAGGCACTGGACCGGCTGCGTCGCGCGCGGCACGTGGAGTTCGTGGCGCTAGACGACGCGCTGCATCAGCAGGTACCGGCGGATACGCCCACGCCCGAGGCCATGCTGCAGGCGCGCCAGCGCATCGCGGAGCTGGAGCGCGCGCTGGCGCGGCTGTCGGTGGAGCACCGTGAGATCCTGCTGTTGCGCGACATCGAGGACATGCCCTACGAGGACATTGCCCAGGTGCTGGGCATCGGCCTGGGCACCGTCAAATCCCGCATCGCCCGCGCCCGCGCCGGGCTGCTGCAGCACATGCCACGCTGACCGCAAGGAGCCACCATGACCTGCCCACGCATCGAAGACCTTTCCGCCTTTGTCGATCACGCCCTGCCCGCGCGCAGACAGGCCGCGCTGCAGAGCCACCTGCGGGCCTGCCCTGTCTGCAGCCAGCAGCTCGATGCGCTGCGGGCGCTGCGCCAGGAACTGCACGCCCTGCCATCGCCCACGCTGGGCTTCGATCTCGCGGCGCAGCTGCAGGAGCGCCTGCGCGACCGGCGGCCACCGCGCGCCGCCAGGCCCCGGCGTGCCGGCTGGGACCTTCTGGGCTGGATGCCCACGGGCCTGGCGGCTTGCGCGGCGCTGGTCTCGGGCCTGTGGATGGGCGGGCTGCTGCTGGGCACGGGGGCAGCCATTCCTACCACGTTTGCGGCCGCCGACCCCGCCATGGCGCGCGTGTTCGACCCCGTGCCGCCGGGCGGGCTGTGCGCCGCCACCGAGATTTGCCGACTGCCAAGGAATCTGCCATGAAACACCCCACCTGGATCCGCACCCTGCTGGCCGTCTCGCTGGCGCTCAACCTGGGCATTCTTGCGGCGCTCGTGCTGCGCCCTGCCCGCGTGGCGCCGCCCCCGGCGCCGGCCGTGCACCTGCCGGACTACCTGGCGCTCACGCCCGGGCAACGCACGCGCTGGGAGGCGCTGGAGGCGCCGTTCCTGCACGACCTGTCATCCAACTGGGACGACATACGCCACCGCCGCGAAGCCCTGGTGCGCCACATCTTCGCCGCCGCACCCGACCGCGCGGCCATCGACGCCGAGCAGGCCGCCATTGCCCGCCTGCAGGCCGCGCAGCAGCAGCGCGTGATCACCCAATTGCTGGCCGAGCGCGAGCTGCTGGACACCGCCCAGCGCGAGCGCCTGCTGCAGCTGTTGCTGGGTCGCTACGCGCAGGAGGCGACCGAGGAGGAGCTGCTGCACCGCAAATAAGGCCGTGCACCAAAGATGCAAAACACATGGAACATTCAGACGCGCGCTTCGTTGAAGAGGGCAAGGCAGCCAGGCAACCCGCACGGCCACCTTGCATGGTTCAACTTTCAACGGAGCATTTCCATGAAACAACTCACCACACTGCTGCTGGCCGCCGCCCTGGCAGTCCCCCTGACCTCGATGGCCGCGAGCGCGCACGACAGCCACGGCAGCGCCGAAACCCACCAGTTGCAACTCAACGCCGGCAAGAAATGGGACACCGACGCGCCGCTGCGCCAGGCCATGACGGCCGTCCATGCATCGGTGACGAAAATCCTGCCCGCGGCCCATGCAGGCAAGGCCACGGCGGCCGACTACGACGCCTTCGGCAACGCCGTCGGCCAGCAGGTCGCCTACATGGTGGAAAACTGCAAGTTGCCCCCCGAGGCGGACGCCCAGCTGCACATCATCGTGGCCGACCTGGTGGCGGGCGCCGAGGCCGCCCAGGGCAAGCACGGAGAAGGCAAGCGCGCCGCCGGCGTGGTGCAGGTCGCGCAGGCCTCCAACGCCTACGGCAAGTATTTCAGCCACAGCGGCTGGAAGGCCGTCAAGCTGCCCCATTGAAGGACATGCCAAGCAGGGTGAGGGTATGCCCAAGGCAGGCCCATTCGCCCCCGTGCAAAGTGTCTAGCCACGTTCGGGCACTTGGAGGCACCACGCCGTGCCAGCACCATGGAGCGCGTGGTCGAAGGGCTATGGAAGGTGCCGAACGATCAGCCCGAGCAGGGCCGCCGCCATGACGTGCAGCGTCTGGGTGGTGTGGCCATTGAGCTGAAATCGTACCTGCCCATCGAGCGGCAGGCCCGCGTGATCGGGGCCACCCGGCTCGAATGGCAGCAGGGCGGGCCTGAGCAACCTGGGCTCCGGTGAGGGAACCAAGCAGGCGATGCAGCAGCGCGCCGACTCCCTGGACGAACAGGGACTGGATAAGCGGTGCAGGCGATGCGTGATCCTGACATGCAACCTGCTGGGCACGTTGCGCAGTTGAGAACTGGCGCAGACCGCGAGGACATCGCCTCCACCGGCCTGGAGCTGCCGGCGCACTTCATGACCGGCACAGGATTCGCGTACCTGACTCACGGGCTCAATAAATCTTTGGGATCGCCGGTGCCATCAAGAGCCGCGCGCTGCGCAGGGTCGAGCAGTGCTTCACGATTCCAGCCGGCCACGGCCGCTGCGGCATCCACCGTATGCGCCCAGGTACAGCGGTTGGCGAACAGCATGCCGGGGACATCGAAGGTGCCGCCGCGGCTGATGTAGCCGAGGGCGTGCGTCCTGGTCGGGCCGTTGTCGATGCGGCGCAGAATGCCGAGCATGGGCTCGGGGCGCGTGTGGGTGAGGATCACGCGCGGCAGGCCTTGCGGGAACAGCGTGCTGACAGTGGCGTCTTCATCGACGAACTCCGCTTCCATGGCATCGCGCGGGATGCGCAGGCGGCCAGGTTCCAGGATGACGGTGACGCAGGCGCGCTTGCCCATCCCGGCAAGGTGCTGCTGCGCCTTGATCGCCTCGTCGAGTTGGTAGGCACCCAGCGCGATGAGCTGCACTTCGGCCTCGGCGGGGTCACCGATCAGATGGGCCGCGCCGTCACGGATCAGGCGTTGCGCCGATTCGGCATCGAAGCGGTTCTCCACGTCGCGCTTGGAAACGATGAGGCAGGCCAGTTGCCCGCGTCCGGCATAGATTTCGCGCAGCGCGGCGACCGCAGTGTTGCCATCCACCGGGAACAACACGCGCGAGGTGTCCGACATCTCGCCCAGCAGGGCTTCGCCGATCGTCGGGTCTTGGTGCGACTGTTCGTTTTTGGCGTTCTCCCAGGTGTGCGAGGTGACGATGAGTGGCACCGACAGCCAGCCGGCGGGCTGGCCGACCTGACGCAGGTGGCGGGCGAAGATGATTTCCTGCCGCATCAGGCCGAGCATTTTTACGGCGAAGGCCTCGTAGCTGACGATCAGGTTCAGTCCACCCTTGTTGCCGAGTGCGGCGGCGGCCACGGCCTCTTCGTTGAGCGCGGTGATGACGGCGCCGTGCAAATCCTCAGGCACACCGGGTTCGGGCTCGTTGACGCGGTGCTTGAGCAGCGCCAGCGTGCCGCCCATCTTGTTGCTGGCCAATTCGTCAGGGTTGCCGATGCGCATGCGCAGCTCGGGATTGGCTTTGGCGAATTCAACGAACCACTGATCCAGCGCCGTCATCGCACTGCCTTCGCTGCCTGATATTTCCCAGCGCGGTTCGGGCAGCCTGGGCGCAGCGGGGTGGCGGTGCGCCATCGGATGCGCGCTTTCCAGCGGGCGCTGCTGGGCGGCGTGGGTTGCGAAGGCGGTGAGCGTCGCGTCGAGTTCGACCGGAGCAACGAAGAGCGCAGCCGCGCTTTCGTTGAACCGCCCACGCATGGCGACATCGGTGTGGGGGTTGCCGCCCAACGGCAGGTTGTGCGCGGCGTTGCTGCCAGCACCGGGAAAGCCGAAGCCCTTCTCGGTCTCGGCGATCACGTAGGGCAGAGGCGCCGGATAGCGGCGATCCGGATCGGCGGCAAACGCACGCAGCGCGCCCTCGGCTTCGACGATTGCCCAGGCGATCGCGGCCGGGTCGCGGCCATCGACGATCACCGGGTCGAAGCCGTTGTGGCGCACGTCGTCGGCCAGCCATTGCGCACCCCCTTCCTGCATGATCTGGGTACGTTGCTCGATGCGGCGGCCGTTGAGGATCATCACCGGTACAGCGAAGCCGCTGTCTTGCGCGCGCCACCAACGCGGCGCCCAGTCCGGGCCACGCTGCTCCTCGAAGGCGCCGTCACTGAGGAAGGCGACCAGCGATTCGCCAGGCAGCGGCATGTGGATGTACTGCAGTTCGGCAAAGCCGAGGTAGCCGCCTTCGGACACGGCACCGGCGGTGTTGGGGCCGGCATGGCTGCCCAGCGGCACGGCCGGGCGGCCCTGCGCATCGATGGCATAGGAATAGAAATCGGCACACAGGCGCGACAGGCCTTGCTCGCTGCGGTCGTAGCGGCCCCGCTGCGCGGGCGAGACATCGCCGGTCAGCACATTGACGGCTTCGATGGCGGCGACACAATGGCCCTGGCCCATGATCCAGCCGCGTGTGCTGCCGGTGAGCGCGTTGGCCAGCAGGTAGCCGACGAAGGCCTGCACCATATTCAGCGAGCCGCCGGTGTGGCCTTCGGGCGTGGGCTTGAAGTCCTCGGCTGACAGCGCCGCGCCGGAAAGATCGATGCGGCGCGCATAGGTCATGTGCGCGACCACGTTCATGGCCACGCAGCTCAGGCGGTCGGCGGCGGCAAGCAGGGTGTAGGCCGTCGTCTCGTCGGCAACACGGCCCTCGACGATCAAACGGGTCACCAGGGTTTCCATGCGTTTGATGGTCTCGTCGCGATGGACGATGGGGCCGTGCCCGGCAAGCCAGCACTGGCGGATGGTGGAAGCGGTGGTCATGCGATTTCCCCTCTTTGATGTCGATGAATCCCTGCGTGGCTACAGAGTCAGTTGAGTTGAGCGCGCTCGGCCTGGCTGGGACATCACGCGCCGCCTATCAAATCCTGCGTATAGCGCGCTGTGATCCATTCCTCGTTGGTAGGCTCCACCGCGGCCAGCACCCGGCTGTCGGTGGTGGAGATAACCGGGGCATCGATGGCGTTGGCATCGGCATCCAGCTTGATGCCGATAAATGCCAGGTCGCGGCAGACGCGCTCGCGCACGAAGGCGTTGTGCTCACCGACACCGGCAGTGAACACGAGCAGATCCAGGCCGCCAATGACTGCGATCAGTGCGCCAATCTCCCGCACGATACGGCGCACGTAGAGCGCCAACGCGATGCGGGCGCGTTCGCCGACTTCGCCGGAATCGCTCTCGTGCTTCACCACCACGCGCGGCTCGGCCGAAATCCCGGAAACACCGAGCAGGCCGGACTGGTTGTAGAGCGTGCGGCCTACTTCTTCCAGTGAGAGCTTTTCGATCTCCATCAGGTAGAGCAGGGCGCCCGGATCGAGCGAGCCGGTACGGGTGCCCATCATCAGGCCGTCGAGCGCGGAAAATCCCATCGTGGTGGCGATGCTTTGCAGGTTCTGCATCGCGCACAGGCTGGCCCCGCTGCCGAGGTGCGCGACGATGGTGCGGCCGCGTGCCAGATCACCGTGGCGCTCGGGCAGGACGTGGCTCATGTAGTCGTATGAAAGGCCGTGAAAGCCGTAGCGGCGCAGACCGCGTTCCCAGGCCGAGTACGGCAGCGGCAGGATCTGCTCCACCTTCGGCGCCGTGCGGTGAAAGGCTGTATCGAAGCACGCTACCTGAACAATTCCGGGCCACTGCTCGAACAGCAAACTCATGGCCTTCAGGGGAAAGGGTTGGTGCAACGGCGCCAAAGGAATCAAGGCCCGCAGCTCCGCGATGGAGCCATCGGTCACCACGGTTGGCTCGAAGTACCTGCTGCCGCCATGGACGACACGATGCGCGATGGCCACAATGCGGCGGCCATCGAGTCGGGCCACGATGCGCGCTTGAATCAGCGCCAGAGCGGCGGTGTGAGGGTGTTCGTGATCCAGATGGATGCGCTGCTGTGCAGTGCCACTGTCGCTGTACTCAGGCGCGGGCCCAGCAATCCCTTGCACCTTGCCGTGCCAGAGCGGCTCGCGCGGCAACGGGCGCACCTGTGCATCGAACAAGGCGAACTTGATGCTTGAGGAGCCGCAATTGAGCACCAGGATGAGGCTCGGCTGGGAGTTGCTCATCGTGATGCCCCATACAAACCGGCCTGGGACAAATGCGTGTCAGCGACTCCCATAAAACTGTTCCACGAACGATTGTCGGAAGCTTTGGTGACAAGCGAGGCAGCTTTGTTGTGTCTTGGAGAATGCGGCGATAACGGCCTGGCCGTCGCCGCGCTTGGCGGCATCCCCCATGGCGCTCGCAGCGTCCTGGACCTGTCCATCGAAACCCCGGAATTTCCCGGCATCCGTGCCAAGCCAGCCAAGAATGCGCATCTTTTCGCCCAGAGGTGGCTCGGCATGCTTGGCGATTTTGGGCGCCAACTCGGCGACCAGTGTCCATTCCTCCTTGGAAATCGCACCGGTGACGGCTTGCATGTCACGGCCAAGTCGCTCCATGACGCTGCGAAGCGCCATCGGCTTTGCAGCGTCAGCGGACTGCGCGCCCAGTCCCGTGGTGGCGGTGGCCAAGGCTACTGACAACGTGATCGTCAAAAGCTGTCGAGGGTTCAAGAGGTAACTCACGGGATTCTCCATGGAGGTTGTTGGTGAATGCTTCGCAGGCGGGCGCATGGCTTCGGGATTTCAAAATTCCATGCTCAACGCAATCGATCCGAAGGCGTGATGGCCGATCTGCTGGTCGAACTCGCGGGTTCTCCAGACGCGCATCACGGCAAGCCGCACGCCATGCCCGGCAACAATCCATTGGCTGCTGATGCCAATGGCTGCCTGAGCGACCCAGGGTCATCGACTGACGTGATGGCTGTGCCGAAACAGATTCCCGTCGAGCGAGAAATCCCAGGCAACGGCTTTGGCCTCCAGATTCAGGAATGCATGCGCTCCGGGTTTGGGCGCGCGCGCTGATTGAGGCTCTGTTCTGCGCAGGTCGGAAACGCCCGAGGGCGGGCGATTCTCCGCGCCGGGCCGAATCGGATAGCTGCCGAAGTCGTTCGGAATGTTCCAGCCCGCACGCAATTCCATGCCGGTGCTGGCTGCGGTTTCGATGTTTCCGATCCGCAGGGCATAGCTGCCGATCACGTCGCCGCTCCACCCCGGCCGGACGGCACCCTCTGTGTACGACTTGAACTTGCGCTCCATCGCCATCTGGAACGCGGGTTCGTTGCGCAACTGGTTGTCCCAGCCGCGAAAACGATCGATGCCCCGCACCCGATGCACCAGATCCTGCGATTGCTCCGCCAACGACCAGGGGCCAATCACGCCCAGGGTCAGTTCGCGCACATCAAGTATTTCATAGCTGGCGGCCTGTGGGTGGACGCGGTGATTCCATGCCAAACCCAGGTACAGCAGGCCGGCGTACGGGCGATCGTCGGAAATCAGATCGGTGCGCGTCTTGTCCTCGGGCGTGTACATGGACTGGCCGAAGCGCACGACGATGTTTTGCGATGCCGATTGGGCGCCAGAGTCGCGCCAGAACTCGGGATCAGCCCAGCCGATGAAGCGGGTGTACCAGGCAATCGGTTGGGGCAGACACTCCGGGCGGAGCGCGCCTTGCAGATCGCGCGAAACCACGCTCAGCGCCACACCGTTGGTGTAGTTGCGGTCGGTGCCCGTGAACAAATCGTTCTCCAGGCGCAGGGTTCCACCTCTCCAGTGCAAGGCGTGCTCTGGCAGGCAGCGGGAAATACCATCCGAGGATGCGGGCTCCGCGCCACGGGCGGCAGTCGAGCCGAGTACCGCGCACGCAATCAGCGGCGTGATACTGCGCATCGACCATTGCGCATTGGCCTTGGACAGCCGCGCGTGAAGGCTGCCGATGCGCATCATGATGGCGCGCCATCTGTTGCCCTATCGACGTAAAAGCGTTCCAAGGCACCCATGATTTCCTCGGCTTTGTCGACGCAGGTAAACAAGTCGAGATCGGACGGCGATACGTAGCCTTCGTCGAGCAGAAGATCGAAATCAACGGCTCGGCTCCAGAAGTCGCGACCGACAAGAACCACCGGAATCCGTTGCATCTTCCCGGTCTGGATCAGGGTCAGCACCTCGAACAGTTCGTCGAGCGTTCCATAGCCACCGGGGAAGGCCACCAGACCTTTCGCATGCAGCAAGAAATGCATTTTGCGCAGCGCGAAATAGTGGAACCGGAACGCCAGCTCCGGACACATGTAGGGGTTCGGCGCTTGTTCGTGCGGCAACGTGATGTTGAGGCCGATCGAGCGAGCCCCGGCATCGAAAGCACCGCGATTGGCTGCCTCCATGATGCCGGGGCCGCCACCGGTGATGACGACGAAATCGCATCGTCCCTCCTGCTGGAAACGAGCAGAGATCAGTTGAGCGAAGCGCTGTGCCTCTTCGTAATAGCGTGCCTGTTCCACGCGGCGACGGGCCAAGACTAGTTCCCGCCCAAGCGTCGAATTCCCTGGCATGGTGCCCGCTCGCTGCTCCAGCACAGCGAGCCGGTCGCGTGCAGTGGCAGCATCGCTTACGCGCGCACTGCCAAACACCACCACGGTCGAATGCACGCCTTGCTCACGCAAGATGCGTTCGGGCTTGAGCAGTTCGAGTTGGAGACGCAGCGGGCGCAGATCGTCCTGGCCAAGCAAATCGATGTCTTCATACGCAAGGCGGTATGTGGGTGAATCGAGGATGGCGCGCAGGCGCTCGTCAGGATCAGCGGGCGGTGTCATCGCTCGACCACCAGAAAATCCGGCCACGGAACGACCCGGCCGCGCTCGGGCACCGAGACCTGCCAGCCAAGCTGCTGTTGCAGGAGTTCCGCCAAAGCCTGCGCGGCGGACGGCTCCCCATGCACTACAAAGGTTTGCTCGGGGGCTTGCTTGAAGCCTCGGGCCCAGGCCATCAGGGCTGGTTGGTCGGCGTGCGCCGAGAGCCCATCGACACTGTGGATCGCCGCGCGCACCGGAATGTCGTCGCCGAAGATGCGCACGCGCGCCGCGCCATCGACCAGTTGGCGGCCCAGTGTTCCCTGCGCCTGAAAGCCGGAGAACAGGACGCTGCATTCCTTGCGCGGCAAATTGTGGCGCAGGTGGTGCCGGATGCGTCCCGCGTCGCACATGCCGCTGGCGGAAATGATGATCGCGCCCGAACGAATCTGGTTCAGCGCCATGGATTCGTCGGCGCTTTCCGTGAAATGCAGATACGGCAGGTTTTCGCCGCGCGCGTGCCACCCGGCCAAGCGCTTGGCCTGCTCGTCGAACAGCTCAAGGTGCTCGCGCGTGATGCGCGTGGCTTCCGTGGCCATCGGCGAATCAACGAATACCCTCGGTTGCCGCAGCCGCCCCTCGCTGGTGAGACGGTGCAGGTGGTACAGGACTTCCTGGGTTCGACCGACCGCGAAGGCCGGCACGATGACGTTGCCACCGCGTTCGAACAGGGTTTTCTCGACGATGCCGATCATCTCCTCTTCGGTTGCCGAAAAGTCCTTGTGCTGGCGGTTGCCATAGGTGGACTCGATGACGAGGATGTCGGCGTCCTCGATGGGTGTCGGGTCGCGCAATATCGGGCGTCCCGGCTGGCCAAGGTCGCCGCTGAATACCAGTTTTGTCGGGTAGCCGTACTCGGTGACCCAGACTTCGATGATGGCCGAACCGAGGATGTGCC
Source organism: Castellaniella sp. GW247-6E4 (assembly GCF_040276065.1). Lineage (NCBI taxonomy): Bacteria > Pseudomonadati > Pseudomonadota > Betaproteobacteria > Burkholderiales > Alcaligenaceae > Castellaniella > Castellaniella sp. GW247-6E4. Next base: position 217,806 of record NZ_JBELOI010000004.1, on the reverse strand, counting down.
CGGCATCGCGAAAGCGCGCGCGCACCCCGACCCGGGGCGCGAACTCCCGGTCGTATTCGATGCCTCGTACCTGCTGCAGGCATTCGCGCGCATCCTGCAGCGTGTACAGCGGCGGCAGCGGGTCCTTTCCGCGGAACCGCTTGGCACTGCGTTTTGCATCGCTCTCCTGGATGTGTGCACTGTCGGGCAGCATCACGCCCAGCAGATCAACCGTGGCGGGAGTGGTGTAGATGGCCCCTTTGAACCCGGCGCGGGTGAGTTTGGGCAATAGCCCGCTGTGGTCGATGTGGGCATGGGTCAGGAGCACGAAATCGATAGCTGCCGGGTCGAACGGAAATGGCTCGCGGTTGCGCGCCGCCGCCGCAGAGCCCCCTTGAACCATGCCGCAATCCACCAGGAAGCGCAGGCCCGCCGCCTCCACCAGGAAGCACGACCCGGTGACTTCGCGCGCAGCACCCAGAAATTTCAGTTTCATGGGATGCTCACTCGGGCTTCTTCTTTTGCATTGGACAGGTGTTCACGCCGAGCAGGCGATAGCCCGGACAGCGACCCGCCAGGCCGGTAATCAGCGGCATGATTCCGATGAGCCCCAGCCACCGCCATGGCGAATCCAGCCACAACGGCAAGCTGAGCAGGATCAGGCCGATGACGACGCGCGCGATGCGATCGAGGTTTCCTACGTTCGTTTGCATGGAGGCACTCCTTGATGGTGGGATAGAACGGGTTCGGGAAATCACGCCGACGGCTACATGGCCGCCGCGAAAATGGCACTGATTTCCTCGTGCGACGCCTGTATTGGATTGGTCAGTCCGCACGCGTCCTTGAGCGCATTGGTGGCCAGGGTGGGAAAGTCCTTGGCCTGAACGCCAAGCTGTGACAGCCCGTGGGGAATGCCGATGTCGGCGGACAATTGGCGAATCGCCAATAGGCACAGATCCGCGGCGGCCTCGTCGCCCAGGCCATCGGTCTTTTCCCCCATCGCGCGGGCGATGTCGGCGAGGCGTCCCGCAGCGACCTGCTTGTTGTAGGCCTGCACGTGCGGCAGCAGGACGGCGTTGCACACACCGTGCGGCAGGTCGTAGAAGCCGCCCAGTTGATGCGCCATGGCGTGCACGTAGCCCAGCGAGGCATTGTTGAAGGCCATGCCGGCGAGGAACTGCGCATAGGCCATCTGTTCGCGCGCTTCGACGTTTCGCCCGTCAGCCACCGCCTTGCGCAGCCATTGGCTTATCAATGCCACGGCCTTGAGTGCGCAGGCATCGGTGATCGGCGTGGCAATGGTTGAAACATAGGCCTCCACCGCGTGCGTAAGGGCATCCATGCCGGTGGCGGCGGTCAAGCTGGCGGGTTTGAGCAGCATCAGCTCGGGGTCGTTGACCGAGAGAATGGGCGTCGTGTGCTTGTCGACGATCGCCATCTTCACGTGGCGCGCCTCGTCGGTGATGATGCAAAAGCGCGTCATTTCGCTGGCCGTTCCAGCCGTGGTGTTGATCGCCACCAAGGGCAGCTGCGGCTTGGCCGACTGGTCAAGTCCCTCGTAGTCCTTGATCGTTCCGCCATTGGCAGCGACCAATGCGATTCCCTTGGCGCAGTCGTGCGGCGAACCGCCGCCGAGCGAGATGACGAAATCACAATCGTTGTCGCGCAGTTGCTTCAGCCCATCGGCCACGTTCTTGGTCGTCGGGTTGGGCTGCACTCCATGAAAAACCAGGGTATCCACGCCGTGGCTGGCAAGAAGGTCGCGCACGTTGCCGACCAGTCCGAGACGAACCAAGGGAAGGTCGGTCACGATCAGCGCTTTCCTGAAGCCATAGGACTGGATGGCCTTGGCTGCATCACGAAGACAGCCCGCGCCCATCAGGTTCACGGGCGGAATGAAAAAGGCGGTGGTGGTCATGGCTTGGCTCCTTCGGTTGGCCTGTTGATGATCAAGTGAGTAAGGGTTTCGCGTTCCGCGCTTTGGCTTGTGAGGTGTTCCGTCGCGGCGGCGCTTGCAGGCATGCCGGAGCGACTTGCACGAGGCGTGGGTGCGGCGGCGCCTGTAGGCGAATGGGCGGCGCTTGGCGTCATGTTGGATACCTCCCAGCCGCCCCCGAGCGCCTTGTACAGCGCCACCAATTGCACGGCGGCGCTGGTATGCGCACGTGCGGCCGCAGTCTCGGCTTCGTGCAGGCTGCGCTGGGCGGCCAGCAGCTCCACCAGTGCAACATCGCCCGCGGCGTAGCGAGCCTTGGCGTAGCCGTAGCTGGTTCGTGCCGCATCCAGGGCCATGGCACGGCGCTCCAACGTGTCCAGCCCGCCGTGGTAGTCGCCCAGCGCACGCTCGGCGTCACCCAGCGCCGCCAACACCGCCTGCTCATAGGCCAGCGCCGCCTGCTGCTCGGCGGCCTCGCGTGCCCGAATCTCGGCACGCACGCGGCCACCATCGAACAGACGCCAGGAAATCAGCGGCAGGATGGAAAACCGTGAACTGGATGCATCGAACCAGTTGCCCGTGCTGAGCGCCTGAAACCCGCCGCCGACACCGATGGAGAGCTTGGGGAACAGCTCGGCCGTGGCCACGCCGATGTCGGCAGAACTCGCCGCCAGACGCCGTTCCGCGGCCAGCACGTCAGGGCGGCGGCGCAGAAGATCAGCACGTTCGCCCACCGGCAGGGCCCGCAGCGTGCACGGTGCCAAGGGGCCGTCGAGCAATGCCAGTTCACGCTCCGGTGGAGCGCCCAAGAGCACGCCCAGGCCCAGCACCGCGGCGCGCTGGCGGGCCTGGATGTCCGGCAGCAGTGCGTTGACGGCAGTCCACTGCGCATAAGCCGCCTCCACATCGGCGGCGGATGCGTCGCCCAATGCATGCCGCAGGCGCACCAGCTCCAAGGTCTGCTGCAGCGTATCCAGCGTGGCTTGTTGTGCATGCAGTTCGTATCCAGCACCAACGGCGGTGAACCAGGTGCGTGCGACCTCGGCCACGATGCGCATGCGCACACCCTGTGCTTCGACTTCGGTGGCTTGCAGGCGGGCGCTGGCGCCTTCCAGGGCGCGGCGCTTGGCGCCGAATAGATCGGCCTCCCAGGCCGCATCGAAGCCCGCATCGTAGATGGTCTGGGTGGCGTCCATGCCGGGAATCGAGCCCACGGGCAAGGGGCCGTTCTTGCTTTGCCCGCGTCGGTTCACGCTGGTGCCCGCGCTCACGGTGGGCATCTGGTCGCCAGCCACGCGGTCGCGCAGGGCGCGCGCCTCGTCGATGCGTGCCGCGGCTTGGCGCAGATCCAGGTTCTGTGCCAGTGCCGTGCCCATCAGGCGGTCAAGGATGGGGTCGTCCAACGCGGACCACCAGCGGGCCAGGTCCGCGGACTGTGATTCGCTCGCCAGAGGCAAGGTCCAACCGCTGCCGATGTCCACAGGAGGCGGCTCGCGGTAGTCGGGGCCCACGGCCGCACAGGCGGTCAGCAGCACGCAGGACAGGGCCAGCCCGAGCGGGCGCAAGCGCCTGGACGCCGGCGGTGCGGCTGGCGTGCGCGAGGAGAGGTGGCGGGTTTTGGTTTTCATTGCAGGCGTCCTCGGACGAATACGGTGGCCATCGTCAGCGTGGCGAGGGCGATGAGCGCCAGCGGCCAGAGGCTGGCGAGAATGTCGCCGGGCGGCATGGCCTTGAGGAAGCTGCCTTCGACGATGATGAGGAAGTGGGTCAGCGGAATGGCCTGGGCCAGCCACTGCAGGACGAGCGGCATGTTTTCCACCGGCGTCGCAAAGCCCGACATCAGCACCGCCGGCACGCCAATGGCGAACGCCCCCAGGATGGCCTGCTGCTGGGTCATGCTGACTGCGGAAATCATCAGGCCGATGCCGACCACCGAGGCGATGAACAGCACCAGGCTAGCGAGCAGCAGTGCGAACGAGCCGGTAAACGGGATACCGAACAGGAACACGCCCGCGCTGATCATGAACAAGCCCAGCAGGGTGCCGATCGCCAGCGCCGGCAATGATTTTGAAATGATGATTTCCGGTGTGGAGGTGGGCGATACCAGCAACTGGTCGAAGGTGCCAAGCTCGCGTTCGCGCGCGATCGACAGCGAGGTGATGAGCAGCGCGCTGAACAGCGCCAGGATGCCCGTGAGCCCAGGCACGATGAACCAGCGGTAGACCAGGTTGGGGTTGAACCAGTGGCGCACGACCACGGGCGTCGGCGCCTGCGCGTCGGGCACGACCTCGGCCCCAACGTCGGCGGCGATGGTGGACAGGTAGGCGACGGTGATCTGGCCCGAGTTGCTGCGCCGGCCATCGACCAGAACCTGGGCGCGGCCGCTGTCGCCGGCGGCGATGGTGCGCGAGAAATCCACGGGAATGGCGAGCGCGGCGATCACCTCGCCGCGGTCGATCATCTCGTGCAACAGCCGCTGGCTGTCCACGTGCCGCACGTGGGTGATGAAGCGGGCGCTGTCCAGGCGCTGCACCAGCTCGTGCGACCAACGCCCGGCGTCCTGGTTGTAGACGGCGATGTCGACGTTGCGCACTTCCAGTGTGGCTGCAAAGGCGAATACCAGCAGTTGCAGGATCGGCGGTACGAATACCACCATGCGGCTGCGCGGGTCGCGCAGCACGCTGAGCACTTCCTTGATGAATTGGGCGCGCAGGCGGGTGAACGAGAAGGCAGAGGTCAACATCGCGTCACTCCAGGTTCTTGCGCGTGGCGCGCTTGGCGATCAGGAAAAACAGCGCCCCAATCGCCGCCATGGCCGCCAGGTTGGGCAGGAAGACGGCCCAGATGTCGCCGGCCAGGAACACGGTCTTGAGCGAATCGACGAAGTAGCGCGCCGGAACCGCCCGAGTGATGGCGCGGATCGGCGCTGGCATCGCATCGATCTCGTACAGAAAGCCTGAGAGCATGAAGGCCGGCAGAAAGCCCGTGAACAGGGCGATCTGCGCCGCCAGGAACTGGTTGCGCGCCAGCGACGAAATCAAGAGGCCCTGGCCCAGCGCCGGCACCATGAACACCGCCGACAAGAGCAGCAGCGCCGCCAGAGAGCCGCGCATCGGCACGCCGAACACGAACACGGCTAAGGCCGCCGCGCCCAGCGTGGACAGCATGCCGAGCACGAAGTACGGCAGCAGCTTGCCGATCAGGATTTCGGCCACCGACGCGGGCGTGGACAGCACCGCTTCCATGGTGCCGCGCTCCCATTCGCGCGCCACCACCAGCGCGGTCAGCATGGTGCCGATGATGGTCATGACGATGGCAATGGCCCCGGGAATCAGCGCGCGACGGCTTTCCAGCTCGGGGTTGAACCAGTAGCGTGGCTCCAGCACGACGGATTGCGCGGGTGCCGCGACATCCAGCCCGGCACGCCAGGTCTGCACCACGCCGCGGGCGTAGTTCTCGACGTAGTTGGCGGTGTTGGGATAGGAGCCATCGGTGATGATTTGCACCAGCGGTTCTGCTCCGCGCTGGGCCAGGCGCTGCTCGAAATCCTGCGGAATGACGACGTAGCCGCGCAGCGCACCGGAGACGAGCTGGTCTGCCACCTCGCGCCGGTCGTGGGCGAATTGCGTCTTCAAGAAGCGGGTGCCCGAGAAGGCAGCGGCCAGCGACTGCGCCGATGCACCGGGCGACTCCAGCACGACGCCGACGCGGACCTCCTTGGCATCCAGCGACACCGCATAGGCGAACAGCAGCAGCAACACCACCGGCAGCACGAAGGCGATCAAGAGCGTCGAGGGGTCGCGCAGCGCCTGATAGCTTTCCTTGGTGACCAGGGCCATCAGCCGCCGCAGGTCAAAGCGGCGCAAATCGCTCGGCTCCAAAGCAGCCCCTTCCTTGCGTTGTGCTACAGCGTTCATGCGGCGGCCTCCATCTCGCGGTCGGCAGATTCCACCAGGTGAATGAAGGCGTCCTCCATGGTCGGGTCGGGGTGTTCGACATTGGCTGCGGCGCGCTTGAGCGCATCGGGCGTGTCCAACGCGATCAGGCGTGCGCGCGAGAGCATGGCGACGCGGTCGCAGTATTCGGCCTCGTCCATGAAGTGGGTGGTGACCATGATGGTCACGCCCTTGCGCGCCAGGCCGTTGATGTGGGTCCAGAACTCGCGCCGGGTGATCGGGTCCACGCCCGAAGTAGGCTCATCGAGGAACAGCACGGGTGGCCGATGCATGAGCGAGCAGGCCAGCGCCAGGCGCTGCTTGTGCCCCAGCGGCAGGGAATCGGGCGTGGCGGACAGCCACTCCCCCAGATCGAAGGTCTCGATCATCTCGGCAATGCGCTCGCGCCGGGTGTTGCCTTCCAGCCCGTAAACGCCGGCCGAAAATTCCAGGTTCTGCTGCACCGACAGCAGACCGTAGAGCGAGAATTTCTGCGCCATGTAGCCGAGCCGGCCCTTGGCTGCACCGGTGGCGCGGCGCAGATCGTGCCCCACCACATGCGCCTCGCCCGCGGTGGGTTTGAGCAGGCCGCACAGCATCTTGAAGGTGGTGGACTTGCCGGCGCCATTGGGGCCGAGCAGACCGAAGATTTCGCCCTTTTGCACCTCGAAGCTGACCTGGTCGGTGGCGGTGAACTCACCGAAACGCTTGGTCAGATTGCGGCAGGAGACGGCTATTTCGGAGCCCAGTTCGACCGGTGACAGCCGTTCGGCCAAGGTTGAGGTGCCGCCGGGCCCGCCGCCGAGCAAATCGATGAAGGCATCTTCAAAGCGGGCGGGTACCGGCGCCAGCGCTACTCGCGCCCGATCAGCCAGCGACTGGATTTGGCTGACCTGCGCACCTTCGCGCAGCACCACCCGCACCCCGGCGCCCTGGATCACGCCATCGCTCACGCTCTCCAGATCGAGTGCCTCGGTCAGAACCGCCCGGCGCTCGGCGCCGACGTTTTCCAGGCGAAAGCTGCGGCCTTCGAGCTGTGCGGTGAGTTGCTGTGGCGGGCCGTCGAACAAGAGCTGCCCCTGGTTCAGCAGCAGCACACTCTCGCAACGCTCGGCTTCGTCGAGGTAGGCGGTGGACCAGACCACGGCCATGCCCTCGTCGGTCAGCGCCTGCACCATACGCCACAAATCCTGGCGGCTGACCGGATCGACGCCGACACCCGGCTCGTCCAGCAGCAGCACCTTGGGCCGCGCCATCAGCGCACAGGCCAGCCCCAACTTTTGCTTCATGCCGCCGGAGAGCTTGCCGGCCAAGCGCTTGGTGAAGGGCCCGAGCCGTGTGAAGTCCAGCAACTCGGCAAACAGATCGGCATTGCGATCCGCGTCCATGCCGCGCAGTTGCGCATACAGGCGCATGTTCTCCATCACCGACAGGTCTTCGTACAGGCCGAAGCGCTGCGGCATGTAGCCGCTGGCGACATGGATGGCGTCGTTGTCTTTGACCACGTCAAAGCCAGCCAGGGTGACGCGACCGGCGTTGGGCACCAGCAGGCCGGTCAGGATGCGCATCAGCGTGGTCTTGCCGGCACCGTCCGGGCCGACCAGGCCGGTCAATCGTCCGTAGTGGATGTGCGCGCTCACGCTGCGCAGGGCCTGCACCTTGCCGAAATGCTTGTCCACGCCTTCGATGACGACGGCGGCAGCGGCGTTCGCGCTGGTTGGCGTGGCGGCCATGGCGGTGTCTGCCTGCATCTCAACGCTCCCCCACGCGCGTGCCAGAGGCCGGCTTGGCATCGACCGCAATCGTCACCGGCATGCCCTGACGCAGGGCGGCATCGCTTTCGGCCTCGTCGATGACGATGCGCAGGCGATACACCAGATCCGTGCGCAAGTCCGTCGTCTCCACCGTCTTGGGCGTGAACTCGGCGCGCGGCGAGATGAAGCCGATCTGGCCGCGATAGACCTTTTCCCCGGAATCGCTCTTGACATGCACCGTGGTGCCAGGTGCGATGCGGCCCAGATCCCGCTCGCCCACGTAGGCGCGCACGTACACGGGCTTGTCCAGGCTCAGGCTGTAGACCGTGCTCTGGCTGGCGACCATGCTGCCGGGCTCGCGCACCCGCGCGATGATGGTGCCGTTGCTGGGTGCCGTGAGTTCGGTGTCCGCCAGGGCCGTGCTGGCTTGCGCTGCGGCTGCCTGCGCGGCTGCCAGGCGCGCCTCTCCTGCCTCAATGTCTTCCTTGCGAAAGCCCTCGGATGCCTGCGATAGGGCGGCCTTGGCGGATTCGACACCCGCGGCCGCCTGATCCCTTGCAGTGCGCGCGGCATCGACCGTGCGCTGGCTGCTGGCACCCGACGCGAGCAAACTGCTTTGGCGCTGAAAGTTGCGCTCGGCGTCAAGCGCCTGCGCCTGCGCTTGTCTGAGCGCCTCGCGTGCCTGGGTGATTTCCTGCGGCCGCAGGCCGCGGCGCAGCTTGGCCAGCTCCACCTGCGCCACCTGCACCTGGGCCTGTGCCGCTGCAAGAGCGTCTTGATACGGCTGTGCGTCGAGCGAGGCCAGGCGCGCGCCAGCGGTGACGGCATCGCCCTCGTCAAAAGCCATTTGCGTGACGCGCCCGGGCTGGCGGAAAGCCAGTTGCACCTCGCGGATATCGACGTTGCCGTAGAGACGCAATGCCTCTTGCTGGTCATGGCTGCGCGTGAACCAGAACGCCAGTGCACCGCCGAGGGCGAGCAGGGCAAGAATGATCACGACCCAGCGGGCTTTTCTTGTAGGGAGGTTAGTAGTTGTCATTGATGGGTTCCACTAGAAAGAAATGCTCAGTGCCCGCGCGTGGTAGGTGCATGCGCTGTTGATCGACGCCAAGCCATGGCCGCGATGCCAACCCACACCAACGTGCGCAGCGTCATGGCAATGAGCGTGCGCCGCTCCCAGGCGCCGTCCAGCGCCACATGCACTCCGAAGGCCAGGAATACGAGCGCCGTCGCCACCGCGATGGCCATCGCCATCCATGCGGCCCAGCGCCGGCGCATCCACAATCCGACGCCAGCGGTGACGTAGGCGAACCCAGCCAGAAAGTTGAACCAGAGCACGAACGGCACATAGCTTCCGGCTGCGGCACGCGCCGCGCCGTCAAAAAACAGGACCGCGCCGCCTTCCCTGATGGTCAGCAGGCCAAAACCGATGGCAATCAAGGCGATCACACGCATCCAGATTCCGCGCCCGCTATGTGCAGTCATGTTCATGGCTCCCGGTTCTTTGGAGGGTTCGCTGGATCGTCGTGCCGCTTGCGGACTGGACGGGTGCTTCATGTGCCGCTTTCGATGCCACGGCGATAGATGGCGAACACGGCGGGCGCATCGCGACGAATCCGGCTGACCTTGCCGGCCAGCAGGGACTGCATGACCAGTCCCTGGATCGTGCCGATGAACAGCACGGCGGCGGCATCCACGTCCAGCTCCGCGCTCAACTCGCCCTGCGCCTTGCCTGCTTCCATCAGGCGGCGCAGGCGCTGCTCGTACTGGCGGATCAGGGTTTGCACCATGCGCTTGGCGAGCGTTTCGCCAGAGCGCTGCAACTCTCCGAACAACATGCGTGGCACGCCCGGGTGCTTGGACACGAAGTCGATGTGCGTCATGAACATCGCTTCGAGCGCAGCGGCGGGAGATGCGGCGCCCTCGGCCGCCTTGTCCACGCTGACCAGAAGGCGTTCGCCGACCCAGGACATCGTGGCTTCCACGATCGCTTCCTTGGTGGGGAAGTGGCGAAACAACGCGCCCTGTGTCAGGCCCATTCGGTCGGCAATCGCCGTGGTCGTGATCTCTGCCGGGTTCTGCTCGGCTGCCAGATCAACCACGGCTTGCACTGTGGCCGCGCGCCGATCTTCGGCGGACAGGTACTGGGGGCGTTGACTCACGATTTAGACTCCATGTAGTTAGTGACTTATTACTATCGTAACACGCAAAATGACTATGACGCAAGAACGGAAAACTTGTTGGGTGAGACAGGACTGCGAGGCCCTTCATACGAAGAGCGGATCGGTCAACTTGATGCAACTCAAGAAGCTGTATCGCCTTCCAGGCAGATCGAAAGGTGCTTGATCGTTGGGCCTTCAGCTTGAGCAACGGAAGGAATCACGTTTGAGGAGGCTGAAAATCTGGTGCCCCTGCGGAAGGCTTGCAACTTTTCCTGTACGCGATAAGATAGTAATATGTTACTCGCTAAATGAAGGGTTGGAGATGAGCATCGTCGCAACACATGGCAAGGCCGATCTGACACAACCTGAAGTCTGTCGCCCTGACGCCCTGGATACGCTTGCGAACGCCTGGCGGGCGCGCAGCACGGGTGGGTTGTCACCGGCGGCAGGCCTGCTGGCCTGGTACGACTGGGCCTTGCACCTGAGTCTTTCCCCAGGCAAGCAACGCAGCTTGATCGAAAAGGGCTTGCACAAGCAGCAGCGTCTTGCGCGCTATGCCTTGCGCGTTGCCAGTGCGCACGACTGTCCGACCTGCATCGAACCGCTGGAGCAGGATCGGCGCTTTGCCGCCCCGGCTTGGCAGCAGTGGCCCTTCAACGTGATTCACCAGGGCTTTTTGCTGCAGCAGCAGTGGTGGCACAACGCCACCACGGGCGTGCGTGGCGTGTCGCGCCATCATGAAAACATGGTCACTTTTGCCGGGCGGCAGTGGCTGGACATGTGGTCGCCTTCGAACTTCATCTGGACCAACCCCGAGGTGCTGCACGCCATCACGCAAAGCGGTGGCGCAAACCTGTGGCGCGGCGCCATGAACTTCCTCGACGATGTGCGGCGTCTCGCACTCGACGATGCCCCCGCAGGGGTCGAAGGCTTCGAGGTAGGCAAGGACGTGGCGATCACGCCGGGCAAGGTGGTGTTTCGAAACCACCTGATTGAGTTGATCCAGTACACGCCCACGACGGCCGATGTGCATGCGGAGCCGGTACTGATCGTGCCGTCCTGGATCATGAAGTACTACATCCTCGACCTGTCGCCGCACAACTCGATGGTGAAGTACCTGGTCGATCAGGGGCACACGGTGTTCATCCTTTCCTGGAAGAACCCGACGGCGGCCGATCGTGACCTCGGCCTGGAGGATTACCGCTGGCTGGGGGTCATGGACGCGCTGGATGCGGTCACGGCCATCGTGCCCGAACGCAAGGTGCAGGCGGTCGGCTATTGCCTGGGCGGCACCTTGCTCGCGATCGCCGCCGCCGCGATGGCGCGCGATGGCGACGAGCGTCTGCAAAGCCTGACGCTGCTGGCATCGGAGACTGATTTCCGCGAGTCGGGCGAGATCGCGCTTTTCATCGACGACAGTCAACTGGCATGGCTGGAAGCCGGCATGTGGGACAAGGGCTATCTCGACGGCAAGCAGATGGCTGGCGCGTTCCAGATGCTCAACTCACGCGACCTGATCTGGTCGCGACGGGTGCGCGAATACCTGTTGGGTGAGCGTCAGACCTTCAATGACCTGATGGCCTGGAATGCCGACGTGACCCGCATGCCGTACCGCATGCACAGCGAGTACCTGCGGCGCCTGTATCTGGACAACGACCTGGCCGAGGGGCGCTACCGCGTCGGCGGGAGACCCGTGGCGCTGGCCGACATCGAGGTGCCCATGTTCATCGTCGGCACGGTGCGCGATCACGTCGCCCCCTGGCCGTCCGTGTACAAGATGCACCTGCTCAGCGATGCGGAACTGACCTTTGTTCTCACCAGCGGGGGGCACAACGCCGGCGTCGTCAGCGAGCCGGGACACCCCCGGCGCAGCTTCCAGATTGCGACCCGTGCGGCCGGCGATCGCTATATCGATCCGCAACTGTGGCGTGCCGAGACCCCGATGAACGAAGGCTCCTGGTGGCCGGCATGGCAGCAATGGCTGGCCCAGCGCTCTGCCGGGCGCGTCGCGCCGCCTGCCATGGGCGGGACGCAAGCACCGCTTGGCGATGCGCCGGGAACCTATGTGGCCATGCGATGACAGGACAAAACACCGCCAAGAATACACCCTCAACTTTCATCGGGCCGTTGCGCAGCCATGGCCTACACCCGCCCCGGAGGGGCACATCATGACCGTGGAGCATTGACATGAACAGCGAACTGCCCATCCAACTCTACAAGGCCAATGCCGAGTTGCAGCTTCAGATCACCCGCTTGCTTCAAGAAAGCGGCCACCACTGGCTCGAAGCCATGCAGCAGCTCAGTGCCGGTGGCGTGCTGGAGACCACCTCGCGCATCCAGAACCTCCAACAGGCAGCGGACTGGCAGGCGCTTGCCACCTTGCCGTCCGAGGTGTTCTGGCGCCTGTGCCAAGGCCGTATGGGCGACACACAGGCGGTCGGCCGGGCTGCTGCCAAGAGCCAGGCGGCATTCGCCGATGGCCTGCGCGAAGCGCTGACCACCTGGCAGGCATCTGTCTCCGAGGTATTCGGCGCCAGCGGTGGCACAGCCTCTTTCGCGCAGTTTTGTCAGCAATGGACGCAGCCCTGGAGTGCGCCAGACGCCGCGTCTCAGGGCAAGACCAAAAAGTGAGGAGGCGCATATGAGCAGTTCGGGACGAACCGCCCTGGTCACTGGCGGCAATCGCGGCCTTGGCGCGGCCATTGCCCGCGCGCTGGACGACGCGGGCCACCGCGTCATCATCACGCACACGCCCGGCAACGAGAAGGTCGCCGCCTGGCTTGACGCGCAGGACACCAAAGGCTACCGGTTCACGGCCTACGGCGTCGATGTCGGCGACTGGGAATCGACCCAGGCCTTGGCGCGTCAGATTCAGGCGGACGGCCACCACGTTGACATCCTGGTGAACAACGCCGGCATCACCCGCGACGCGACCCTGCGCAAGATGGACAAGGCCGGCTGGGACGCCGTGCTGCGCACCAACCTGGACTCCATGTTCAATGTCACCAAGCCATTCATCGATCCGATGGTGGAGCGTGGCTGGGGGCGCATCGTCAACGTCTCGTCCATCAACGGCAGCAAGGGTCAGTTCGGCCAGACCAATTACTCGGCGGCCAAGGCTGGCGTGCATGGCTTCACCAAGGCGCTGGCGCAGGAGGTGGCACGCAAGGGCGTGACGGTCAACACCGTCTCGCCGGGCTATCTGGCCACCGAAATGGTGATGGCGGTGCGCGAGGACGTGCGCCAGAAGGTCATCGAAGCGATTCCGGTGGGTCGCCTCGGCCAGCCGGATGAGATCGCGGCGCTGGTGGCCTTCATCGCCAGTGACGCTGCTGCTTTCATGACGGGCAGCAACGTGGCGATGAACGGTGGCCAGCACATGTCATGAGTCGGGAGAGCCCGCAGCCCTTGCGGGCGGTTTCCCGCGCGGCAGTCAGCGCCTCCCGGAGGAGTTCCATGTATTCCCGATTTCTGGTGCCGCTGGACGGCAGTCCCACATCCTTCCTGGCGCTCGATCATGCGGCAGAACTGGCACGCCTGAGCGGCGCCACCGTGATCTTGCTGCATATCGTCGAACCAACCCGCCACAGCACGGGTTTCGAACGTCCCGAGGTCTACATCAAGGATGTCCGCCCACGCTTCCTCAAAGCCGGCCAGACGTTGCTGGATGAGGCTGCGAGTCGGCTCCGCCGGGAAGGAATTGCCACAGAGACGGTGCTGCTTGAAAGCGGCACCGAACGCGTGTCGGAACAGATCGCGCATCAGACCGAGATCAACGATTGCGACCTGGTCATCCTGGGCACCCACGGACGTCGCGGCATGAACCGGCTGCTGCTGGGCAGCGATGCGGAGCAAGTAGCGCGCATCGCGCCAGTTCCGGTAATGCTGGTGCGCCAGTCGAGCCGAGATGGTGGCCCGCCATCTTCAGCCGCACGGGCGCCAGTGAAGGCCAGCGACAACATCGGTACGTCAGGCTGGCGTTCAACTGGCGCAAGCAAGGCAAAGAAATCACATGAATGAACAAGCCCCTGAGGGCGTTCGCGCCGATCCTCCAAGTGGTGTCGAGCGTCTTATCGCCCATGTCAAAACCATGGCCCCGGTTCGCACCGCGGTGGTGCACCCTTGCGACGCGCTCAGCTTGGGGGGTGCCTTGGACGCGCGCGATGCCGGCGTCATCTCGCCAGTATTGGTGGCGCCGCTCGCCAAGTTGCGTGCCGTTGCGGCCGACACGGGGTTGGAACTGGGAGACAGCGAGGTCGTCGATGTGCCGCACAGCCACGCCGCAGCGGCCACCGCCGCCCGGCTGGCTGGCAAGGGCGAGGTGCAGGCGCTGATGAAAGGCAGCTTGCACAGCGATGAGTACCTGGGTGCCATCCTGGCGCCCGAAGCCTGCCTGCGCACCGAGCGCCGATTGACGCACTGCTACATCATGCAGACGGCCAGCTACCCACGGCCCTTCATCATCACCGACGCCGCCATCAATATCGCTCCGACGCTCGAAATCAAGGCCGACATCGTGCGCAACGCCATCGACTTGGCGCGCGCCATCGGCATTGCCGAGCCCAAGGTGGCGATCCTGGCGGCGGTCGAAACTGTCAACCCGCGCATGCTTTCAACCCTGGATGCTGCGGCACTGTGCAAGATGGCCGATCGTGGCCAGATCACCGGAGGTGTGCTCGACGGGCCACTGGCCTTTGATAACGCCGTCTCTCCCGATGCCGCGCGCGTCAAGGGCATCAAGTCCGCCGTGGCCGGGCAAGCCGACATCCTGGTCGTTCCCGACCTGGAAAGCGGCAACATGCTGGCCAAGCAACTGGAATACATGGGCCAAGCCGATAGCGCGGGGATCGTGATGGGCGCGCGCGTGCCGATTGTGCTCACCAGTCGCTCGGACTCGCGCCGCACGCGAATAGCTTCATGCGCCATTGCACTGATCTTGGCGCATCGCCAGCGTGCTTTTGTTCAGGGCGAAGGGAGCCGCGTATGAAATGCAATTTCACGGGCAATGTTCCGTTCGTTTCAGGTAATGATTCTGCAGTGCCGGTACGCAGCTCTCGATCGTGAGGCATATGCTCCTTGCATCTCTCTGGCGTTGGTTGATCGTGATCACCGCCGCGTTTGCACTTGGTGGTTGCGCGGTCGTCAGTGAATTCAAACCTTCTGTCGCTGTACGCGCGATGACGCCGGATGAATACGTTGCCCTACGACGCGGCGATCTCCTCGGCAGAGGCAAACTCAGCGCACCGACCTTGCAGACAATCCGCGTGACCGGGCTCGATGAGCGAGTTTGCGCAACGAACACCTCGCTCACTTGCATCGAGGCGTTGACCATGATGAAGGACTTGGACGGCGAAACGAGGCTGTCGGCACTGGCTGAACTCTGGTTGCAGCATGCCATGTCGATCTCGACGGCAGTCCCAAATAGTCGCATCGTTTCTACTTCCGCCTGGATCGAGACGGCTCGGCACGCTTACGCGTATCTCTTTTTCACCAGGCGCTCGCCCGGCGAGCGCGCGTTTGAGGAACGGCAGACGCAGGTGCGCGATTGGTACAACTATGCGGTGCAAAAAACGGTCACGCAATTGTTTGGCCTACAGCACCAAGCACTTCGTGCACATGCTGGCGAAACCAAAGCGACATTGCGCTTGGGTGACTGGGCTTTGCGAGTCGACTTGAACGCCCGGCTGCCCAACGATGCGACCACGCCACGCGAGTTGCTGCCTGCGAACGCTCTGGCATTCCAAGGCCTGCGCGGCATCTATCGCAGGGACGGCTTGGGTGCGGAATTGGTGGCCGTAACGGAGGCAGATCCGAAGTCACTGGACGAATCAGACGAATCTTCCGCCGGTAACGAGCGCCCGGGGGTATTTCCCGCCTGGAGCGAAATGCCAACGCCCAACGTGACAGTAGTGCTTCGTTTTGATGCACTCACCGTCGATGAGCTGCTTGCCTCGCGTGAACTCGTCGTCGGTGTGTATGACCCCTTGGTACAGGACTATCTGCAACTCCACGGCCAACGCGTTCCACTGGCTGGTAACTTCACGGCTGGCTACGGCTTATGGTTGGCGCGTTCGGGATTCAACCAGCAATCCTTGCGAGGGCTGTTTGGGCGTGAGCGTGGCATCGATCAGCCGCATCTGTATCTGATGCAGCCGTTCGACCCGCGGCGGCGCATCATCGTGATGGTGCATGGACTGGCGAGCAGCCCCGAAGCATGGGTCAACGTTGCCAATGAGCTTCTGGCCGATGAAGAGCTGCGATGCGAATTCCAAGTGTGGGAGATCTATTACCCCACGAATATGCCTGTACCAGCCAGTCATGCAGCAATCCGCCAAGTTCTGGCGGCAGCTTTGCATCACTTCGACCCTGAAGAGGAAACCTTGGCTTCCCACGGGCTGGTGTTGATTGGGCACAGCATGGGAGGACTGCTGGCGCGGCTGATGGTTTCCACGGCAGACCAGCAGCTGTGGGAGTGGGCTGCATCGGATCCCAGGATCGATCTGGACCGTCTTGGGAGCACCCGCTCTCAACTTGACCCTCTTTTGCGCTTTCAGCCATTTCCAGGTGTTGATCGCGTGATATTCGTTGCCACACCGCACCGTGGAACCGTGGTTGCCGGGCAGGGACTTGGGCGTTGGGTGGCCGGATTGATCCGCTTGCCATTGACGCTGCTGTCAACCCTCGGCGACGCCTTCCCGGCTCGCGCGGAGATCATGGCCACGGCACAGGCCACGATCTTGCAGAACATCCCCAACAGCATTGACCAACTCGACGAAAACGATCCCTTCGTCAAAGCTACGAGCGAGCTTCCGATTTCGGATCAGGTGTCCTATCACTCGATCATTGCCAGGCGGCAGGCTAACGGCCCTCTCGCTGAATCGGACGATGGTTTGGTTCCCTATCGAAGCGCGCATCTGGATGGCGCCGAGTCGGAAAAAATCATCGTGTCCGGACACAGCGTGCAGGAGACCGCGGCATCCGTCGTCGAAATCCGGCGAATCCTGCGCAAAGATATTTCCAAGCATCGGTTGACAGCCGCTGATTCGTCTTCCGTCCGGAGAGGGAGTTGCCCACCCCAACGATGAGTTCAGTCATTGATTTTTCGAAGCATAGTAAGTAACATATCACTTACTATGTGGTCTTGGCTGAATCGCTTGCATCGCACCGTGGATATTTTCGGTTTGGAAGGGCGGCGTCCTTGGTGTTCACACACGAGCGGAGCATCCGGCTGCATCCCACGGAACGTGGATGATCTGACACGCTAGGAAGGACAGAAGTGGAGCTACGCCACCTTCGATGTTTTACCGCAGTCGCGGAAGAGCTTCATTTTGCTCGGGCCGCTGAACGGTTACACATCGATCAATCGCCGCTGTCTCGCACCATCAAGGAACTGGAGGAAGACCTTGGTGCGCGCCTGTTCGTTCGCACTACTCGCAGCACGCAATTGACCCGTGCGGGTCGGTTGCTGTTGGAGCACGTACCGCGCATCTTCGCTGCGCTGGAGCAAGCACGCGATAGCGTCAGGTCTGCCTCCAATGGCTATCACGGGCAATTGCGCATTGCCTTGTCCGACGGCATCACGCCATCCCGCTTGCCGGCGCTACTTGCGCAGTGCCGCGAAGAAGACCCCGAGGTCGAGGTTCGGTTGTTCGAAGTTTCGATGGCCCAACAAATCAAGGGTCTGCACGATGAGCTATACGACGCAGGATTTTCGATGGCCGAAGACGTAGGTGATGGCATCGTGGTTACGCCTGCCTGGGAGGATGAGTTGATGGTGGCGGTGCCCGCTCGCCATCCTGTTCTGGCCTTCAAGCAGATTCCGCTGGAGGAGGTTCTGCACTACCCGCTGGTGCTGGGCGACCCATTGATTTGCGAAGGACATGCACGTCAGGTCGATCGAATCTTGCGCAAGTACGAACGAGAGCCGCTCATCGTTCAGCACGTTGCCTCTTTTGACCTCATGATGACCTTGGTTTCCGCCGGGCTGGCCTTGGGCTTGGCCGGAGCGGCACACGTTGCGTCCAGCCGTGAGCTTGGTGTAGTGGCTCGGCCGTTGGCGGGTAAACCGCCAATGCTGACGACCTATCTACTGTGTCGCGATACAGAGGCTCCAGAGATGTTGGCCCGATTCATCGACCGGGTGGCCTCCATTGATTCAGCAGAATCTCTGAGCAGCATCGGGAATCCACGATCCACTCGATGAAAGGATTGACCCCATGAACAAAGTGATGCTGCTGATGGTGGTTGCTGCGCTGACCGCATGCGGCCCCTCCCAACCTTCGGAAACCGTGGATGCGCTCGCCGCCAATCCCGACCGCATCAAGGAGATCCAGCGCCAATGCAGGGAAGATCGATCGAAGGTCGGCGACGAACTCTGCTTGCGTGCGGCAGAAGCCGCCAACCGGCGCTTCTTCGGTGATCGGCCTGAGCAAAAATCCAAGTAACTTCCTTGTCGTCGTTTTACCGCACGAAGTTCTCGCTGATACATCACCACGCCGCAACGCGCTCGCGTCTGTGGTGTTTCTATTGCTTTCGCTTCCGCGCGAAATCTGGCTCTTTCAGCCTCAATCCCCGCCATAACGGCCTTTGACCGGCACTGACCCGGCACCGATCCTGACGCCTGTGGCACGTCCTTAGTGCCGCTTCTTCTATGAGCAATCCGCGTAGGAGGAATCGGAGGCCAGGTCATGCAAGGGACGAACGTGCTGTTCGGTCAGATCGCCGTGGTATTCGGCACCGTGATCGCCGGCGTGTGGGGCGCCACACAATGGACAGCAGCGGCCCTTGGCTATCAAGTACGCCTTGGCTCGCCCTGGTTCGACTTCCTTGGCACGTCGATCTACCACCCGTGGAAGCTGTTTGAGTGGTGGTTCTTCTTCGGCGCCTATGCGCCGGAGGTCTTCGACACTGGCGGCACCATTGCGGGCGCCAGCGGTATGGCCGCCGTGGGCGTTGCCATCGCCATGTCGGTCTGGCGTTCGCGCCAAGCGCGCCTCGTCACCACCTACGGCTCTGCGCGCTGGGCTAACGCGCAGGACATTCGCAAGGCGGGCCTCACGCAGCCGGCCGGCGTGTTCCTCGGCCAGCACGACCGCCAGTACCTGCGGCATGAAGGTCCGGAACACGTCCTGACCTTCGCGCCTACGCGCTCGGGCAAGGGCGTGGGCCTGGTGGTGCCCACTTTGTTGAGCTGGCCAGCATCGGCCGTCATCCACGACATCAAGGGCGAGAACTGGAGCATCACCGCAGGCTGGCGCTCGCGCTTCTCGCATTGCCTGCTGTTCAACCCGACCGATGCGCAGTCGGCGGCCTACAACCCGCTGCTGGAGGTGCGGCGCGGCGCGCACGAAGTGCGCGACGTGCAGAACATCGCGGACATCCTGGTCGATCCCGAAGGCGCGCTGGAGAAGCGCAACCATTGGGAAAAAACCTCGCACGCGCTGCTGGTCGGCGCCATCCTGCATGTGCTCTACGCGGGCGAGGACAAGACGCTGCGCGGCGTCGCCAACTTCCTCTCCGATCCAGCCAGCCCATTCGAGCTGACCTTGCATCGGATGATGACCACGCCGCATCTCGGCGATGGGACGCATCCGGTCGTGGCCTCGGCTGCGCGCGAAGTGCTCAACAAGTCGGAGAACGAGCGTTCCGGCGTGTTGAGCACCGCCATGTCGTTCCTCGGCCTGTACCGCGATCCCACGGTGGCCGAAGTCACATCGCGCTGTGACTGGCGCATCGCCGACCTGATCGCCGCCGAGCATCCGGTGTCGTTGTATCTGGTGGTTCCGCCTTCGGACATTTCGCGGACGAAGCCGCTCATTCGCCTGATCCTCAACCAGATCGGGCGGCGGCTCACGGAATCGCTCGATGGCTCCGACGGCATCGAGCGTCGCCACAAGCTGTTGCTGATGCTCGACGAGTTTCCGGCACTCGGGCGGCTCGATTTCTTCGAGACGGCGCTGGCCTTCATGGCCGGCTACGGCATCCGCAGTTTCCTCATCGCGCAGTCGCTCAACCAGATCGACAAGGCGTATGGGCAGAACCATTCGATCCTCGACAACTGCCATGTGCGCGTGACGTTCGCCACGAACGACGAACGTACCGCCAAACGGATTTCCGAGACGCTGGGCACCGCGACCGAACTGCGCGCGCAGCGCAACTACGCCGGCCACCGGCTGGCGCCGTGGCTGGGGCACCTCATGGTGTCGCGCCAGGAAACGGCCCGTCCGCTGCTGACGCCGGGCGAAGTCATGCAACTGCCACCCGATGAAGCGGTGGTGATGGTCTCCAGTGTGGCGCCGATCAAGGCCAAAAAGCTGCGCTATTACGCGGACGCCAATTTCAAGCGGCGCGTGCTGCCCCCGCCCACGCTGGCGGACGGGCTGTACGCAGACACGCCGCCGTCTCGGCCCGACGACTGGAGCGGGCTGGCGATTCCGTCGGTGCCCGCAGCGTCTGCCACGGCATCTGCCGATGGCCTGGAGAACTTGGGTTCGGCCGACGACGGCGGCCCACGCCGTCAGCCCGAGCTAACTGAGGCCGTCGCCTACGACCCCGGGCTGGCCGCGCCCGTGGCCGACCTTGGGCTGCTCGATGACGACGACGACCTTCCGCTTCCACTTCCTCGCCAGCTCGATCCGGCCATGCAGCGCACGGCCCGGCTGGCATCGCTGAACCCCAACGACGGAATCGACCTATGAGCCAATACCGCCTCAATCTGTTCATCCAGAACGAGCACGCCAAGCGCCTGGACGAGCTGGCCGCCAAGAAAGGCGTGTCCAAGTCGTCCATCGTCGCGGCGGCGCTCGCATCGTGGCTGTCGCCCGATGCGGCCGACCAGCGCGAAGCGGCGATTGCCAAGCGGCTGGATCGTCTGTCGCGCCAGGCCGAGCGCATGGAGCGCGACCAGAACATCGCCATCGAGACGCTGGCTCTGTTCATCCGCTACTACCTGACCGTGAGCACGCCGGTTCCCGAGGCGCACCAAGACGCGGCACGCGCGCAGGGCAAAGCGCGCTTCGAGCAGTTCACCGAGCAGCTTGGCCGCCACCTGCTGCGGGGCCGCAGCCTGGTGCGCGACGTGGTGGAGGAACTGCATCCCGACCCGATGCGAATGGAGGACGCGGCGGCGGCCACGCAAGCGCAGGAGCGCGCGTCATGAGCGCGGTGCCGAAAATCCCGCCCGAACCACGTTCGTCCGCTGCGACTTCGATGGATCGCCGTATCCAGATGCTGCGCACGGCGATGGGGCCGCTGATCGCCGCCGCGCTCGAAGACCCGGACGTGGTTGAAGTCATGCTGAATCCCGACCGGACGCTATGGGTGGATCGGCTTTCATCAGGCCGTGCGCCGATGGGCGTGGAGATGTCCGAAGCGGACGGTGAACGCATCATCCGGCTGGTGGCAGCCCACGTCGGCGCGGAAGTGCATCGCGGCCAGCCGCTGCTGTCGGCCGAGCTGCCCGAAACCGGCGAGCGCTTCGAGGGCATCTTGCCGCCCGCCGCGCCGGGGCCTGCCTTCGCGTTGCGCAAGCGCGCCATCGGCGTGATCCCGCTGGAGCGGTACGTCATCGACGGGATGATGACCAGCGCCCAGGCGGGCTTTCTCGTTCGCGCCGTGCGCGAGCGCCAGAACATCCTGATCGCCGGGGCCACCAGCAGCGGCAAGACCACGCTCGCCAATGCGCTGCTGGCCGAGATCGCCGCCACGGGCGACCGCGTGCTGGTGCTCGAAGACACGGTGGAGCTGCAATGCGCGGCGCGCGACCACGTTCCGCTGCGCACCCGCGCAGGCGTGGTGTCGATGACCGAGCTGGTGCGTTCCTCGATGCGCCTGCGCCCGGATCGCGTCGTCGTTGGCGAAGTGCGCGGCGCCGAGGCGTTGGATCTCATCAAGGTGTGGGGCACAGGTCATCCCGGCGGCATCGCCACGATCCATGCCGGCTCCGCGCTGGGTGCGCTGCTGCGCCTGGAGCAACTGATTCTCGAAGTGGCGGTGAATCCGCCCCGTGCGCTGATCGCCGAGGCGGTCAATGTGGTGATCCACATCGCTGGCCGTGGCCGCAATCGCCACGTCGAAAGCATTGCCCGCGTCGTCGGCTTTGACGGCGTGGGCTACCAACTGGCGGACGCGATGGATATGCCGTTTCCCGAGCTGCCATCGCAGTCCGACTTTTCTTCCCCGTCCCTCAACCACCTTGGAGAACTGCCATGACGCAGATGCACGTTCCTGCTTTCCGTATTTCCGTAAATCCGCTTTCTCATCTGACCGGCCTGACACGGCTGCGCAGCCTGGCACGCCCTGCGGGGCAAGGGCTGCTGCTGGCCGCGCTGCTGCTGTTCCTGGCCGGAACGGCGCAGGCCGCCGGTTCCTCGATGCCGTGGGAAGGCCCGCTGCAATCCATCCTCGAATCCATCCAGGGTCCGGTGGCGCGCATCGTCGCGGTCATCATCATCATCGCCACGGGCCTGGCGCTGGCCTTCGGCGATACCTCGGGCGGCTTTCGCAAGCTGATCCAGATCGTGTTCGGCCTGTCCATCGCGTTCGCCGCGTCGAGCTTCTTCCTGTCGTTCTTCAGCTTCTCCGGCGGGGCGGTCGTATGAGTGCCCTGGACACCTTCGCGGACGGCTTCGAGGTGCCGCTGCATCGCTCGCTGACCGAGCCGATCCTGCTGGGCGGTGCGCCGCGCACCGTGGCGATTGCCAACGGCACGCTGGCCGCTGCCGTCGGCCTGGGCCTGCAACTGTGGATTCCGGGTGTTGTGCTCTGGATCGTCGGCCATTCGCTGGCGGTGTGGGGTGCGCGCGTTGATCCGCAGTTCATGCAGGTCTTTG
This sequence comes from Castellaniella sp. GW247-6E4, assembly GCF_040276065.1. Taxonomy (NCBI): domain Bacteria; kingdom Pseudomonadati; phylum Pseudomonadota; class Betaproteobacteria; order Burkholderiales; family Alcaligenaceae; genus Castellaniella; species Castellaniella sp. GW247-6E4. The sequence goes on along the minus strand of NZ_JBELOI010000004.1, from coordinate 195,210 downwards.
CCCGGCACATCAAGTACCGCCCGCTGCTGGACGTGTGAGGGGAGGACGCCGCGATGCTGAACCTCGCCGAATATCGCCAGCGCCCAGCCTTGCTTGCCGACTGGCTGCCCTGGGCCGGGCTGGTCGCACCGGGCGTCGTCTTGAACAAGGATGGCAGTTTCCAGCGCACGGCCCGGTTTCGCGGGCCTGACCTCGACAGCGCGACGCAGGGTGAGTTGATCGCTACGTCGGCACGCTTGAACAACGCGCTGCGCCGCATGGGTTCGGGCTGGGCGCTGTTCATTGAAGCCGAGCGCCGTCCCGCTGCCGACTATCCACACTCGGAGTTTCCCGAGCCGCTGTCCTGGCTGGTGGACGAGGAACGCCGCGCGACCTTCGAGGAATCTGGCAATCACTTTGAGAGCGGCTATCACCTGACGCTGCTTTACCTGCCGCCGGAAGAATCCCGCGCCCGTGCAGCCAAGATGCTCTACGAGAACACGCCGACGAATGGCGTGGACTGGCGCGAGCGGCTGCAAGCGTTCGTCGCGGAAACGGATCGCGTCTTTGACCTGCTCGACGGCGTGATGCCGGAAATTGACTGGCTCGACGACGGGCAGACGCTGAGGTGTTCGTGAACATCACGCCCATCGTCGTGATGTTCCTGGCGTGGCTGATCGTCCTCCTGTGCTTCTTCGTGCTGGCGATCCAGCTTTTCATCACGCTGATCGAGTTCAAGCTGACCACGCTCGCGGGCTTCGTGCTGGTGCCGTTCGCACTCTGGAACAAGACCGCATTCCTCGCGGAGAAGGTGCTGGGTAACGTGGTGTCTTCGGGCATCAAGGTGCTGGTGCTGGCGGTGATCGTGGGCATCGGCTCGGGACTGTTCGCCGAGTTTCAGGTACAGCCGGCCGAGCCATCCATCGACCACTCCGTGGTCGTGATGCTGGCCTCGCTGACGCTGCTGGCCTTGGGCATCTTCGGGCCGGGCATTGCAACCGGGCTGGTGTCCGGTGGGCCGCAGCTCGGCGCGGGCGCGATGGCCGGTGCCGCGCTGGGTGCAGCCGGCGCGGCCGTTGCGGTGGGCGCTGCGGCCACGGGTGTCGGCGGCGCAGTCGCTGCCGGTGCGCGTATGGCGCCCGCAGCCGCCAAGCTGGCCGGCAGCGGAGCGCGTGCCGCCGCTTCGACGGCCAGTAGCGCACGGTCGGCGTTCCAGGCTGGCTCTGCATCCGCCGGCGGAGGCCTCAAGGGCGCTGCCGCCGGCGTGGGCAATGTCGCCAAGACCGGCGCGCAGGCGGCCGGGCAGAAGGTGGCCGATGGGGCGCGCTCGATGAAGGAGCGTGTCGCCGCCGCCTTCCGGCCGGGCGACGCCGGATCGGCGTCGGGAGCCAGTGCCGCACAGACTGCGAACGAGCCAACCCCATCCACCGCGCAACCCGCCTGGGCCAAGCGCCTGCATCGCAGGCAGCAGCTCACCCATGCAGCGACGACCGCCGCCCACACGCTGCGCGGTGGCGACGGCGGCAGCTCTAGCCAAGGCCCGAGCCTGCGCGATTCCGATTCCTGATCTTCAAGGAGAACCCCATGCGATTCAAACGACCACAGGTGCGCTACGCCGACACGCCGCAACCTGCCACCCCATACCAATCCGCCGCGCAGGTCTGGGACGAGCGCATCGGCTCGGCCCGCGTGCAGGCGAAGAACTGGCGTTTCATGGCCTTCGGCTGTCTCACGCTGGCGGTGCTGATGGCGGGCGGCCTGGTGTGGCGCTCGGCGCAGTCCATCGTCACGCCCTACGTCATCGAGGTGGACAACGCGGGCCAAGTGCGCGCCGTCGGCGAAGCCGCCACGCCGTACCGGCCCAGCGATGCGCAGATTGCCTATCACCTCGGCCGCTTCATCGGCCTGGTGCGCTCGCTGTCCATTGACCCCATCGTGGTGCGACAGAACTGGCTCGATGCCTACGACTACACGACCGACAAAGGCGCCGTGGTGCTCAACGAGTACGCCCGTGTGAACGATCCGTTCGCGCGCATCGGCAAGGAATCGGTGACGGTGCAGATCAGCAGCGTGACTCGCGCCAGCGACACGTCGTTCAACGTGCGCTGGACGGAGACGCGCTTCGTCAACGGCGCATTGGATCGCACCGAACGCTGGAACGCGGTGATTTCCACGGTGCTGCAAGCTCCGCGCACCGAGCAGCGCCTGCGCAAGAACCCCTTGGGCATCTACGTCAACGGCCTGTCGTGGAGCCGCGAACTGGAAGCGAACGAAGGAGCCAAGCCATGAATGCACTTTTCCGTAAATCCGCCTTGCTGGTGATGCTGTTGGCTTCGACCGTACTGTTCTCGGGCTGCGCCACGCAGGGCAAGCCGCCGCCGTCCATCTCGCTTGATGAGCCGGTGCAAGCCCAGCCGCTGCCCGAGGCGCCGAAGCCGGTGGAAGTGGTGGCCGTGCCGCAGGTGCTGCCGATGCCGGCGCAGATGAAACCCATCCCGGATGCCAAGCCCGCCGCGGAACCTGCCGATGAAACCGTGCGCGTGTCCCGCGCCAATGCCGAAGCGCGCATTGCGCCCACGCGCGAAGGCTACGTCAACGCGATTCAGGTGTGGCCTTTCACCGATGGTGCGCTGTACCAGGTCTATGCGGCCGTGGGCCGCGTGACCGTGATCGCTCTCCAGCCGAGCGAGGAACTGGTGACGGTGGCCGCCGGCGACACCGTGCGCTGGATCGTCGGGGATACATCGAGCGGCAGCGGCGATGCGCTGCGCGTCAATGTGATGGTCAAGCCCATCCGTTCGGGCCTCAAGACCAATTTAGTCATCACCACGAGTCGGCGTACCTACCTGCTGGAGCTGACATCGACCGAGAAGACGTGGATGGCGTCGGCCTCCTGGGAATATCCCAAGGACAAGATGCTGGCTTTGCAGCGCCAGGCACAGGCGGCCAGCGCCGCCGCACCGGTCGATGCCGGGCTATCGCTGGAGAAGATCCGCTTCCGCTATGCGGTCAGTGGCAGCAACCCGCCGTGGAAGCCGCTGCGCGCTTTCGACGATGGCGAGAAGGTCTACATCCAGTTTCCGCCGGGCATCGCCCAGGGCGAGCTGCCGCCGCTGTTCGTGATCGGTGCCCAGGGTGACGGGCAGTTGGTGAACTACCGCTTCCGCCCGCCGTACTACATCGTGGATCGCCTGTTCGGCGCGGCCGAGCTGCGCCTGGGCGGTGACAAGGGCGACGTGGTGCGGATCGAGCGCACAGATGGTGTCTCGGGTGGCACGCGGAGGAACTGACCATGAGCCAGGACGATTCCCCTGATCTTGCACCGCAGGCGGGCAAGGTCGCGCCCGAGGCGGTGGTGCTGCGCGCACAACCGCGCCCGGTCACGCGCCTGAATCGGCGCACCTTGGCCATCCTCACGGGCGGCCTGTCGGTCGCCGTGCTCGGGGCCACGATCTGGTCGTTGCAGCCGCACCGGCGCGGCGCGGGCGAGCAGACCGAGCTGTACAACGTGGATCGCGTCTCGAAGTCCGAAGGGCTGGATGGCCTGCCGGCCGACTACTCGAAGCTGCCGCCGAAGGTGCCCGAGTTGGGGCCGCCGCTGCCGGGCGATCTGGGGCCGGCCATCGTGCATTCGCAGCAACCGGTGACGCCCACCTATGCGCCACCGGGCCACGACCCGGCCGACGCGCTGCGCAAGGAGGCCGATGCGGCGGCGGCTTCGTCGGTGTTCTTTCGCTCCGGCAACCAGGGCAAGGCCGCTGCGCCAGCCACGGCGCAAGTCGCTGCGACCGGCCCGACATCGGGCTTGGCGGGATTCGATCCGCTGGCGGCTGGCCCGGCCTCGACGGCGGCCCAGCCCGCCGACCCCACCGCTGTGCAGAACCGGCAAGACCAGAAAGAGGCCTTCCTGAAGGACGGTTCTACGGAAACCCGCAATTCCGGCAATCTGCAAATGCCGTCCTCGCCGTACCAGGTGATGGCCGGAACGGTGATCGCCGGGGCGCTGGTGACGGGCATCAAGTCCGATCTTCCGGGCGACGTGATCGCCACGGTGACGGAGCCGGTCTATGACACGGCCACGGGCAAGTTCCTGCTGATCCCGCAGGGATCGCGCATCCTTGGGCGCTACAACAGCCAGGTCAGTTATGGGCAGAGCCGCGTGCAGGTGGTGTGGAACCGGGTCATCCTGCCGGACACGTCTTCGCTGAAGCTCGACAACCTGGCTGGCACCGATCCGGCCGGCTATTCCGGCCTGGAGGATGGCGTCGATTGGCATTGGGGGCGCATCTTTGCGGGTGCGGCGCTGACCACGCTGCTGGGCGTGGGTGCCGAGCTGGCCGCGCCGGAGAACCGGCAGGATGGCAACCGCATCGTGATCGCTGGGCGCGACAGCACGCAGGACAGCATCAATCAAGTCGGCCAGGAGATGACCCGGCGCAACATGAACATCCAGCCGACGCTGACCGAGCGGCCGGGCCTGCCGGTGCGGATCATCGTCAACCGCGATTTGGTGTTGCGGCCTTACCAGCCGATGTTCTTCCAGCGGGGGGCGATGCAATGAGCATGACCAAGAAGCTGCGGCTCGGGCCGCTGCCCAAGACCGAGAGCATCAAGCTGACCTTCGCCTGCCCGGCCAGCCTGAAAGCCGACCTTGACCGCTACGCTGCGCTGCACGCGCAGGCGTATGGTGAGACGGTCGATGCCATGACGCTGATCCCGCACATGCTGGAGGCGTTCATGGCGGCGGATCGGGGATTCAAGCGGGGCAGGGGAGACGACAAGTAACCGTCTTTCCGCGCCGCTGCGCCGAATGGATGAGATTTTGGATATGTTGCCATCATCGTATTCAAACTACGACTGGGTGCGCCATATTAAATTGACTATCGCTTGGAAAAGTTGTAAAAACCGTAGCATGGCTACGACTAATTCAAGCAAGCTAAACGCGCTCTACACCCGGCTGGCACCGGGAACGCCGCTGACCTCTGAGGACTTGGCGGCGTTGGGCATCTCTGCCGACCTGGCCGTTCACTACGTCCGGGCAGGGTGGCTCACGCGCCTGGCGCGGGGAGTGTTCTGCCGTCCGAACGACGTCCCGGCGCTCCATCCCAGCCTGCTGCTGTTGCAGCGCCAATTCGAGGGGTTGCACGTCGGCGGCAAGTCGGCGCTGGACTGGTACGGTGTGCGGCAGTACGTGTCGCAGCAGCCGGTGCTGCACCTGTATGGCTGGAAGGCAGCGCGCTTGCCGCAATGGTTCACCGAACGCTTCCCGGCCGAGTACCACCGCAAGCGGCTGTTCGATGAGCAGCCGGACGCCTTGCTGCACGTCGGCCCGTTCGAGAAGCGCAGCGGGGCGCCGCAGGTGTCGGCGCCGGAGCGCGCGTTGCTGGAACTGTTGAGCGAGGTTGGCGTGCGCCAGCCCTTGCAGGAAGCCCGCGAACTCGTCGAGAGCGCCTACGGCCTGCGCGCCGATGTGCTGCGCGAACTGTTGCAGCACTGCACAAGCGTCAAGACCGTGCGGCTGTGCCTGCAACTCGGCCGCGAGGCGTCACTGCCTTGGGCGGCCAAGCTCGATCCGGCCACGCTTCCGACGGGTAGCGACCGGCCCTGGGTGTCCCGGTCGTCCGACGGCCTGCTGGTGCTCAAGCCATGAACCAGACCTATCTCGATACCGCGCGCCTGCTGACGCAGGTAGCGCCGCTGGTGTTCGCGGATGACACCTTTGCGCTGAAGGGCGGCACGGCGATCAATCTGTTTGTGCGCGACATGCCGCGTCTGTCGGTCGATCTCGATCTGGTCTTTCCCGATCACACGCTGCCGCGTGACGAGGCGTTGGCGCGTATCAACGAGGCCGTTCGGCAGGCCGCCGAGCGGTTAAAGAAGCGGGGATTCCAGACGCACGCACCAGCGGCAGCAGCAGGGGAGACGAAGTTGCTGGTGCGTCGCGGCTCGATTCAGGTCAAGGTCGAAGTCAACTTCGTCATGCGCGGCACGGTGCAACCGGTGCGCCGCGCTTCGCTGACGCCGATTGCCCGCGACACTTTGCTGGCTGATCTGGAGATCCCGGTGGCGTCGCTGGAGGACGTGTACGGCGGCAAGCTGGTGGCGGCACTGGATCGGCAGCACCCACGTGACCTGTTCGACGTGATGCAGCTCTTTGCGCATGAGGGCATCACGCCCGGCATCCGGCGTGCCTTCGTGGTCTACCTGGCCAGCAGCAATCGGCCGATCCATGAAGTGCTATTCACGCCCCTGCGGGACATCCGGCATGACTATGAGCACAACTTCCAAGGCATGACGGCCGAGCCCGTGCCGCTCGATGCGCTGCTTGCTGCCCGCGAGCGCATGGTGCGCGAAATCCAGCAGGGCTTGGACGACGACGAGCGGCGCTTCCTGCTGTCGCTGGCCGCTGGCACGCCGGAGTGGTCGCTGCTGGGCATCGCACACCTCGAACATCTGCCTGGCATCCGCTGGAAGCTGCGCAACCTGGCGCAGTTGCAGAAGACCGATGCGAAGAAGTTTGCCGAGCAGGCCGACTTGCTCGCTACGCGACTGGCTGCGGTATCCTAAGCGCTGATTGATGATGAGCCGATGCCGCGTAAACCCGCGCCAGCAAAGGACCTGTTTTTCTGACGGTAAAAGCGACGGTAACGGCCTATGTCGATCAAAGCAAATCCCTTTAACCACGCGGACTTGCGTGAGCTGTTGATGATCGAGTGGGAGTGATTTCCCGCCTGGCAGGCTGATGCGATAACTGGCATCAGAACGATGGAGAGCCCCTGTTTTAGCGGCTCTCCATTTTTTTGGTGCGCCCGGCAGGGCGCATTCACTAGAGGGTGCAAGTCCCTTACTCGCCCGACAAGGGGAAGAGTTAGCCTAAGGCAAGGGTTTCGCGGGCGACTGCGAGTCTGAAGGAAGCCTGCGGGCAAAGCGCTGGCCTGACGTACAGGAAGCGGATGAGGCGTTGCAGCGGGGTAAGGCGGCCAAAATCGTCAAAGCCCAATACTTGTACGGAACGCTGCCACGTAGATCCGACAGGCATAAGCGTGAAAGTGGGTGCGCAATACCCGGGGAGATCTGATTGGGTGCCGGGATAACCGGCTACCGGTGCCGTGAGGCGGCGGGATGCCCGATCAGAAGTCAGCAGAGGGCATAGTAGTTGGTGGCGAAGGTGGTGAGCCGATGAGAACCTGCCAGCGAAGGCCCGAACAGGGGATACCGAGAGTAGGACGGATGATCTCGATGCATGTTGTTGAGGCAGAAGCCCTGGTGACAGGGGCCAGGAACGAGGCAGGCGGCCGGAAGCTGGGCGTGCATCATCGTCGATGTTTCCTGCCAGTAACACATCGAGGCAAGGCACTAGGGCCGCCGCACGGCGGCGCCAGCCTCGTGCTTGTCGGCAGACTTCAGTAGTCGCTCCAACGCCTTTCTGGCCAGCGGATCCATCTCGGACTGGTCTTGGCGGCTCATGCTGCGGCAAGGAACGCCGACAGCTTCTGCATGGCGCTGGACCATTTCTGACGGGAGTCTGTCTCAGCACGGTTGCTGCGGTGTTTGCAGTCGGCGACGATCTCACTGAAAGACAGACCCTGGCGTGTCAATAGCCTTTCCCATTGGTCCGATGCGTAATCGGCGTCGTAACCGTCAACCGCACGTGCTGCTTCAGCGATTCCCTTTTGGGTAGGCCAACGCCAGCTTGTTGGCGCGCCGGATTTCGTCGTCCAGCCGGTCCAGGTATTCGTCGATACGGCGCAGATCCTCTACCTTCTGGACGTCACGCTCGAACATGGCTTCAGCGCGGGTAGGGTCGCGGCCAGCTTGCTTCTCGAGGTACCACTGGATTAACCGAGCGCGCAGGTCTTGCGTCTGCTGGATATGGGTCACCAGGCGCAGGATCTCCTGACGCCGGGCCAGGGGATGCTCGCGCGTGCGCAATTCCTTGTAGTCACCGATGAACATGCGCTCGACGTAGTCATCGAAGAAGCGTCTCACGAACTCGCCGGTGGCGTCGACGCGACCGATCTCCAGCATTAGATCGCGCACATTCGTGCCGGCGATGCGGACGTGTTCAAGTAGGGCGCGCGACTGGCGGGCTGCTTCCTGCAGCGAGGCACCATCTGTGCTCTCGTCCAGAAGCAGCTTCAGGTTGGCTTCGATGCTGCGGATCTTGCCGGAGACGAACTCCGGGCCGGTGTGAGCGAACTCCACGAGGCGGTTCATGAAATGGGCGACGGCGGGAGCCATCGTCACCATCTCGCGCACGCCCACTCGGTCCACGCGGATCCATCCCGCGTCGCGCAAGCGATTGAAGACCATGATGGCTCGGATTGCCAGCGGTGTGGCTGGCGTCACGTCATCGCCTTCCGGAGTCCAGTCCTGGTACTGGAGTTCTTCGGCTATGTCGGCCGTGATTTCGCGCATCAAGAAGCCGGTACTCGGCGGCAACGGGGCCTCTGGGCCGAAGCGTTTGGCGTGCAGAACACACAGCAGTGACCAATATTGGAAGCGATTGGCCGAAGCCAGCGGCGCGAACAGGCGGTCGGGCAGGCGTTTGAAGAGCGGCGGATAGCGTTCAGCCACCTTCTCTTGGCGAATTTGGTCTGTTAAGTCATGAACAGCCATTGCCGGCACTCCTCTGTGTTTTCAATCGCCAGTTGATAGTCGGGAGGAGCCTGTCGACTCACGTCCGTGGCTGCCATGATCTCCTGCACCATGTAGTTCAGGAGGGCAGCCCTACAGCTTTCTACGCGCGCTGATGCCCCGTTGAAGTACTCGTTTCTGACGATCAGTTGCTGCGCAGGGCTGAGGCCAGGGTGAGCGGTAATCCTGACTTGGAGGACTGTGGACCAGGCAGCATCGGCGGCGATGTCTGCCAAGCTGGGCTCCGTGAGCAGTGTGACCTTGCTCATTCGCCCTAATACGAAGTCACGGAAGGCTCGCCTCTGCAGACAGTAGCCGCGGACGTGCCACCGTCGTCCTGCCCGTAACAGGCTGTGCGGCTCGACGGTTCGCTCGTGCGGTTCCGGGTTGTTCATGGAGCAGTAGACGAACCTCACCCTGAGACGATCTGCGATGGCCAAGTTCAGTCGGGAGAAGGTGCGAGGCGAGATGTGGGCGAAGTCCCATGAGATGGAGAGCGGCTTGCCTGGGACGTTCAGCGCATACGGGACCAGCATGGCGCTGATAGCGCCCGGCCACGAGGTATTCGCCGCCTGTTCGGCGTCCGCATACGCGATGGAGGTGGCCACATCTGCTTTAAGCTTGCTGTCCCATGCTACCCACTCCGGGTATGACTCCCGGAAATCGCGCAGCCACTCGCTGGCCCGTATAGGGCTCAACCCATACTCGGAGATAAGTCGAGCGCGGCTAACCCGCCCCTCCCAGAGAAGGATTCGGCCAACTTTGGTATCTCTTTCCTGCCGGCCCGCGTTAGGCATGGGTGTCGCCTTGTGATGAATGTCTATATGGTATGAAAAAACATATTATATGTAAATCCATATGATTTGGCGTAGCCAGCGATGATTATTGTCATGCGCTAGAGACCTCTTCCAGCGGGTACGTCCACAGGACGCATCGAGAGATTGGCGGTGACCCTTTGGACACTTTTTTGGGGCTGACGTAGTCGGCAGAATGCGATAAAATGCATGAAATTTCAATGAGAAATTAGACGTGCCTGCAGCTACTCTATCTGCCGTTGAGCCCCTTCGAGGGGCCGCAGCTCATCTTGCGGATGAGTTGCAAGCCGGTCGTGTCTATCGGCGCGAGGACCTGGCACGTCTGTCCACCGCAGTGGATAGGCATCTCCGTGAGCTGGTAGCCACAGGAAAGCTGAAAAAACTTGCTCAGGGCCTCTACCACGCGCCGAAGCAGTCCAGCTTTGGCCCGCTGCCACCAACTGATGACCAAGTGGTGGGGGGCTTTCTTCGTGACAAGGACTTTTTGGTGTTTTCACCCTCGGCCTACAACGCCGTGGGTCTTGGTACCACTCAGCTCTATAACCGCACGCTGGTCTACAACCACAAGCGCCATGGTGTTTTCCAACTTGGCAACCGGCAGTTCGATTTTCGAATGAAGCCGCGCTTCCCGAAGAAGCTGACCCCCGAGTTTCTGTATGTCGATCTGCTAAACAACCTTGAAGAGTTGGCCGAGGATCGTGATGCCGTTTTGCGCCAAGCGCGCAGCAAGCTGTCCTCGTTCGACTCAGTCCGGCTGCAGCGGGCCGCAGACAGTTTTGGCAATGTGGCGACGCGCAAGCGCCTGCGGGAGTGGATGAGTGCCTGATTTCCTGCACGCGCGGAAGGACTTTGATCAGTTGCTTGCTCTTGTCGCTGACGAACGGGGGCTTGATCCTATGTTGGTCGAGAAGGACTACTGGATCATGCATTGCCTGTGGGGTTTGCAGGCACAGGGCTTCCAGTTCGAACTAAAGGGAGGGACGTCGCTCTCGAAGGGCTTTGGCGTTATCCACCGTTTTTCCGAAGACATCGACATTCGCATCGAGCCGCCCGCCGACATGGATGTGAAGACGGGGCGCAATCAAGACAAGCCAGCGCACGTCCTTTCGCGCCGTACGTATTACGACGAACTGGCGGCGCGTATCCGTATCCCAGGCATCGGTAACGTTGAGCGCGACACGCAATTTGACGACGACAAGATGCGCAGCGCCGGCATCCGCTTGATATACACGCCGCGCGTATCGGCATTGGTAGGCGTCAAAGATGGAATTTTGTTGGAGCTTGGGTTTGACGACACGGCGCCCAATCGAGCTGTCACGATCTCGTCATGGGCTTTCGATGTTGCCAGAGATCGCGGCGTAGACGTGTTCGACAACCGTGCAGTCGCGGTACCTTGCTATGCGCCGACGCACACTTTCGTCGAGAAGCTTCAGACAATTTCCACCAAGTACCGTCGCTTGGGTGAGTCGGAGGCGTTTCCGGGAAATTTCCTTCGGCACTACTATGACGTGTACTGCCTTCTGGGTTTGGAGGAGGTGCAGGCATTCATGCGGGAACCGGCCTACCAAGAGCGCAAGGCGCAGCGCTTTCGGAGCGGTGATGAGCAGGTGATTGCACGAAACCAGGCTTTTGTCCTTGCTGACGCTGCACAACGTGAGCGCTTTGCGTTGGAGTACCGCAAGACGCAAGCGCTGTATTACCAGGGTCAGCCAGATTTTGATGCGCTGGTGGCTCGGATTCATCAATACATCGACGTAATGTGAGACGCGCCGTGTATGACTAAATTCAGTGAAGTCTCGCCAGTTCATCTCGCTTCGGCTATCCCGACCACGGACGTAGCGTATTTCATTGAAGATCTTGCCCGACGCTGCAATGTGACTTATGTCCCCACCGCGATGGATAGTTGGGCAAATACAGTGACCTGCCTTTCGGGAGACGAGGTGCAGTCAGGCCATGTGCAGGATTTGCTGATTGCGCTGAGGCGGGCGGGCAAGCTGTCTACCAACGAGATGATGTCGCTGTTAGTCAACTATCTGCGTGAATGTCAGCAACACAGATGATCTGGAATGAATTTAGGTCCTTCGAGGACTATCGACAGCTATCGAAAAACTGACGTAACGTGTTGATTTAGAAATAAATACGTCATGGCAGCTATCGGTGACTATCGCCGGCCAGCAAAGCAAGTTGGCGGTAGCGCTGACGGTAAAAATCGAGGCCGAATTAAGACCCGCTCGTTGACTATTCAGACTTTTACCGTCTTTGACGGTAAAAGCCACCTCTGGAATGCTGGTGTCATGCGGCTTTCCGGGCATCAACAGGTTTCCTGGTCCCTGACGGTAAAACCTGACGGTAAAAGCCGTCAAAAGCCGGAGGAAACCTCGATGCTCACCGACGCTGCACTGCGCAACCTGAAGCCTAAGTCCAAGATTTATAAGGCTTCTGATCGGGATGGGATGTACGTGACGGTATCGCCCAGCGGTACCGTCACCTTCCGTTATGACTACCGTCTGCACGGTCGCCGCGAGACGCTGACCCTCGGACGCTACGGCCCCGGCGGTATCTCGCTCGCGATGGCGCGTGAACTGCTCCTGGAGGCGCGCAAGACTGTGCTGCAGGGCGTATCGCCTGCGCTTGAAAAGCAGCGTGCAAAACGCCGGGTGACCGACATCAAGACCTTTGGGGCGGCGTTGGACACATGGCTGGACAATGCAAGGTTGGCCGACAGCACCCGCGCCATGCGCAAGCACATCATCGACCGGGACATCCTGCCGGTCTTCCGGAACCGCCTGCTGACCGAAATCCAGCCCGAGGACCTGCGGGCCTTGTGCAACAAGCTCAAGGAGCGGGGGGGCGCCAGCCACGGCGGTTCAGATTCGGGACATCGTGAAGCAGGTCTATGTCTACGCCATCACCCACGGTGAAAAGGTGGACAACCCCGCCGACAGCGTGCGGGCGTCCTCGATTGCCACCTTTGTCCCGAAGGATCGCGCCCTGTCGCCGCTGGAAATCCGGCTGATGGTGCAGCAGCTGGAGTCCGTGGCGACGTACCCGACCATCAAGCTGGCGCTGCGCCTGATCCTGCTGACGCTGGTGCGCAAGAGCGAACTGATCCAGGCCACCTGGGATGAAGTCGATTTCGAGCGCAAGACCTGGACGATTCCGAAGCAGCGGATGAAGGGGCGCAACCCACACGTGGTCTACCTGTCTACTCAGGCGCTCGACATCTTCGTCACGCTGCACGCCTGCGCGGCGGGTTCAAGCTTCGTTTTCCCTTCTCGCTACGATCCACGGAAGTGCATGTCCAATGCGACCCTGAATCGCATCACGATGCTCCTGGCGGAAGGCGCCAAGGCCAAAGGTCTGCCACTGCAGCCGTTCAGCCGGATGCTGCGCCCATCGGCCAACTGATCGTGCATGAAGTCCATCGACCAGACATGATTCGTGGCCGTCGGCACCGTCAGCGGTTCAGGTGCCTGGCGCACCAGGCGTTTGCGCGGCTTGATCAATGGCGACCTTGGTCGCCTGGGTGGCTTGCTGAAGCTCTGGCTTGCCGATGACGAGCGCACAGCCAGGTTCGGCCATGCAACCATCTTGGCGCTGCTGGGCAGGATCGAGGCCACGCAGGACGAAATGGGGCGCGTCATGAAAGCCGTGGTGAGGCCAAGGGCCGAGCCTTGAAATTTAAGCCGCTGAAAATTCGGAGGCCGGCTGATGATCGCCAATGATGTACCTCTGCGTCGCTGGGCAAGTCCGACTTTGCCGTCCTGGTGAACTACGTCGCCGACGAGCAAACCAAGGATCATCGGCTGGGTCAGGTGCAGATCACCAACTGCGATGCTGTGTCGGGGAGGGACGCCATCATCGAAAGAAAGACAGGCTGAACCAGCGCAAGGGGCGGAGTCAGTAGTCCTTGAGCTACTTGAATGCATTTTGTATAATTGATTTCACGGCAATCAATAGGAGGTTGCAGACATGAGAGCAGTAACGATCAGGAATGTGCCGGAAGAGGTGCATCGTGCCATCCGGGTTAGGGCGGCGCAGAACGGCCGTACATTGCAAGCTGAGATGTGCGAAATATTGGCTACCGCTGTGAAACCGGAAGGCCGGGTAAAGCTGGGCGACCTGCTGGCAGACATCGGACGCAAGGTGAAATTGACCGACGAAGAAATGGCGGTTTTTGAGCGTGACCATTCACCAGCCCGCGCAGCGAGTTTTGAATGATTCTGCTGGATACAAACGTTTTATCGGAGCAGTTTCGAGCCGTACCCGATGAAACGGTGATTGACTGGTTGAATCGTCAGCCGCTGGAAACGCTTTATCTGGCATCCATGACCGTGGCTGAACTGCGGGCTGGTGTTGCCCTGATGCCCGCAGGTAAGCGCCGGACAGTGCTCAGTGACAGCATCGAACACCAGGTGTTGCCGGTATTTGTGGGCCGAGTGCTGTCGTTTGATATGGCTTGCACACGCGCCTATGCCGATGTGCTGGCAGCCGCCCGCAAGTCCGGCAGCGGCATCGAGGCGGCTGATGCCGTCATCGCGGCGATTGCTCTGGATAGCGGTTTCAGCGTGGCTACGAGAGATGTAAGCCCGTTCCTGGCTGCCGGCGTGAAAGTCATTAATCCTTGGGAAGATCAAGAGTAAAGCAGTAATCGTGCAGGCTCGCACGACACACACCGCCCCTCAATAAAAACGTAAGCCCGGCGTGACGGTGTCGCAAGGGCGGGTACCTTGGCAGATTTTGGCGAACTGCCACGTGATGGCCCAACCCCACAGAAACACGTGGGGCAGATTAGCCGCAATAGCTAACTCATCACATCGAGAGGTACTCGGCCATGAAACGTGTCCGTTTTTTAGCGGCTAAAACCGCGCTTGCCGCCGTCCTGGCTGGCAGCATTATCACATCCACGCACGCCGGCATGCCCGTCATCGACGGCGGCAACCTGACGCAAAACGTCATGACGGCCATCGAGTCGGTGGCGCAGACGCTCAAGCAGATTGAGCAATACCAGACCCAGCTTCAGCAGTACGAAAACCAGCTCCAGAATACGGCTGCGCCAGCGGCCTATATCTGGGATCAGGCGCAGTCCACCATCAATGGGCTGATGAACGCAGTCAACATGCTGGTGTTACGCGCGGAGTAAAAATGAGCCACTTCGCGCGAAGTAAATCTGAGCCACTTTTTCGTAAAGTCGGATCTTTTGCGCGAGATCCGAGTGCTACACAAGGAAGAGTGGATGGAAATTCATGTGCTCAAGGCCCAGGGCCTCTCGGAGCGTCAAATAGCCCGTAAGCTGGGTATTTCACGGAACACGGTGGCGCGCTATTTGGACGCTCCCGAGGCGCCGAAGTACAAGATGCGCGAACCGCGGCCAACCAAGCTGGAGCCGTTCAAGGCCTATATCGAGCGGCGCATTGCCCAAGCCCGGCCAGACTGGATACCGGCCCCGGCCATGTTGCGGGAGCTGCGTTCGCAGGGTTACCCCGGCCAGATCCGGCAGTTGCAGGACTTCATGCGGTCCCGCAAACCGGCTCCCAAGGATGACCCTGTCGTGCGTTTCGAGACCGCGCCCGGCCAACAGATGCAGTGCGACTTCGTCGTGTTTCGGCGCGGACGCGACCCTCTCTATGCGTTCACAGCCACCCTCGGGTATAGCCGCTGGCGTTGGGTACGCTTCACATTCGACGAGACTGCGGCTACGCTGGTTGCCTGCCACCATGCTCTGTTTGACGTGCTGGGCGGTGTGCCGAAGGAAATCCTGTACGACAACGCCAAGAGTATCGTGATCAAGCGCGACGGCTATGGCCAAGGCCAGCATCGCTGGAACGACGATTTTCTGGACATGGCAAAACTGTACGGTTTCATGCCGCGCCTGTGCCGGCCGTATCGCGCGCGGACCAAGGGTAAGGTGGAATGCTTCCACCGCTACCTGCGCGGTAACTTCTACGTGCCGCTGGACAGCCGGATGCGGGCTAGCGGGTTGGTCGTTGATGCCGCCACCGCCAATGCGGAAGTTGGCAAATGGCTGCGTGATGTCGGCAACCGTCGGGCGCATCCGCACACCGGACATGCCCCCCACGCCCTGTACGAGAACGTTGAGAAGGTACTGCTGCAGCCATTGCCCAAGCATGTGCCGAAGTTCCAGCCAAGCTGGCCAGCAGTGCGACCCATCCGTGAGTAGATCCACTCGTTGCAGCATCCGCTCTCGGTCTACCAGCAGATTCTGACGGAGGTGGGCGCATGAACCTGCAAGCGGAACGCATCGAGGCCTACTGCCGCCAGCTCAAGCTGGATGGACTGGCACAGCGGTTTGAAGCCATCGCCGGCCGGGCCGCCGAACAGGACTGGAGCTTCCTGGAATTCCTGGAGCAGGCCCTGGCCCACGAGCGGGACGCGCGCCTGGTGCGCAGTCGGCAGACGCTGGCCCGCATGGCTTCCTTCCCGGTCATCAAGACGCTGGAGCAGTACGACTTTGAGTTCGCAACTGGCACACCCAAGAACCTGATCGAGGAACTGACCACGCTGCGATTCATCGAACGTGGGGAGAACGCCGTATTCCTTGGTCCGTCCGGCGTCGGCAAGAGCCACTTGGCTATCGCCCTGGGCTACCTGGCTACGCAGGCGGGGATCAAGACCCACTTCGTGACCGCCGCCGACCTGATGCTGCAGCTGGCTGCCGCACAGCGGCAGGACCGGTACGACTCGGTCATGCGCCACCGGGTGCTCGGGCCTCGGTTGCTGATCATCGACGAGATCGGGTATCTGCCCTTTACCGGCGACCAAGCCAGCCACTTCTTCCATATCGTCTCCAAGCGCTATGAACGGGGCGGCTCGATGATCCTGACCAGCAATCTCCCCTTTGCGCAGTGGGATGACACCTTTGGCGAGAACCCGACGCTCACCGCGGCCATGCTCGACCGCATCCTGCATCACGCGCACATCGTGCAAATCAAGGGGGACAGCTACCGGCTAAGGAAGCAAAAAAGGGCAGGATTCCTGGGGAAACCAGGCAAGGCAGTGGCTCAGAATTCGGTCGCGTAAACCGCCGCTGGGTGGCTCACATTTACTTCGCACTTGACAAGGAATCACGAAGGGGCGTGGATGCCACCAGAAAAGGCCGATGAGTTGATTGGTGAGGAGCCCTAGCGCCGCACTGGCCGTTGCCACCAGCAGGATCTGGCGCGTGTGGGTTCCGCCGTAGAGCCAGATCATTCCGATCAGGGCCGGTACTGCCCAGATAAGATCCTGCGCCAGGAAGAGAGCGAGGGAACGGATGAGGGGGTCTGGGTGTCCTGGCGCGTTGAGCCACAGAAAGAGCGACTGGTTGATGGTTTCCATAGAATTTTTGGGTCATCCAATTGTGGAACAGGTGTTCTTGCGCCCGCAAACGCTAGCGCCCTTGGCCATGAGAAACGGCGGCACGTGAATCCCGCCGCCAAATCGGCAGGGTGGCTACGCGATGAGTGGCCGCTCGTGCGGATCAGGCGAGGCGCAGGGGGGGAGCGCGGGCGCCGACCGGCGAGCCCAGCGGCGGGCTGTACCGGGGAGTGGGGGTTTTACTGACAAAAAAGACCAGATAACCCGGTGTAGCGGCCACCACCGATAAGGCGGGTTGTAATGGGAGCGCCGCTTGTGCAGCCACCGCACAAAATGGACAGATCTGGCTGTCGGGGTGATCCTGGGATGAGTGTCGAGAGCGATCTGTCAGGCCTGCCAGATCGATTGACGCCCCGCCAGATGCCACCGTGCTCTTTTCATCATAGAAGGTCGGCGACGATCGTGTGGCGTGGGCTTCGTGCCCTGCCAGGGTGTCGGGAGCGATCAGCGCACGCAACAGAAACACGATCGCGGTCAGGCAGAAAAAGACCTGCCATATCGTGATGCGCTTTGTTCCGTTGGCTGGGCGGGCAGCAGGCATGGACAGCATGATACGAGAAAAATAGCGATGCTGCCCCCTGGGGCGGGGGCCTTGATGCCGTACCGCATGAGCCGCCGCGGCGTTGCGGTGCGCGTCAAAGGGCGCGCGCACCGCGGCGTGCCGTCAGATGGCGGCGATGGCCTGGATTTCCACCAGCAGCCCCGGTTCGCTCAGGTGGCTGATTTCGACCATGGTGCTGGTCGGGAGACAGCCCGCGTGGCTGAACTCCTCGCGCGCCGCCACGATCTCCTTGAATTCGCGGATATCCACGGTGTAGATCGTCGTCCACACGACGTCCGCCATGGTGGCGCCTGCCGCATGCAAGCTGAGCTCCAGGTTGCGCAAGCATTGCCGGGTCTGCTCCAGCATGCTGTTGCCACCGACCTGGTGGCCGTCGCTGCTGCGCGCAAGCTGGCCGGATACGAAGATCAGGCTCTTGGGGTTATCGACGCGCACATAATGGTTATAGACGCTCGCTCGCACATTTTTGAAGCCTGGCGGGTTGCCTCGAGTGATCGACATGTTTTTCCTCTGGGACAAAGAAGGGCTGGATGGGGATGTTGTCAAGCGGGCTCGAAGCCCCCTTGGCGCCGCTGTTGCGCGGCATCGGGGCTGGTGAGCAGCGCGATGAGGTTCGATGCGATTGCCGCGTTGCCTGCCCGTGCTGGGATGGCCGCGGCATAGACCGTAGCCAGTTCGAAACGGGCGGGCAGCGTGCCGGCCAGGGACACGCCTGGGGTATACAGGATCTCGGTGACCTGCGTGCAGCCGATGGCGCCTTGTGCTCCGTGAGTGGCGAGTTCCCGCATGGCTGTGGCGCCGTTGGGAAAGGGTCGCAGGCGTGGTGCGAGGGATTCATCAAGTCCCAATTCAGCCAGGACTTTGGCGAAGTGGATGCCCGCGGTGGCTTTCTTCGGATCGGGGAAATAGATTTCCGGCGCCGTTCTCAGCGTCTGGGCAAGGGTCTGCGCATCGGTAGCCAGGGGGGCGGGGTCGCCCGCCCGGTGGGCAATCCCGGTTCGGACAACGCCCAGGGGGCGGATGCTGTCAGCCAGGAGCAGACCGTCCGCCGCGAGTTCGTCAATGAGTTTCTGACTGAGAATGATCAGGTCGCAGGGCGCGCCGCCCATGAAGTGCTCGCGCATCAGGCCGACTGCGCCGAAATCTCCCGAGATCTCGTACGCATGCAGGCGCCTGAACGTGTCTTTCATCTGGCCGACCAGGCCTTTGGCGGCCCCGGCACTCAGGATATGCAGCGGGGGGAGGGAGGAGGCACTCATTTCCCGGCCTCCCGCGCGACCACCGGGTTGCACAGTTCACCCAGTCCCGTGGCGGCGATCCTGACGACATCGCCGTCCCGCAGGAAGCGGGGTGGCGAAAAACCGATGCCCACGCCCACGGGAGTCCCCGTCGCGATGATATCCCCCGGAAGCAAGGTCAGCGCTTGCGAAAGGGTTGAAATCAGGGTTGGCACATCGAAGATCAGATCGGAAAACTGTGCGGCCTGGCGCTGCTCTTCGTTGACCCAGGTGCGCAGCAGGCAGTCTTGTGGCTGGATTTCGTCCCGTGTCGCAATCCAGGGGCCAAGAGGGCAAAAGGTATCGAGCGATTTGCCCAGGTGCCACTGCACGTGGCGCTTTTGCAGGTCGCGCGCAGTGACGTCGTTGAGCAGGACATAGCCAAAGACATGATCCATGGCGTCGTGCGGGCTCACCTGGCGGCAGGTCTTGCTGATCACCACGCCGATTTCGCCTTCATAGTCGACGGATTGCGTGTGGCTGGGGTCGAAGCGGATCGGGTCATGGGGGCCGGAGAGCGTGGTCGTCGCCTTGGAAAAGAACTGCGGGTATTCCGGGATGGCGGCGGCGCCCGTGGTCGCGTTGAAGCCGCTGCGGTCGAACTCGGCGGCGTGGTCCCGGTAGTTTTTGCCGACGGCAAATACGTTGCGCTGCAGTTGAGAAAACGGGGCCAGAAACTGGACCTCGTCTAGCGCAGCGACGTCTGTCGTAGGCAGGCCCGTGGTGTTGCCCGCAGTCATCAGATCCAACAGGGGGTTGGCCCCTTGGGTCAGGCTGGGCGCTAGGAATGTGGCGGTCCCTTGAGCCTCGTTGATCATTGCCAGCCGGATTTGGGTTTTCCATAGGCAGCGTCCGATTTTCATCAATGGCTCCTCATTTGGTGCTACAAGAGAGTGATAAGCTAAATGTAAAGTTATTATGACATGTTGACATCATGATGTCTAGTGTCATAAGATGAGTGTAATCTCACCTGCGAGAGTGGGTGGCCAGTGAGTGCCAGTAGCAAACAGGAGACTGAAAAGTGGACAAGATCACGCTCGTGAAACCGGACCAGGCCCACGGAGAAGTTGCCGAGATCTTTGCGGACATCCGAAGGGTGAAAGGCGATCGCTATCTGACGCCGACCTGGGGCTTTTTTGCGTTGGATGTGGACCTGCTGCGTCATTGGTGGGGGCTGACCAAGCGCTTGCAGATGATGGATGGCGACTTGCCGCAGACTTTGCGCAATGCCATTTCCTTGATTTGCGCGAGTGAAGTCGATTGCCCGCGCTGCATCAATAATCATCAAACCCACCTGATCGAGCATTTTGGAATGGATGCGGACGATGTCGCCGAGATTCTGGATTTCGAGAATTCCGATAAGGTCGATGCCAAAACCAAGGCGGTGCTGCGCTTTGCGCGCAAGATGGCTTTCACCGAAGGCCTGGTCGACGAGGATTTCCAGGCGCTGCGGAACAACGGGGTGACCGATCGCGGGGTGGCCGAAATCGTTTCGATGGCCATGATGGAATCGGGGATGGCGCGCCATGCGGTGGGGGTGGCGCAGTTCGAGGACGGGGACGCCTGGCCGCGCACCAATCTGCCGTCCGCCTTCTATGGCGAAAACGTCAATCGCTAGGTACGCCATCATGGACAGCGTGATCAAAGGGCAGGTGGCGGTACTGGGTGATTTCGTATCCGCCGATGTGATCTTGCCGGCCCGCCACTCTTTTCTGCCGCCTGCGGAGATGGCTGCCAACGTACTGGGCGAACTCGGTCCGGATGTCAATGAGCGCGTCCGCTCGCATCCGATCCTGGTGGTCGGCACGGCCTTCGGTTATGGGACGGGACGGGAATCCCCGGCGCGCGCACTCAGGGCCGCAGGGGTGCGGGCGATTATCGGCGGCCCCTTCGCGCGCATGTTTTTCCGCAACTGCCTGAATAATGGCATCCTGACCATTGAGTGCCCGGACCTGCTCGCCCAGGGCGTGCAGGAGGCCGATTCGGTGGCGGTCTCGCTGGATGATTCCACGATCCGCCACCGCGACGCGGTATTTCCCTTTCCGCCCATTGCGCCGGCAGTCCTGGCGATTATCGCAGCCGGCGGCCTGATTCCGTATGGCAGGACTCTGCTGGGAGTTTCGACATGACGCAAGAAACCATGACGTTCGTCGAGAAAGTGCTTTCGCGCTGCAGCGGCACTGCGGCCCGGGCCGGGCAGATCGTCGAGGTTCGTCCCGATTTTTCCTATTCGCACGATTATGCGAGTTTCGCCATTGATGCTTTCCGTGAAATGGGCGCCCGGGCCGTCGTCAATCCAGGGAGGGTGTGCATCTGCCTGGATCATGGCGTTCCGGCGAATAACGCGAAGGATGCCAATAACCACAAGAAGGTACGGGATTTCGCGGCCGACATGGACTTGGCCCGGTTCTATGAGGCTGGCACAGGCATCGCGCACCAGGTGATGCTCGAACAGGGCTGGATTCTCCCTGGCGCCTTGTGCGTGGCCAATGATTCGCATACCTGTTCGGGGGGCGGCATCGGTGCCCTGGCGTTGGCGACGGGGGAAACGGAGATCGGCTTTTTATGGGCAACCGGCCGCATCTGGTTCAAGGTGCCCACGACAATCCGGATCGAACTGGTGGGTGAATTTGGCACAGGGGTCTATGCCAAAGACCTGATGCTGTATCTGATCCGCGAACTCGGGGTGCTGGGGGCGCTGTACGAGTTCATGGAGTTCCACGGGCCCGCGGCCGCCCGGCTGTCAATCTCAGAGCGGTTCACGCTGTGCAATATGTCGGCGGAGGTGGGGGCCAAGGGCGCCGTGTTTCCGGCCGATGAGATCACGCGGGCGTATGTCGGTAATCGCGGCCGCTATGGTTGGGACGCGGTGCAGCCCGGGCCCCGGGCGGACTATTCTCGGGTCCTGACGATCGATTTGGGCGATGTGCCGCCGATGGTGACCTTGCCGGGCATGGAAGACCGGGGCGAACCCGTCGATGCGGTGGCCGGGCAGCCGATCGATCAGGTTTTCATCGGATCCTGCACCAATGCGCGGGCCGATGATCTGGCGATCGTCGCGCGAATCCTCCACGGGCGTCAGGTTGATCCAAAGATCCGCCTGCTGGTGGTTCCCGCGTCACGCGAGGTGATGCTGCAGGCCACCCAGGCTGGCGACATGGGCACCATCATTGCCGCGGGCGCAACCGTGATGCCCAGCGGCTGCGCGGTATGCGCCGGCGGTCATCAAGGGGTGTTGGCCGATGGCGAGCGGTGCCTGTCCACATCGAATCGCAACATGCCGGGACGGATGGGCAACAAGAATGCCGAGATCCTGCTGTGCAGTCCCGCGACGGCGGCGGCAAGTGCCCTGGAAGGCTGCATTGCCGACCCAAGGAGATATTTATAAGGTCGGCGCGCCAGCGGATTCGCGCGGAACTTTCTATCGCGGCGGAATCGCGTCGCAGGCCGAGCGCCGTCCGTTGGGCCTTGCCTGAACATGGCTTCGGCCCTTGGGGGCCTGGTGGCGGGGTACAATAGCCGCCTTTGGGGGCGCAGAAATCAATATTGATGAGAACAGCGCGACCGTGCGGGCCCATGGCGTGTTCAGCCAGTTGACTCTATTGTTGGGCAGTCAGGGCTCAATGACACACAAGAGAGGCTGACGTTGAACGATCAGGATACGGAGGTGCTGGAGGCTGGCGGCCTGCGCGTCGGCGAGGAGCAGCGTCTGGCGGATATCCAGAGAATCATTGAATCGGATCCGCTGAGTCCATCCAGCCCGGTGCCCTTGTATGCGCAATTGGCAACGCGCCTGTCGGCCTATATTGCCAGTCTTGGCGAGCAGGGGGTCGGGCGCCTGTTCCCGTCGGAAAACGAGTGCATTCGCATGTTCGGCGTGAGTCGGCCGACGGTGCGCCAGGCGATCTCCGAACTCATGGCACAGGGCCTGGTTCGCAAAGAGCGCGGCCGTGGGACGTTCATCTGCGAGCCCCGGATGGTCCATGACATTGGCCATATATTCGAAGACGATATGCGCGCAGCTCGCCGGACAGTGGAATTCAGTCTGCTGGAGCATGGCGAGGTATCGGCCCCGCGAGCCTTGCGGTCCGTGTTCGGAAGCGAGATCAAGCACTTGTATCGGTTCCTGCGCTTGCGGTCGGTCGCAGGCCGGGTGGTGGGGTTGGAAGAACGCTTTCTGCCCACGCGGTTCAAGCATTTCATTACGCCCAGGGTGTTGATGGAGGACCACGTGTTTGCGATTCTCAGGCTGTGCACCCAGGCCGATGAGATCACAACCATGAATGCCGTCCGCGCGGCCGCGCTCAATGAGCATGATGCCTCGCTGGCTGGTGTGCAAAAGGACTCCATGGCGTTGATTCGTGAAACCACATATTTCATCGATAAGAAAACGCCTGTGATGTATGGGATCGTGACGTTCCTGGCCGATTTATACCAGCTTCGATTCCAATCGACCGTCGAGTTGCGGGCGAAATAGGCCGGGCAAGCGCACCGCGAGTCACTTTGGCGGCGGCGCCCGCAAAAACAACAATGAGAATGATCCGCAGCGCCGTCGAGCCACGGCGCTGCTCAAACTTGTCGCCCGTCAATGCGTGAGAATGCCTTGGCCCCTTACGATTGAATCATCACTTCAATCTCAAGGAGCAAAGAAATGCAAAAGGCTGTTTTCAATATGGAGCCCTTCACCTGTCCGTCCTGTATAAAAAAAATCGAACAAACCGTGGGCAAGGTCGATGGTGTGCGGGACGTGCGGGTGATGTTCAATTCGGGGCGTGTCCGGGTTGAATTCGATGTGGCTAAAACCAGCGCCGATGCATTGCAAGACACCCTCGTGCGGCTGGGCTATCCAGTGTTGTCAAAGAAAGTCTCGTAGATGGATTTGGGTTGCGGCCGTCAAGCGCGGCCGGTATCTGACGAACTGAATTTGCATGTGCTGGAGTAGAACATGAACCGCATCAGAAATTCCCATATCGCCGGTGTCACCGGCCTCATGCTGTTGATTGCATTTACGCTGCACTTGACGGGCTTTTCTCACTATAAGGACGGCGTCCTTGTCGCCTCCACTGTAGTGGCTGGCTATTTCATTGCGGTCAAGGCATTCAAGGCTTTGCGCATGAAAGCCTTCAGCATTGAACTGCTGGTGACCATTGCCGTCATCGGGGCCCTGATCATCGGCGAGTACGTCGAGTCGGCGGTGGTCACCTTCCTCTTCATATTTGGCGCGTATCTCGAATCGCGCACTTTGGAAAAGACGCGCGCGTCGCTGCGCAACTTGATCGATATGACGCCGACGGAAGCCACGGTGATTCGTCCGGAAGGCCACGTCAAGGTTCCCGTCGAGGAGGTCGTCAAGGGTGATCGCGTGCTGATCCGTTCGGGCGAAAAGATCGCGGTGGACGGCGCCATTGTTTCGGGCCAGGCGCTGATTGTCGAGGCCGCCATCACCGGCGAATCCGTTCCAGCCAGCAAGGCGGCGGGCGACCGGGTATTCAGCGGGACCATCGTCGACAATGGGTACATCGAGGTCGCCGCTGATCGCGTGGGCGACGATACCACCTTCGCCAAGATCATCGAGATGGTGGAGGAAGCCCAGGAATCCAAGACCACGACACAAAAATTCCTGGATCGATTCGCCAATATTTATACGCCGGCCATCGTTGTGCTTTCCGTCCTGGTGTATGCCTTCACGCGCAACGTCGAACTGGCCCTGACGTTCCTGGTCATTGCTTGTCCAGGCGCGCTGGTGATCTCCGCACCTGTGTCGATGGTGGCGGGCATCGGCAACGGCGCGCGTAATGGCGTGCTGGTCAAGGGCGGCGAGATCATGGAAAAGCTGTCCAAGATCGATCTGGTCATCTTCGACAAGACCGGCACCCTCACCAAAGGCAAGCCCGAGGTCACCGAAGTCAAGAGCTGGGGGATGGACGAGGGTTCGCTGCTGCGTCTCGTGGCCGAGGCCGAGAAGGTTTCGGAGCACCATTTGGGCCAAACCATCGTGGCTGAGGCCCGGAGGCGCGAGCTGCCGCTCAACGAGGAGCCACAGGATGTCGTCATCGTCAAGGGGGGCGGGATGGTCGCCACGGTTGCCGGCCAGCTCCTGGCCATCGGCAATCGAAAGCTGATGGCGGACCAGGGGGTATCCGTAGACGCGCATGTCGAGACGTACGCCACCGCCCGCGAGAAGGCGGGCAATACCGCGGTGCTGGTCGCGGTGGACGGGCGTTTGGCGGGCGCCATTTCGATTGCCGACCAGATCAAGCCGGAAGCCAAGGCCGCCATCGGACAATTGCGCGCTGCCGGCGTCAAGAAAACCATCATGCTGACCGGCGACAATCGGCATACGGCGAAACTGGTCGGCGACGAACTCGGCCTCGATGAGGTTCATGCCGAGCTGTTGCCGCAGGACAAGGTGAGTTGGGTCGGCAAATTGCAGGGTCAGGGATATCGTGTGGCGATGGTGGGTGATGGCATCAACGATGCGCCCGCTCTCGCGACGGCCGACGTGGGTTTGGCCATGGGCATCGGCGGCACCGACATCTCGATGGAAACCGCCGATATCGTCCTGATGTCCGATCGGCTCGACCAGTTCGCGCATGCCCACTCGCTGGCCAAGGCGACGGTACGCAATATGCAGCAAAATACGATCGTGGCAGTGGGTACGGTGGTCCTGCTGCTGGCGGGTGTGTTGCTGGGCAAGATATTCCTGGCCTCGGGGATGCTCGTCCATGAACTCAGCGTGCTGCTGGTGACACTCAACGCGGTCAGGCTCATACGCTATCGTGCACGCGGGCAAAGCGGGCGGGATGACCGTGGTAGAGTGGCTGGCGATATTGCGCGCCAAGGCGCTTGAACGGCAACGCCCGCGCTGCTCCATGAATCGGGATTAGCCCCGACAAGGGATGCTTCGACATAGTGGCCGGAGCATCCGCCTTGATCCATTCGCCCATACAGGAGTCGTCCGAATGAGCGACAACCTCGCCGCCCCGGCGGCCGATACCGGGTCCGGACACGTGCAAAGCCTGTGTGTCTCGCGTGTACCGATCTTCAATCATCTTCCCCACGAAGCGCTTTCGGTCATTGCCGGCAAGGCCTTCATGCGTGTTTATGGGTGCGGGCAGTTCATTCACCGTGCCGGCGATCCATCGGATAGGCTGTTCATCGTCCATCGGGGGAAAATCAAGGTCTATCGTCTCTCCGATGCTGGTAAGGAACAACTTGTGCGCATCCTGCATCCAGGTGATTTTGCCGGGGAATTGGCCCTGTTTTCGGCCGCCGAGCAGGATTCTTACGCCGAGGCCATGCAATCGTCGGAGGTCTGTACGATCTATCAGGCGGACGTGCGCGAGCTTCTGCTTCAATACCCCGACATCAGCCTGCATGTGCTGGCGGAACTGGCCCGGCGCCTGGGTACCAGCGAGAAACAAACCGCGGCGATTGCCACGGCATCGATCAATGCTCGGCTGGGGCGATATCTCGCGGATCAAGCGGAACAAGAGGGCTCCCATCACTTCAGCCTGCCCATGAGCCGCAGGCACCTGGCCTCTTTTCTGGGCACTACGCCTGAAACCGTCAGCCGCAGGCTCGGGGAATTCGAGGAGGCCGGGTGGATTGCGCAGACCGGGCACCGCCGGATCGTCATCCTGGATCTCGACGCGCTCTTGCTGCTTGACTAGAAAGGATATGCCATGAGGCGACTTGAACTGCTTGTCCCGCCACCCCTCGTCATGCTGATGACGGGCCTGCTCATGTGGCTGCTGTCCAAAACGTTTCCTGTGCTGACCCTGTCTTGGCCCGGCGGCGCGATGACGGGGCTCGTTCTGAGCTTGCTGGGTGTGGCCATCAGCCTGGCGGGTGTCGCCGCCTTCAAACGCGCAGGCACCACGATCGATCCGAAGCACCCTGTGGAGGCCACCAGCCTCGTCAGTGTGGGAATTTACCGCTATAGCCGGAATCCAATGTATCTCGGCGTGCTGTTCGTGCTTGTCGGGTGGGCATTTTATTTAAGCCACATGTTGTCGGCCCTTTGCGTACTCTTTTTTATTGCCTATATCACGCGCTATCAGATTCTTCCCGAGGAACGTCTGTTGCAAGAAAAATTCGGGGTGGCGTTTCTGACGTATAAGGGTCGCGTCCGCCGCTGGTTATAGCGGCCCGGCTGCGGGGCCGCCCCGTTGCAAGCGCGTTTGAGGTGTCCGGCTTGGGCCGCGCCCGGAGGATTCCTAGAAAGCCGGGTGAATGCTCAATGCGAGCATGGCTGACAACTGGCATAGCGACCGGCCGGAGCTCTGTCTCAAGGCATTGAACGTGTCCTGTACGGCTTGCAGGTCGCGCTGGCTCGTAGGCGCTTGGGCGATAGCGCCCGCGGTCACCAGGCGTGCGACGACGTCGCTGGTCAGCAAGAAGGTGTCCTTGCCGACCAGGCGCAGAAACCCCGCTGCTGAACGCCCGCCCAGGCGGGCTCCGCGTTTGGCGAGCAGGCGCCACAAACCGATGATGTCCGCGGCCGGCCAGTCGGCGATGAATCCGACGAAGCTGCCGCCTTGTTCCCTGCGGATGTCCAGAATGAGTTGGGCATTTTTGGGTATGGTCTGCAATTTTGCGCGATGGCGGATGAGGCGCGCATTTTGCATGTGGCCCTCGATATCCGCCTCGCCAATCCGTGCCATGGCTTCGGGCACGAAGCCGGAAAATGCTTTTTCGAAGGCGGGCCACTTGGCGTCGACCACCGCGTGCTGTATGCCGGCTTGAAAGATCCGTTGTGTCATCGCGGACAAGCATCGATCATCGCCTTTGCGTTTCAACTCATCGGGTGTGAGCGCCTGAGGCAGAAATAATTCCATTGCATCATCGGAGTCGAAACGGTCGCGCGCTGCGTCGTAGAGCCACTGATAAGTCAGATCCATTGCCATTTCTCCGCATCCCGTCACCCGAGGCTCCCTGGGTTACCAGAACTATTGATACCATAAGACGCATATATAAGTGCCATATTATTATCAAATGAACTTATACCCATGCTAGCATGATGTCAATAATTCCATGAATAAGTACCCCTAAGCAAGAAAGGGCGGTGAAAGCGGCGTGAATTCACACGCACACAGTGGGTTATACGACGTTTTTAGGTTGTTTTGACACAGAAAAGGAGCAGGAGATGACCGTTGGCGCTGCGATAGCTATTGATAGCCAATTAGACAAGGAAATCAGAGAAGGATTTTCTCAATGGATCGGCAATACGCCGGTGTATTGGCATTCCGATAGGAATGCCTGGGTCGTGACTGGCTACGAGGAAGGGTTCCGCATCCTCAAGGAGGCTGAAACATTCTGGAGAGATATTCCCGAGCGGGAGGGCGCCACCGAGTTTTGGGGGCGGCACCTATTGAATCTGAGCGGGCGGGATCATCGACGCCTCCACACCATGCATATGCGCCTCACCGGGGAGGATTTTGCGGAATTGATCCGTCCGATGGCCTTTGGAATGGCGAAGCGCTTGGCCGCGGAACTGGTGGCGAGGGGATCGGCCGAACTGGCGGTGGAGTACGCGGACACGGTGCCGATGTACGTCGGCAGCAACTTTCTTGGTATCGATACCTCCGATGCGGATTTGATGAATGGTCTGAATCAACAGATGCAGATTCGCGCCGTCTGGAAAGAGGCGTTACACGCCAGGGAAGGGATCCCGCTCAGCAGCAAAGCGGCGCAGGATGGGCAAAAGGCCCTTGAGGCGGTCACCCAGATCATTCTGCCGACCATCAGGGACCGACGCGACAATCCGCGGGATGATTTGATCAGCAAGTTCTGGGCGGAGGGGCCGACCGTATTCTCCGACTGGAATGAAAGAGACGTCATGACCTTGTGCTGGAGCTGTCTGGACAATGAAACCAAGCCGCTGCTCAGGGGCCTGCTGTATATCCTTGCACGCGACCAGGAACTGCAAGCCAAATTACGGGCGAATCCTCAGGAAGTGCAAAACTATGTCGAGGAGGGGCTGCGCTATCTGACGCCCTTCAGGACTATCCGCCGGACGGTCCTCAAGGATGTCGATCTCAACGGAACCAAGATGAAGGCGGGCGATGGAATCTACGTGATCACGCCGCTGACCAACCGGAGCGAGGAAAAGTGGGGATGCCCCTATAGCTTCAACCCGGAACGGGAGCAGGCCACGCACTTCGCCCTGGGTTTTGGCGCAGGCTACTGCGTAGGCCGCTATGTCGGCCGCGTCGAGGCGGCGGAGACAATAAAGGCGCTCTTGGAGGAAACGACCTCGTTCGAGTTGGATCCCAAGGGACGCGAGCCGAAATGGGCCGGTGAAATGTATCATTCCATCGCCCCGTTGGATACACTGCTGAGGTAACGCGGCAGGGAGATTGTGCGGTGGGGCTTATCGCTGGGTTTCATTTTTGAGGAAAATTTTCATATGCCTCGAGTAGAGCGGTAAGCCCCGAATCTATCATCAAATTATAAGCAAGCCAGGAGACGAAAAGATGCCCCACATCATCACTGAGGCGTGTATCGACTGCATACACAAGGAATGTGTAAAGGAATGCCCGGTTGATTGTATATATGAAGGGGTGCGATCGCTGTATATTCAACCCGATGAGTGCATCGATTGCGGAGCCTGTGTTCCGGCGTGCCCCGAAGACGCCATTTTCTTTGACGAGGACGTGCCGGAAAATCTGGTGGAATATATTGCGGATAATTCCAGGTTTTTTTCGGAAATCCTGATAGGAAAACCTGAGCCGCTTGGATCCCCAGGCGCCGCCGCGCCGATTGGCAGCTATGGCGTTGATACCAGCCTGGTGGCCGGATTTCCGGAAAGACATAGCGCCTCTAAAGACCACTGACATCGTTCAGCGAGGTGCTTGATGAGCCAGGCCAGTTCGTCAAGGAGGTCGTTGGCCTGATGTCGCTTTAAGCAGACTCCACGGGCCCCTCGTTTGCGGGTCTATTACCCCTTGTGCTTTGGGATTGGCGTTTTCGGTATGTGTTCTTCTGAAATTCAACTTGCCGGGTGGGAATAATATGCAGTCCAAAAGAGTGGCGATTATCGGAGCCGGGCCCGGAGGGTTTTACGCGGCGCTCGAATTGCTCAAGCATTTCTCCGGCCAGATAGATATCATCGACAGGCTGCCCACGCCGTTTGGCCTCGTTCGGTACGGAATTGCTCCGGATAATCAGCGAATGAAATCGGTCTCCAAGGTGTTTTCCGGCCTGATCGATCAGTTTGACAATCTCAGGTTCATAGGCAATGTCGACTTCGGCTCCGATTTGCATAGAGACGACCTGTTGAGGCATTACGATGCCATCATATATGCGACGGGGGCTGCGGGCAGGCAATACCTGCGTGTCCCAGGAGAAGATCTGGCGGGCAGCTTCAGTGCGATGGATTTCGTGGATTGGTACAACGGACATCCTCTCAGGCGGATTTCCGATTTTTCGATGGCGTTCTCCAAAGCGGCGGTCGTGGGGGGCGGCAACGTTGCCTTGGACGTGGTCAGGATGCTGATCAACGAGATGGATGTCGTCAGATCGACCGATGTGCCCGATCGGGTTTTGCGCGAGCTCGAGCGCAACGCCGTCAGGGAGGTTTACCTCTTGGTGCGTAAGGGCCCCGCTCAGGTGAAGTTTACGCCGGTTGAACTGCGGGGGCTCGTCAATCTGAAGAACGTGGACATTGTCATTGATCCCGAGGACTTGAAGCTTACTCAGGATGAGTCTGATTATGTCGATGCTGACCAGCAGTGCCGCTTGAATATGAATATTTTGAAAACCATTGCCGAGCGGCCGCAGGCTGGATATGAAAAGAAAATTCATGTCAAATTCTGGCGCTCGGTGGCGTCCATTGGTGGAAACGGATCCGTCGAATGGCTGGATCTGCGCAGCAACAAGGCTCCGAGTGATGCATCGCCGAGTGCCGGCTCCGGAAACAGTCCCTGCAGGGTTTCCGTCGATGCCATATTTTCGGCTATCGGCAATGTCGTCGGCGCGGTCTCCGGCGTGCCCTTTGACGAGCGCCGGTCGATTGTCCCGAATATCGATGGGCAAATTACCGGTAAAGACGGGGTTGTGCTTCCCAACGAGTTCGTGACTGGTTGGGCCAAGCGCGGCCCATCCGGCACGGTGGGCACCAATCGCCAGGACTCGGCGGAAACAGTCGCCACCTTGTTGAAAAGCTGGGCATCGTCGGGTGACGGCCCTGATGCGGCCTCGACCAAGGCGGATATTACCGAAATTCTCAGAGAGCGGAATATCAAATTCACCACCTGGAATGACTGGATGAGCATCGACGATAAGGAGCTGTCGGCAGGTCGGGCGCAAAATAGGCCGCGCGTCAAATTTCAAAGCTTGGACGACATGATGGACTGTCTGGATTAAATCCATGAAGCATCCCGAAATTAAGCGCGCCTCGCGACGAGGTATCGGGAATTCATTACAAAATGAGGCGCCGGCTCTTGTTGAGCTGACAGAATGATATGATCGTTGCTCAAACCAGAGTGAGGCCCTATATGGCTATGCGCTTTGAGTTGCGTCATCTCCGCGCCTTTGTCCTGCTGGCCGAGGAACTGCACTTTCGGCGCGCCGCCGAGCGCCTGTGCATGACCCAGCCCGCCCTCAGCCGAACGATCCGCTCTTTGGAGGAGGATATCGGTGTCGAGCTTTTACTGCGCACGACCCGCAGCGTCGAGCTCACGGAGGCTGGTCGAGTGTTTTTGGCGGAATGCCGAGAGGTGCTGAGGCTGCTCGAGCGCGGTGTGATGCGGACCCATAGCGCGGCCCTGGGCGATGCGGGAAATGTTGCGGTGGCCTATACGGATTTCGCCATCAATGGCCCGCTTCCGCGCATACTGGAAACCTTTCGGCGCGATCACCCGGGGATCCGGGTCGAGCTCAGCTACATACCCACGGTATTCCAAAAAGAGGAAATCCTGGCCGGCCACATCGATGTGGGCTTGTTGATCGGGCCGTTTCAAAGCAAGGGCGTCAACTCCATCTCTGTCATGCGCGACCCCCTGGTCGCGTTGCTTCCGGATGGCCATCCGCTCACCCGGCGAGAGGCCATTACTCTCAAGGACTTGGCGGACGAACCCTTTGTCCTGGGGTCCAAGGACAGTTGGGCGGCCTATCGGCATGTGGTGTTCGAGGCATGCCGAGAGGCCGGTTTTTCGCCGAATGTCGTTCAGGAAGCGTCGACCAGCGACGGCATCTTTGGCCTCGTGTCGGCCAATATCGGGGTCTCGCTCTATCCCTCTTGCGTACGCAGTATCCAGCGCCAAGGCCTGACCATCCGGTCTTTGGAGGGGGTCGAGCACCCGGTCGAAACGCTGGCTGTTTGGCGCAGCGACAGCGTTTCGCCAAGCGTCCAGCGTTTTGTGGACACCCTGAGCGATACCATCGGGCACCCTCGGTAGTTCGGGCCAGCGAACGGGGGGTGTCCGCGTATCTCTTGTCCCTGCTCGGGACATTCAATAAATCGCAGCCTCGCCTTGCGGGCGGCGCTTGAATCGGCGATGCACCCAGTAGTATTGATCGGGTGTTTCACGGATGCGAGCCTCCAGGAACTGGTTCATCGCGAGCGCGTCGACCCGTACGTCGCCGCTCGGGAATGCCTGTAGGGCGGGATAGATCCGCAGCTTGTAGCCGCGATAGCCGGGCAGCACTTTCGAGACAAAGGGCACGACGCGCGCGCCGCTTAGCTGCGCCAGGCGCGACACGGCAGTCAGGGTGCAGGCCTGCACTCCAAAGAACGGCACGAATACCGAGTCGCGCAGGCCGAAGTCCATGTCCGCGGCCAGCATGATGGGTTTGCCGGACTTCAACACGTCCAGGATATTGCGCGCGCTGCCGTGGCGCGGAATCATCGTCGTGCCGAACCGCGCGCGCTGGCCTTTGGAGATCGCGTCCGTCACTTCGTCCGACATCGGGGTATAGATGGACGCGACCGGGTGTCGTATCGAGTAGTACATGCAGGCGGCTTCGATCCCGACGAAATGAAACCCCAGGAATATCGTCGGCTGGTCGTAACGGTCCCGTAGATCGATGGCACTGTCCAGCTCCACCAGACTCGTGATGGCGTGCGCGCTGCCGTACCACTGCAGGCCGCGCTCCAGGTAGCTGCGTATGACGTGTTGGAAGCTTGCCCGCGCCAGCCGCCGGCGTTCGGATTCGGACTGTTCAGGGAAGCACAGGCGCAGGTTGGTGTGCAGGATATGTCTGCGTTTTCCAGGGATCAGATACAGCATGGATCCCAGGATTTCACCCAGTCGGGCGACCAATCCGTACGGCAGGGAGGAAAGGGTGCGAAGCAGGCCGGCGGTGAGGGCGGTCTGTGTGCTGTTTTTCATGGAGTCGGGGCGAGCCGCCCGCATCGGGCCGAAGCCCAATGCTAGCACGCGCCCTCCAGCCAGGCTCCGAATACCGCGCGCGCCGCCAGTGCCAGCGCGGCGCCGTGCCGCGCGGCATCGTGTCTGATGATTTGCGGGTCGATCCCTCGAGCGGACAATTCGTGCGCATGGCCGATCAACCATCGCTCGATTTGCGCGTGATCGGCCTCCAGGTGAAATTGCAGGCCGAGGATCCGGGGCCCGAGGGAGAACGCCTGGTTGGGGAAGCCGGGTGTTTGCGCAAGTCGCACGGCACCCGCGGGGATCGAGAATTGATCGCCATGCCAATGCAGGACCGGCACAGTGCCGATGCCCCCCAGCGCCGAGGCCTGTCCCTCGTCCGTGAGTGAGAGGGGGGCGTAGCCGATTTCCGAGCATCCCGTGGCCACCACCTCGGCTCCGAGCGCCTGGGCCATGAGCTGGGCTCCGAGGCAGACGCCCAGCGTGGGCCTGTCCTGTGCCAGCCGGGCGGCGATGGCGCGCTGTTCGGCCAGCAGGAACGGGTAGCGGTCCGTTTCATAGACGCCGATCGGGCCTCCGAGGATGACCGCCAGATCGGCTTGCGCGAAGCCATCCGCATGGATGGAGTCCACGCCGGCCTCCAGGTACCGCAGTGAGTATCCGCGCTCAGTCAGCAATGGCGTCAGGATGCCCAGATCCTCGAAAGCGAGGTGACGGATGACCCAGGCGGTGCGTGTCATGATGCCGCCTCCAGTTCCGGGGTGGCGGTGATCAGGGCTTGCGATTGCATTGCATCCATGGGAACCCTCGTGCGTGCCCTTGCGGTGATAGACGCTATGTTATGCCCGCCGTCTTGCGCTGTCTTGCACTGTCTCGACAGGGGATGAATTTCCAGGCTTTCTGGCCTGGCCGGCGTTTGAGGCGGCGGAGGGGCCGATGATCGGCTGGACGGACGCTCTGGGGGCGGTGCCGGAGGTCTCATGTTGCATGATCCTGGGCGTGACGAGAATGGCTCGTTAAAATGGGTACGTACAATTACTGATATCGTTGCCTGGAAAACGGTTAGAGATGAATAAGAACACAGGCTCTCCGAGCCGCCTGATCGAGGTTGGCCCGCTTGCGGATGCGCTTCGCAGATTCGCGCAGGAGAGGGATTGGGCGCAATTTCATTCGCCGAAAAACCTGGCGATGGCGCTGACGGCCGAGGTCGGGGAATTGGTGGAGCTGTTCCAGTGGCTCAATGAGGATGATTCTCGGAATGTTGCTCGCGACATTCGGACGGCACAGGCGGTTCGTCACGAACTTGCCGATGTCTTGCTCTACTTGGTCCGGCTGGCCGACGTGCTCGAGGTGGATCTGGCGCAGGCTGTCGATGAGAAATTGCGGCTGAATGCGGAAAAGTATCCCGTCGACAAGGCGCGCGGGACCAGCAGGAAATACACGGATTTTTGAAGGCGGTCCAGGGAGACATCGGTGATTGTTTACCAGGCGGAGAAGCACAGGTTCCTGGAGGATGTGAGGAAAGGGGATATCGACGAGGTCATTCTTGCCCGGTTCAAGGCGAAGATCGGCCGATCCGTCTCCAGGGGCGAGCAGCGCTCATGGGGAAATTCCCTTCAATATGTCGCCAACGTGCTGGACGATGAAAATCTGGATGACGACCTGGGCGTTGCAGTGGAGTTTGTGCTCCCTCAATCATTGAAGCGGATTGATGTCACAATCGCCGGTCATGCCCGAGGTGGCGAGCGGCACGCGGTCATCATCGAGCTGAAGCAATGGGAGACCGCCAAAGGCACCGATCGGGACGGCATCGTGCTGACCTATGTGGGCGGCGCCGAGCGCCGAGAGGTTCACCCCTCGTACCAGGCTTGGTCGTATGCCGCCTTCTTGCGAGGCTTCAACGAAGCCGTGTATGGCAAGGATGGCGTCAAGCTGCAGCCTTGCGTTTATCTGCACAATTACAAGCGCGACGGGGTGATCGATGCCGCGCACTATGGGGCCTATCTAGAGGAAGCGCCGCTTTTCGCCAAGGGCGAGCGCGATCGGCTCAGGGACTTCATTCGCGCGCATGTCCCCAGGGGCGGGGGTGGGAAAGTCCTTTTTGAGTTGGAGAACGGGCGTATCCGACCGTCCAAGGCGCTGGCCGACGCGGTCAAAGGCATTGTCCAGGGGCATCGGGAGTTCGTGCTGCTCGACGAGCAAAAAGAAGTATTCGAGACCTGTCTGGAAGCGGCGCGCACCGCCAGTCCGGCCGCGCCCCGCGTCATCATCGTGGAGGGCGGCCCGGGGACCGGAAAATCCGTGGTGGCGGTGCATCTGGTCGCTGCCCTGCTGTCGCACCGGAATTTGGCGGTCTATGTGTCGAAGAATGCCGCGCCTCGACACGTTTTTGTCGAAAAGCTGGGCAAAATCAAGCAGGACAAGATGAAGTTGGCCAGTCTCTTCAGCGGTCCGGATCGGTTCATGGGAGCGGAGCCCAATGCGTACGGCACTTTGGTGGTCGATGAATCCCATCGCTTGACGGAAAAGGGCGGATTCTACGGAAACGAGGGTGATCATCTCATCAGGGACCTGGTGCGGGCAGGGACGTGCGCGATCTTTTTTCTGGATGAAAGCCAGCAGGTGACCTGGAAGGACGTGGGCTCCAAGGCCATCATTTCCAAGTTCGCCGCTGAGCGGGGTGCGCGACTGGAGGTCATGCGGCTCGAGTCGCAGTTTCGCTGTGCGGGATCGGATGGGTACCTGGCCTGGATCGACCATGTGCTGGATATTCGCCAGACGGCAAACCAGACCCTCGAAGAGGCATCGATGGAGTTCGAGGTGTTTGACGATCCCGCAGAGATGCATGCCGCCATCGCGGCCAAGAATGATCGGAACAAGGCACGCGTCGTGGCAGGGTATTGCTGGCCTTGGCGCAGCAAAAGGGATCCCCGGGCCAATGACATCGTGATCGGCGATTATGCCCGCCAATGGAATCTGTCCCAGGACGGCAGCCTTTGGATCATCGCACCCGAATCCATCAAGGAGGTGGGATGCATCCATACCTGCCAGGGGCTCGAGGTGGACTATGTCGGCGTCATTATTGGGCCCGATCTTGTCATGGAAAATGGCGTGCTCAAGACGGTTCCCGAGGCCAGGGCCAGACATGATAAATCCATTAAGGGCTATAAAAAGGATTTGGCCATCGATGCCGAGTGGGCGCGGGAAAAGGCGGACCGCATCATCAAGAACACATACCGTACTCTGATGACGCGAGGCATGAAGGGGTGCTATGTCTATGCGACTGATCCGGAAGTCAGGGCATACTTGAGGCGGCTCAGCGGCCGTGCGCCGCATCCATGAGCGGCCCGCCGCCTTTACGCCGCCTGTCACCGTCGCGGCATCTTGCGTTGCGGGTCTATGTCGGGCGCGTTTCGGCCCGGATGACGATGACCAGCCCGGCCAGCAGGGCCGCCAGGCCGGCATAGGCCAGTGCGCCGGGCTGCTCGCCCACCACCAGGATCGCCAGCAGGAACGCAGTGACCGGCTCCATCAAGGCCAGCGATACGCCGCTGGCGGCGCTGATGCTGCGCAATCCCGTGCTGAACAGCAAGTAGGCGATACCGGTGGCCGCGATGCCCAGGAAACCGACCAGTAGCCAGCCCGGGCCCGTGATCTGCAGCGGCCCGGCCTGTAGTCCCGCCGCCGGCAGGGCCAGCAGCGCGCCCACCATGAAAACGGCCAGCGTCGTGACGGCGGGTGCCGAGCGGTGAACGAGCCGTTTGTTGAGCAGGGCATACAGCGCGTACGCCAGGCCGGCAGCCAGGCAGAGCGCGATGCCCAGCGGATCAGCCTGGATGTCGCCGCCGCGTCCAAAGACCAGCAGCGTGCCGCCAGCGACGGCCAGCAGGGTGCCTGCCCACCAGCCCGCGCCTGGGCGTGCGCCGGCCAGCATCTGCAGCAGCCCGGCCCAGATCGGACCGCTGCCCAGCGCCAGCGCCGTGCCGACGGCCACGCCGGTGGCCTTCACCCCGGCGAAAAACGTCAGGTTGTAGCCCGCCATGCAGGCGCCGGCCCAGATCGCCTGCTGCCAGTGCAGGTCGGCGAGCTCGCGGCCCAGGCGGACGGGTCCGAGGGCCCAGGCGGCATAGGCGAGGAAGAAAAGGGAGGCGACCAGCAGGCGCAGTGCGCCTACCCAATAGGGCGACAGCGCGGCGGAGGAAAAGCTCTGGGCCGTGCCTGTGGTCCCCCAGAGCACGGCGGCGCCGAGCACCAGCAGCACGCCTTGCAGGGACGAGGCCGGAGAGGAGGAGGGTGTTTTGGTCGGGGCGCTCATACCATCATGGTGGCAGCTCACCGGCTGGCCCGTTCCAGCCGCCCGTTGACCTCCAGGTCCATGCGCCCCGCCAACGGCACCATGATCTGCACGTCATCATGCTCATGGACGTGCGCCTGTCCATCGTAGCTGCGCAGCGAGCTGACGGGTTTGATGAGGGCCATGAGGTGACACGGGGGTTGGGAACGATGGCTCGATCTTACAGCGTCCGGTCCGTGCCTGTCCGCATGGGGCGGTTGGGCGTTTTTGCCCGCGCATGCGCCTGCTGGCTGAGCCATATGCTGCCGAGGATCACGGCGATGCCGATCGCCTGGAGCGCGCTCAGCGTTTGGTCCAGGAAGACCCAGCCGAGCAACACGGCCGTCAGGGGGCTCAGGAACAGCAGCGATGACACCACGGCCGAATCCAGACGCGCGGTGCTCTTGAACCAGAGTGCGTAGGTGAGGGCGGCCCCGATCAGGCTGAGCCACGCGAGCCCGAGCAGGTTGGCGGCGTTCAGGGCCGGCGGCGCCGGGTCGAACAGCAGCGCCGCGGGCGCGAGGAGCAGGCCACCAAAGAGTAGTTGCCACGCGGTGGAGGTCATCGCCGACATCGGCGGCTGCCATTTGCGGGTCAGTATGGTTCCCAGCGCCATGGCGGTCGCGCCGGCCAGGCCCGCGCCGACGCCCACGGCGTCGAGCGCCGCGTCGGGCGTCAGCACCAGCAGGCCCACGCCGCCCATGCCGGCGAGCGCAGCGAAGACCGTCAAGGGACGCAGTGGGGTGGCAAGCAGAAACGAGGCTAGGAAAACGACGATCAGGGGCTGAGCCGACAGGACGGTCCCGGCGATGCCGCCGGGGAGTCGATAGGCCGCGACGAACAGCAGGCTCCAGAAGAGCGAGAAATTCAGGGCGCCCAGGAACAGGCAGCGCAGCCACCAGATGCCGCTCGGCAGCCGCCGGGAGACCAGGAGCAGGAGAATCCCCGCCGGCAGCGCACGCAGGGCGGCGGCCGTCAAGGGCGAAAAACCGGGCAGCAGCTCGGTGGTGACGATATAGGTGCTGCCCCAGACAATGGGGGCGATGGCGGTCGACAGCAGGTCGCTTGCCCGAGTTTTCATGCAGTTTCCTGAACATCCTGAACGGGGTGGCGCCGCTCGGGGGGCCGGCGTTCAATGGGTAATTTACTTCATTGTGGCGGTGGCGACTCTTGGGGTGCCGGGCCGGCCTTCGGGTTCGCAGTACGATAGCGGGTCCCCATCGATAAAAGGAAGAACCATGGCCTTGAGGCTTCAAACCATCGTCTGCAGCACGCGACCCGGACGGGTCGGGCCGGCGGTGGCCCGCTGGTTTCACGAATTTGCGTGCGCGCACGGCGCCTTCGAGGCGCAACTCGTCGACCTGGCCGATGTCGGTCTGCCGCTATACGACGAGCCGGAGCACCCCCGCATGCAGCAGTATGAGCACGAGCATACCCGGCGCTGGAGCGCGATTGTGGCCGCCGCCGACGCCTATGTGTTCGTGAGCCCGGAGTACAACTACAGTCCGCCGCCGGCCTTGGTCAACGCCCTCGACTTCCTCTACAAGGAATGGAACTATAAACCTTGCGGCTTCGTGGGCTACGGCGGCGTTTCGGGGGGGCTGCGAGCGGTCCAGATGGAAAGGCTGCATGTCACCACGCTCAAGATGATGCCGATGGCGGAAGGCGTCACGGTGCCGAGGGTAGCCAGCCACATCGGCGACGATGGCGTGTTCGCTTCCAACGAACCGATCGATGCGTCGGCCAAGACCATGCTGGATGAATTGCTGCGCTGGGCCGAGGCGTTGAGGGCCATGCGTGCGTGATGCGGCGGGCGCCGGTGCGACGCGCCCGCCGCCGCGGCTCAGAACCGGTATTGCAGGCCGGCGACGAAGAGATTGTAGTTCTGGCGGCCGAGGCCCACGTCCCAGGTCCGTGTTGGGAGGTGCAGGCCCGGATAGTCCGTCGAGCCGAAGGTATAGCGTGTCGCCTCGATGGAGAGGTGGCGATACTCGGCAAACAGGCGCACCCGGCGACTCGCCTTGGCCTTGAGGCCGACTTTGAATTGCATGGCGAAGGCGGTGTCCGAGGCGTCGGGGTCCGAGTTGAAGTGATTGATGCCCGGTTCGGAGGGATTGGCGGAATCGGATCCCTTGACGGACAAGCGGGCCAGTCCGGCGCCGGCTCCCACGTAAGGCAGGATCGTGTCCGAGAAGGGCGTGTGGATGGTGAAGACCGCATTGGCCAGGAGGACGTCCGCCGTCATGGGAAACGTGACGTATTGTGTGCCCAGGGCGCGGGGCGTGACGGGCATCTCGCCCACTGGCGTGTGTTCTCCCAGGTGAAAAGCCTCGATTTCCGTGGCGGGGTTGAGCCCCCAGCGGGTGGATCCGATGCTTCGGCGCCCCCATTCATAGCCGGCCTGGATGCCGCCCAGCGACACACGCTCGCCGCTGCCGGTGGAGCCTTGCGCATCGATCGGCAGCGGCGGCAGCGGGCCCGGCAAAAGGACGGCGCCTCGTTGCCGCAGGCTGCTCGCAATCGCCGTGCCGGTGCCACCGAATACGCCGATGTACGCGCCTGGGGAATCAGGCGCGGTGTCCGCCGCGAGACAAGGCCCGGCACCGAGCGCTCCGGCCATCAGCAGGGCCCCAAGCGTTTGCCGATCCATCATGTCTCCTCTCGCGGTCTCAAGGTGCCGTGCCGGGCGCGGGCGGGGTTGCACAGCCATACCGATGCGGCGGTCAGCATGGCCTGCAGACCAGCGCCGAGCGTTGGGTGGATCACCGGCGCGAACTTGGGTGAATGGTTGTTGGGCAGGGTGTTGAGCTGTCCGGCCGCCTTGGCTCGGGCGTAGGTCTCGGCGTCTGTGCCACCCACGAACCAGAAGACGTAGGGTACCTGCCAGGCACGTCCGAAGAGGCTGAAGTCCTCGCTCGCGCCCGCCGGCTCGGTTTCGTAGGCCCGCTCGCCGAACTGCGCCTTGAACGCCAGTGCGATCCTCTCGGTGGATTCGACATCGTTGCGGGTCACCGGAAAGGAGCTGATGGTAGTGAACTCGGGTTCGCGCGGCGCGTTCGAGGCCTGGCATTCCGCGCAGCATATTCGCCGGACGGCGGCAAGCATCGTGGCGCGGACGCCCTCGTCGGTCGTGCGGATGTTCAGCCGGAGCGTGGCATCCTCGGGGATGATGTTCTCTCGGACCCCGGCATGCAGCGATCCGATGGTCAGCACCGCGTTGTCGGTGGGTGCGATCTCGCGCGATACGATGGTTTGCAGCCGCATTGCCGTGGCTGCGGCCATGATGACCGGGTCGATGGCGGTTTGTGGCTGCGAGCCGTGGGCTCCGCGGCCAAAGAGCTTGACCTTCAGACTGTCGCCCGCGGACAGGATGACGCCGCTGCGATAGCCCACGGTGCCCGCCTCGCCGACGACGACATGCTGGCCCAGGACGACGTCGGGCTTGGGGAAGCGCTCGAACATGCCGTCGTCGATCATGCTTTGCGCGCCGAGGCCAACCTCCTCGCCAGGCTGGAAGACCGCCAGCACGGTCCCCGCCCACGCATCGCGATGGCGGGACAGGATCCGGGCCACGCCCATTAGCCAAGTCATATGCAGGTCATGGCCGCACACGTGCGAGACGCCGACCTCGGCGCCGTCCTCATCCCGGACCCTGACGCTGCTTGCATAGGGCAGGCCGGTGGCCTCCACCACGGGCAGGGCATCCATATCGGCGCGCAGCATCACTGTCGGACCCTCGCCGTTTCTCAGGAGGCCGACCACGCCCGTCACACCGACCCGGCGCGCGACCTCGAAGCCCTGGGTCTGGAGGTAATCGGCCGTGACGTCCGCGCTACGGACTTCCTGCATGGAGAGCTCCGGATTGCGGTGCAGATCTTTGTAGATCGACTCCAGTTTTGGCAGTAGCTCGCTGGCCTCGATGTCCAGGGCCGCGGTCAGCGGGTTCATGGCTTGCTCCTCTGTGGCCTGTCGCCGGGCGGGTCGATGTGAGCCGCCGCCAAGGGGCATTGTATGTCGTGACCGCCCGCGCTTCGCCCTGTTAAGATTAAACAAGATCACCGGCCGGTTCCCGTGGCGAGCGTCGCGCGGCGGCTGGCGCCGAACATCCGCCTCCATGGAATCCAGATGAGCCTGTCCCCCTTCCACCTTGCAATTCCCGTCTACGACCTGCCCGCCGCCCGCCGCTTCTACGGCGAGGTGTTCGGCCTCGAAGAGGGCCGCTCCAGCGCGCAGTGGGTCGATTTCAATTTCTACGGCCACCAGCTCGTGATCCACGAGCACCCCAGGACGGCCTCGCAAGAGAATGCCCACACCAATCCGGTCGATGGACACGAGGTGCCGGTGCCGCATTTCGGCATTGTGCTGGAATGGGCGCAGTGGGAGGCGCTCGCCGAGCGCCTGAAGTCCTTTGGCACGGCGTTCGTGATAGAGCCCTACGTGCGCTTCAAGGGCCAGGTCGGGGAGCAGGCCACCATGTTCCTGCTGGATCCCTGTGGCAATGCCCTGGAATTCAAGGCCTTCAAGGATATCGGCCAGTTGTTCGCCAAGTAGGCCGGCGCAATTCCCGACCATGAAAAACGGCACGATGCGATCGTGCCGTTTTTCATGGTGGCCGACGCATGCGCGCGGGCCGGGCCGGCGAGGCCGCTCAAGCGGCCAGTGCGAGGATGTCCTGACGGGCTTGCGCAAAGCCGCGCTCGCGGCTTTCGGCGCCCATGTCCATCCCCTCGGCGCGCACGACGCGGATGTCCTTTACCCCCATAAAGCCGAAGATCGTCTTGAGGTAGCTTTCCTGGTGTTCCATGGCCGTACCGATTTCGCTGGTCGAGTAGACGCCGCCGCGGCTGAGCGCGAGGATCACGGTCTTGTCCCCCAGCAGGCCGATTGGACCGTTTTCCGTGTACTTGAACGTGCGGCCGGCTTGCGCCACGCGGTCCAGCCACGCTTTCAGTTGGGCTGGGATGGTGAAGTTGTAGAGCGGCGCGCCGATTACCACGACGTCGGCGGCCAGCAACTGGCGCACCATCGCCTCGGAAACGGCGTTTTCACGCGCCTGGATGTCGGAGGGCGCACCCTCGGCCGGCGCGCGAAAGCCCAGTGCGTCGCGCGTCAGGGGGCTGGGTGCCTCGGCGGCCAGGTCCAGGTATTGCACCTGTGCGTCGGGGTGGCTGGCCATCCATTGTTGGACCGCCTCGCGCGAGAGTTGGCGCGATACTGAATGGGCGCCCGTAATGCTGGAGTCGAGGTGTAGCACTTGCATGGAAAATTCCTTTTGGAAATAGCGTCGATGATTGAGTGATAGGTATTATCCATTAGGCATAAATATTTGATAAGTAGCAGTAAAATACATACATTGTTCTGTTTATATCAGTAATTAGCGATGCAAGATCTGAACGATATGCGCTACTTCGCCGAGGTGGCCGAGCGCGGCGGCTTTGCGGTCGCTGCGCGGGCACTGGGTCTGCCCAAGTCCCGTCTATCCCGGCGGATCGCCCGGCTCGAGGCTGAGCTGGGCATGCGGCTGCTGCAACGCACGACGCGCAAGCTGTCCCTGACCGCCGCCGGTGAACAGTATCTCCGGCATTGCGTCGCGGTGCGGGACCAGGCCGAGCAGGCGTGGGCCGAACTCGCCCAGGTTCGTTCCGAGCCGCGCGGTACCTTGCGGGTGGTGTGC
Source organism: Castellaniella sp. GW247-6E4 (assembly GCF_040276065.1). Classification (NCBI taxonomy): domain Bacteria; kingdom Pseudomonadati; phylum Pseudomonadota; class Betaproteobacteria; order Burkholderiales; family Alcaligenaceae; genus Castellaniella; species Castellaniella sp. GW247-6E4. Next base: position 152,220 of record NZ_JBELOI010000004.1, on the reverse strand, counting down.
CCGGTCACCCTCGCCCAGACCGTCATCGGCCCGCTGCTGTCCGAATATCTGGCGCGTCATCCCAAAGTCAGACTGGATATGCAGGTCAGCAACCGCGTGGTCGACCTGGTCGAGGAGGGCGTGGATATCGCCTTGCGGGTGCGCAGCGACCTTGGCGACAGCGGCAGCGTGATCGTCAAGCAGCTCGGGCTCAGTCATGGCCTGCTGCTGGCCGCACCGGGCCTGCTGGACCGCGGCGGTCGCCCGGGCGCGCCCTCGGACCTCGCGGAAATGGCCGCGGTCGGGATGTCGGGAATCGACGGCGGTTTCCGGCTGCGGCTTTACAAGCCGACTGGCGAGCGCCACGCGATCACGTGCCGGCCCGTGTTCGCGGCCGACGATCTGGTCACTGTGCGCTTCGCCGTCCTGGGCGGCGTCGGTTTCGGCATGCTGCCCGACTACATGTGCCAAGAGGATCTGGCGCGAGGCCGCCTCGAGCGTGTGCTGCCCGAGTGGTCCCTGGCGCCCGGCATCGTGCATGCGGTGTATCCGTCGCGGCGCGGGATGGCGCCCGCGCCCCGCTCGTTTCTGGATTTTCTGGGGGAAAAGCTGGCCCAGAGTGCGCAGGGCGGCATCATCGGAATCTCGCCCTTGCGGCGCTGAGGCCGCGCGCGGCGCGGCGCGCTGGTTCGATGATCTACAATCGTCCGCAAGTCCCTCTTTCAGGAGAAGCCCCATGCCCGGTTTGCTGCCCGACGTCGATCCCGATGGCCTGCTCGAATATTCGGTCGTCTATACCGATCGCGCCATCAACCATATGTCCAGCACCTTCCAGGGGGTGATGAAGGACATCTCGCATACGCTCAAAACCGTCTACGGTGCCCAGTCGGCGATCGTGATTCCCGGCAGCGGTACCTTCGGCATGGAGGCCGTCGCCCGCCAGTTCGCCACCGGAAAACACTGCCTGGTGATACGCAACGGCTGGTTCAGCTTCCGCTGGAGCCAGATTTTCGATGCCGGCGACATCCCGGCGCGGACCACGGTCCTCAAGGCGCGGCCGCTCCACGAGGGGGCGCAGGCGGCCTTTGCGCCGCCGCCCATCGAGGACGTCGAGGCGGCGATCCGCGAGGGCCGGCCCGATCTGGTTTTCGCCGCTCACGTCGAGACGGCGTCAGGCATCATGCTGCCCACCGACTACATGCGGCGGGTCGCCGACGCCGTCCACGCGGTGGGCGGCATGTTTGTGCTGGATTGCATTGCCTCGGGAACGATCTGGGTGGACATGCGTGAGGTGGGGGCCGACGTGCTGATCAGCGCGCCGCAAAAGGGTTGGACGGCGTCGGCCTGCTGTGGCTTGGTGATGCTCGGCCCGCTGGCGCGCGAGCGAATCGAGTCGACCGTCAGCACCAGCTTCGCCTGCGATCTGCGCAAGTGGCTGCAGATCATGGAGGCCTACGAGAACGGCGGCCATGCCTACCATGCGACCTTGCCCACTGACTCCCTGCGGATTTTGCGCGACGTGATGGCCGAGACCGAAGCCTATGGCTATGACAAGGTGCGTCGCGAGCAGCAGGCGCTCGGCGATGCGGTGCGTGCCATGCTTAGTGAAAAGGGTTTCAAGAGCGTCGCGGCCCCGGGCTTCGAGGCGCCGGGCGTGGTGGTCAGCTACACCCAGGACGATGGGATCCACTCTACCGCCAAGTTCGCGCAGGCGGGCATCCAGGCGGCGGCCGGGGTGCCGCTGCAGTGTGACGAACCGCAGGGCTTCAAGACCTTCCGGATCGGGCTGTTCGGTCTGGACAAGCTCCACAACGTGGCGCGCACCGTCGATACGCTGGCGCGGGCCGTGGATGCCATACGATGATGCTGTGATTCCCTTCCCCCCGGGGGTCTTGGCGACATGAGCTCCCCGGTGGGGACGCCGCTGCCCATCGATGGCCGCGCAAGCGGCCTGATGGTCGTTCTGTGCCTGGTCTGGGGTCTGCAGCAAGTCGCCATCAAGGCGGTGGCAACCGACATCGCGCCCATCATGCAGATCGGCCTGCGCTCGTGCGTTGCGGTCATACTGGTCGCCTTGTTGATCCGCTGGCGCCGCGAGCGGATCGACTGGGCGGGCGGCTCGTGGCGCCCCGGTATTCTGGTGGGTGTCCTGTTTGCGGTCGAGTATTTGCTGGTGGGCGAGGGCCTGCGCTACACGACGGCCTCGCACATGTCGGTCTTTCTGTATACGGCCCCAATCTTTGCCGCCCTGGGGTTGCAGTGGAGGCTGCCCGCCGAGCGCCTGTCCGCCATCCAATGGCTCGGCATCCTGGTGGCTTTCCTGGGCATTGTCGTGACCTTCTATGATCGAGGCCCGTCGACGGGCGGGGTCTCGACAGATATGCTGATCGGCGACTTGCTGGGATTGCTGGGAGGGGCCGCATGGGGTGCGACCACGGTGGTGCTGCGCTGTACCCGGCTGGCCCACGCGCCCACGACGCACACCTTGCTCTACCAATTGATCGGCGCCGCGCTGATCCTGGTGGCGGCGGCCGCCATTTCCGACCAGGCCGCCATTCGCTCCACGCCGCTGGTGGTCGCCAGCATGCTGTACCAGACTTTGCTGATGGCTTTCGGCAGCCTGCTGGTGTGGTTCTGGTTGCTGCGGACCTATCTGGCCTCGCGCCTCGGGGTGCTGTCGTTCATGACCCCGCTGTTCGGGGTCGCGTTCGGTGTCTGGCTGCTGGATGAACCGCTGGATGCTGGCTTCGTGATCGGCGCGATCCTGGTGATGACGGGTATTCTGATGGTCAGCGGGCACGAGTGGCTGCGCAGCCACTTGCGTGCACGCCCAGCGGGCTGATCCGCGCCGCCCGCCGCATCGGCGAACCCTGCCCTAGAGGCGATCAGCGGCCGTCAACCCCATTTGCCAGAAGTCGGCCTCCAGGCGCGTGGCGTCGCGGAAGGTCTCGACGAGCCCGGCTAGGCGCTCGGGCGTCTGGCCCGCCAGCCGCTGGTTCAGCCACTGGCGTTCGGCCTGGGCGGCCGCCTGGAATTCAGGGCCGGCATACATGGCGATCCAGGCGTCGTAAGGGTTTGTCTTGCCGCGTACCGTAAAGGGCTGCGCCGTCAGCCAGTTTGCGATGTCGGCATAGCCGATCAGGCAGGGCGCCAGCGCCACGTGCAGGTCCAGCAGATCGCCGCGGTGGCCCGCGTCCAGGACATAGCGGGTATAGGCCATCGTTTCGCGGGCCTCGGGCAGCCGCGCGAGCTCGTCCTCGGAGATTCCCCATTCGGCACAGTAGGCGATGTGCAGGCCCATTTCGATGTCGACGATGGCCTTGAGGCTGTCGAGCCCCTGGCGCAATTCGGCCATGTCGCGGCTTTTGTAGACCGCCAGGCCCCAGGCGCGGGCAAAGTGCACGAGGAACAGGTAATCCTGCCGCAGGTAGTGGCGAAATGCCTCGCGCGGCAGGACGCCGGCGCCCAACTGGCGCACGAAGTCGTGTTGGCAATAGGCGAGCCATTGCGGCTCGCAACGTCGAATCAGCGTCCCGAAGGGGGTGTCGTCGGTGTGTGGCATGGTGTCTCCCGGATAGTCAGCCTGGCGGCACGCCACGCAGTGTAGCCTGTATCCGGGTTCAGACTCGCAGGCGGTAGCCGGTCCGGAAAATCCAGGCGATGATCGCCAGGCAGGCGACCAGAAATCCCATCGTCATTCCGAGGCTCAGCCAGACATTCACGTCGGCCAGGCCATAGAAGCTCCAGCGAAAGCCGCTCACCAGGTAGACCACCGGGTTGAACAGGGTGACGGTGCGCCAGAAGGGCGGGAGCATGTCGATGGAATAGAAGGTGCCGCCCAGAAAGGTCAGGGGCGTGACGATCAGCAGCGGCACGAATTGCAGCTTTTCAAAATTGTCCGCCCAGATGCCGATGATGAAGCCCAGCAGGCTGAAGGTCACCGAGGTGAGCACCAGGAACAGGATCATGGCCAGCGGGTGGTCGATGCGCAGCGGTACGAACAGGCCGGCGGTGGCGAGGATGATGAGGCCCAGCAGGATGGACTTGGTCGCGGCGGCGCCGGCATAGCCCATCAGCACCTCGACGTACGATACCGGCGCCGACAGCAGCTCGTAGATGGTCCCCGTGAACTTGGGGAAGTAAATGCCGAAAGAGGCGTTCGAGATGCTGTGCGTGAGCAGCGACAGCATGATCAGTCCCGGGACGATGAAGGCGCCGTAGCTGACGTCGCCGATGTGCTGGATACGGGTGCCGATCGCGGTGCCAAAGACCACGAAGTACAGCGAGGTGGAGATGACGGGTGCGACGATGCTTTGCAGCAGCGTGCGCCAGGTTCGGGCCATTTCGAACAGGTAGATGGCGCTGACGGCACGCAGATTCATGCGGCTTCCTTGATCAGATCGACGAAGATGTCCTCGAGGGTGAGCTGGGTCGTTTCCAGGTCGGCGATGGCCAGACCCATGTCGCCCAGCGCGGTGATCAATGGCCCCGGGCCGCCGTCGCTGCCGGCGTCGCTCGCGCCGTAGCTGTAGACGAGGGCCGCGCCGTCCTCCGACAAGACCAGGGGCCAGGCTGTGAGTGCCTCGGGAATTTCCCCAAGTGGTGCGCGCAGGCGCACGATCAGTTTTTTCTGGCCGAGCTTGCGCATCAGTGTGGCCTTATCCTCGATCAGTACGATCCGGCCCTTGTTGATGATGCCCACGCGGTCGGCCATCTCCTCGGCCTCCTCGATGTAGTGCGTCGTGAGGATGACGGTCACGCCCGTGGCGCGCAGCGCGCGCACCAGCGCCCACATGTCCTTGCGCAGCGAGACGTCCACACCGGCGGTGGGCTCGTCCAGGAAAAGAATCGAGGGCTCATGGGACAAGGCCTTGGCGATCAGCACGCGGCGCTTCATGCCGCCGGACAGCGAGAGCAGCTTCTGGTCTCTTTTTTCCCACAGGGACAGGTCGCGCAGGACTTTCTCGATGTGCGCCGGGTTCCTGGGCTTGCCGAACAGGCCGCGGCTGAAGCTCACGGTGTTCCAGACCGTCTCGAATGCATCGGTGGTGAGCTCCTGGGGCACCAGGCCGATGGCGGCGCGGGCTGCGCGGTAGTCCCGGGCGATGTCGTGACCGTCGGCGATGACAGTGCCGGCGGTGGGGTTGACCAGGCCGCAGATGATGCTGATGAGTGTAGTCTTGCCGGCCCCATTGGGGCCTAGCAGGGCGAATATTTCGCCACGCCGGATCTCGAGGTTGACTCGGTCCAGGGCCCGCAGGCCCGAGGCGTAGACCTTGTCCAGGCCCGAAACGGATATGATGGGCGTCATGCGCAATTCTCGTGGATTTCGATAGGACAGGATAATTGCAGTCCAGCATCACCTTCAAGCTATTCCTCGCGATACTGGCGAGCTGCATCATCGTGGCGCTGGCCATGGGCATGGCCGTGCGGTTCAGTTTCCAGAACGATTTCGTCGACTATATCCATGAGCGCGAGGAGCAACGCTTGTCCAGCCTGGCCGATGTCCTTGAGGCAGACTATGTGCGTGCCGGCGGCTGGCGGTTCCTCTCCGAGGACCGTGACCGCTGGTGGCGCAGCCTGCGTCTGTCGAGCCGGGGTGGGGGCCACGACGAGCGGGATCCCTTCGGCCACCGCCGGCACGGGGGTCCGCCATCGAGGATTGGCCTGATCGATGCCCAGGGCGAATGGCTGGCCGGGCCGCGCAGCCTGGCGGGTGAGAGGCGCCATCGCCTCGAGGTGGACGGCCAGGTGATCGGGTGGCTGGTGACCCCCCCGCCGCCGACCATGGTTTTGGACGACGAGATCGACCAGCGTTTCCAGTCGCGCCAGTTGCGCGCGACTTGGGTGATCGTCGGCCTGTCGGCCCTGCTGGCTGCCCTGGTCAGCCTGATGCTGGCGCGGATCTTGCTGGTGCCGGTGCGGCGCATCGCCCGGGCCACGCACCGCCTGGCGGGCGGCGATTACGGCACCCGGGTCCAGGTGGGCACCCGGGACGAGTTGGGGCGTCTCGCCGAGGATTTCAATCGCCTGGCCAACAGCCTCGAGCGCAACGAGCGTCTACGCCGCGACCTGATGGCCGATGTCTCGCACGAGTTGCGCACTCCGCTGGCGGTGCTGCGTGGCGAGATCGAGGCGCTGCAGGATGGCTTGCGTGCGCCTGACGCGGCCACGCTCGCCTCGCTGCAGCACGAGGTATTGCGGCTCAGTTCGCTGATCGACGATCTCTACGATCTCTCGCTGGCCGATGCCGGGGCGCTCAGCTATCGGATGGCGGCGCTGGATCTGGCGACGCTCGCGCGCGGCGTCGTCGATGGCCTGCGCGACCGGTTCGCGCGCGCCGGCATCGACCTGCGCCTCGAAGCGGTCAGTGAGCAGTGGGTGCAGGGCGATCAGCACCGCCTCGAGCAACTGCTCTCGAACCTCTTGGAAAACACCTTGCGCTACACCGATGCCCCCGGCCAGGCTCGTATCGTGGTCGAGCCGGCGCATGGCGCGGGCGTGCGCCTGATCGTCGAGGACAGCGCTCCGGGTGTTCCCGCCGAGGTTCTGCCACGGATTTTCGACCGCCTGTTCCGGGTCGAGGGTTCGCGCAGCCGCGCGCATGGCGGCGCCGGACTGGGGCTGGCCATCTGTCGTCACATCGTCCAGGCCCATGGCGGCACGGCGCGTGCCATGGGCTCGTCCCTGGGTGGTCTGCGCCTCGAGTTCGATTTCCCCGCCGGAGGGCCGCTGTGAATTCCAATCGGGTGCTGGTGATCGAAGACGAGCCCAAGCTCGCCGATCTGCTGCGCGTCTATCTCGAGGCTGGCGGATTCGAGGCGCGTTGCCTGGGCGACGGGCTCGAGGCGGCGCGCGAGGTGCGGGACTGGTCGCCGGACCTGGTGCTGCTGGATCTCATGTTGCCCGGCAAAGACGGTCTGGACGTATGCCGCGAGGTCCGCGCGTTCAGCGCGGTGCCCATCATCATGGTGACCGCCCGGGTCGAGGAGATCGATCGCCTGCTGGGGTTGGAGCTCGGGGCCGACGACTATATCTGCAAGCCCTACAGTCCGCGCGAGGTGGTGGCCAGGGTCAAGGCCGTCCTGCGGCGCAGCCGCCAAGGCGCGGCGGCCGGCGATGAGGGCGCCGCGCGCGCGGCGGGGCTGCTCATCGACGAGGATGCCTACCGAGCGCTGCTCGATGGCACGGCGCTCGAGCTGACGCCCGTCGAGTTCCGGTTGCTGGCTCTGCTGGCATCGGCGCCGGGCCGGATTTTTTCCCGCGATCAGGTGCTGGACCGCCTGTACGACGACCATCGGGTGGTGACCGATCGCACTGTCGACAGCCATGTCAAGAACCTGCGCCGCAAACTCGCGGCCATCCGGCCGGACAGCGACCTGATCCGCTCGGTCTATGGCGTGGGCTACCGCCTGGACCTGCAGGCCGCCGAGGACGCGGACCCGCGTTGATGCCCTGGATGCGGAACCGGCCCGCGTGGGGTTCACAGTTTCTCCATCTTTCGTTCACTTTTCCGCCCCAGTGTGTGCGTAATCTGTGTCCATCGCGGATCGGTGGGTTTACGGTCCCGATCAACACAAGGAGCATCCACATGAAGACCAAAACTTTCCTCGCGATTTCCTCCATGGCGCTGGCCGCCTCCCTCGCGCTGCCGCTGACGGCGTCCGCTCAGCCAGGCAATGCGTCCTGCGCCCCGCAAGGCAAGCACATGCATCACAGCGCGCGAGGCGAGCATGGTATGCCTGGCCACGCGATGCGCGCCCTGGACCTCACCGAGGCCCAGCGCGACCAGATTTTCAAGATCCGCCAGGATCAGGCCCAGGCGCTCTACGACCAGCGCAAGGCCGAGCGCGCCGCGGCGACCAAGCTGCGCGAGCTCAGCAGCGCGAGTGCCTTCGATGAGGCCCAAGCCCAGAGCCTGGCGCAGGATCTGGGCAAGGCACAGGCGCAGCTTGCCCTGCTGCGGGCGCAAAAGCACGCGAAGTTCCTGGCGGTGCTGACCCCCGAACAACGTGAAAAACTCGTCGAATTACGCGAGCGCGGCCCTCGCGGCATGCATCGCGGCGACAAGTCCTCCCGTTCCTGATCCCGCCCTCGTCACCTCGACAGCCCGCCCCGCCAGGGGCGGGCTGTACGCCGTCCCCAGGTCGCAGTGCCTGCCGGTTGATTGATGGACTCAAGAGCGCCTTGTGCCGCCTTGAGGGGCTCTACTCGACGAACAATGTCCGGGCCGATTCGAAATGTCGACGGTAGTATGGATTGTCCAGCGTATCAATCCGCACCCGGCCACCCGTCGAGGGCGCATTGATAAAGCGGCCGTCCCCCATATAGATCCCCATGTGCGAATTCGATTGCCCCAGGGTATCGAAAAAAACGAAATCCCCGGGCCTCAAGTGATCCCGCGCGATCGGGCGGCTGAGCTGTGCGATCTGTGCCGTGTTATGGGGCAGGGGGGTATCGGCGGCGGTGTCGAACACGTATTTCACCAAGCCGCTGCAGTCGAACCCCCGGGTGGGCCGCGCGCTGCCGTAGTGGTAATTGGATTGCAGCAGGCTGAGCGCGGTCATGACCACCTCGGTCCGCTTGGCCGGGTCGATGCGCGGGCCAGGCGCGGCGCCCATCGGCGTCCCCGGTCCGGCACAGGCGGCCAACAATAGCGCCGCGCCGGCCGCCAGCCCGCGTGTCCAGCGGGGGAACCGCCATGCCAGAGCCGTCATGCCTCGTCCCCCTGCCGGTTGAGCTGAAGGCTCAGCCGGCACCGCGCTTGCCTTCGGGCCAGTAGTGACTGTCGGGCAGTGCGCGCGCGCCGAAGATCGCCTGGCCGACACGCACGATCGTCGCACCTTCCTCGATTGCCCACTCGAAATCGCCGGACATGCCCATGGACAACTCCTGGAAGCGTTCACCCGACGGCGCGTCCTGCTGCAAGCGGTCGCGCAGGTCGCGCAACCGTTGAAAGCAGGGCCGCACATGGCGCTCGTCCGACGAGAACAGGGCGAGCGTCATCAGGCCGCGCACGCGCAGCGAGGAAAAGGCGGGCAGGGCGCGCGCGAAGTCGAGGGCCTGGTCGGGCGCCAAGCCGAACTTGCTGGCCTCGCCCGAGGTGTTGACCTGCACGAAGACATCCAGCGCTCGGCCCTCGTCTTGTAGACGGCGATCCAGGATTTCGGCCACGCGCAGGCTGTCGAGCGCCTGGAATTCGTGGGCGAAGCGGGCCACGAGCTTGGCCTTGTTGGTCTGCAGGTGCCCGATGACGGCCCATTTCAGATCTTGGAGGTCGGACATGGCCTCCCATTTGCCGTAGGCCTCCTGGACCTTGTTTTCCCCGAGCTCGCGGCAGCCCGCGGCATAAGCCAGGCGGATGCGCGCCTCGTCCACTGTCTTGCTCACGGGCAACAGGCGCACGGTATCGGTGGCGCGGCCCGCGCGTTCGCAGGCGGCGGCGATGCGCATGTGGATGTCGGCGAGGTTGGCCTGAAGCTCGGCCAGCGTGGCGGCGGTCGGATATCCGGTCTTTACGATTTCTGGGCTTGGGGTGTTCACGGTGATCTCGGTCTGGGTTGTGCGGCGCGCGGCGCCTTCGTTCGCCCCTATAGGATACCCCTAGTGCCCCGTTTGGCTAAGCCGGATGCCCGAAAGGGATGCGGTGGCTGCCGCGGGTGTGCTCCGCCCCGGGCGGTGGGGGTCGAACCGCATGGGCGGGAGGCCGTGCGGCGGTATGATGCAAGGTCTGAGGATCATCGACGGGAAGCCTGTGGAGGAACTGACACCGGGCCTGATGCTGGTGCACGGCAATAGGGCCGAGCAATTGCGCGACGTGCTGGTGGCCTGGTTGCGGCACGAACCGCTGGCGCCTCTGGAGGACGAGGTCGTGCTGGTCCACAGCAACGGCATTGCGCAGTGGCTGCGGCTCGCCCTGGCCCGGCACGACACCGGCTGCGGCATCGCCGCGGGCCTCGAGTTCCTGCTGCCATCGCGCTTCCTGTGGCGCGCCTATCGCGCCGTGCTTGGACCCGGTTTGGTGCCGGAACGCTCGCCCTTGGACAAACCGGCCCTGGTCTGGCGCTTGATGCGCCTGCTGCCGCAGGTCGTCGGCCAACCGGCGTATGCGCCCCTGGCGCGCTTCCTGGCCGACGATCCGGATATGCGCAAGCGTTTCCAATTGGCGGAAAGGCTGGCCGACTTGTTTGACCAGTACCAGGTCTACCGGGCGGACTGGCTCGATGCATGGGCGCGGGGGCGGGACGAGGTCACCGACGGACGCGGGCGGCCCGGTCCGTTGCCGGCGGGACAAGCATGGCAGCCGGCGCTCTGGAGGACGCTGATTGCCGATGTCGACGGCGGCGTGGGGCCTCTAGGCCGTGCGGCCGTCCACGAGGCCTTCATGGGACGCGCCGCGGGAGATGCGCTGGATGCGCGGCCCGTCGGTGTGCCGCGCCGCATACTGGTATTTGGCATATCGGCGATGCCGGGCCAGGCACTGGAGGCCCTGGCGGCGCTGGCGCGCTGGTCCCAGATCCTCATGTGCGTGCACAATCCGTGCGCCCACTTCTGGGCCGATATCGTGCCGGATCGCGACCTGCTGCGGGCCCGCTACCGGCGCCAGGCGCGCCGGCCAGGCATGCCCGAGATCCTGGACGAGGCGGTCATCCACCAGCATGCGCATCCGCTGCTCGCCGCCTGGGGCAAGCAGGGTCGGGACTTCATCGGCATGCTCGACGATTTCGACGATCCGCACGCTCGGGAAGGCTACCGCCCCGCATTCGCGGCGCTGCACCGGCGCATCGATGCCTTTGAGCGGCTGGAGGGCGAGGCGCTGGCGCGCGCGACCGTGCTGCAGCAATTGCAGGACGATGTGTGCGACCTGCGCCCCCTGCCCGAGACCCGCGCGCGCTGGCCGGCGGTCGATCCCGCTGCCGACGAATCCCTGTGCTTTCACGTCGCCCACAGCCCCCAGCGCGAGGTTGAGATTCTGCATGACCGGCTGCTCGACGCATTCGATCGCGATCCGACGCTGCGGCCCCGGGACATCATCGTGATGGTGCCCGACATCGAGGCCTATGCACCCCACGTCCAGGCCGTCTTCGGCCTCTACGAGGCTGATGATGCACGCGCCATCCCCTATGCGCTGGCCGATCGGGGCCAGCGCCGGGCCGATCCTCTGGTGCTCGCGCTTGAGCAATTGCTGATGCTCCCAGGCTTGCGTGTGGGGATGAGTCACGTCTTCGAATGGCTGGACGTGCCGGCCGTGCGCGCGCGCTTCGGGATCCGCGAGCAGGATCTGCCGACTCTGCATGCCTGGATCGCCGATTCGAACATCCGCTGGGGGTTGAACGCCGCACACCGCGCGGACTGGGGGTTCCAGGAGCTGGGCGAGGAGGGTGCCGCGCCGCACACGTGGCGGTTCGGACTGCGGCGCATGCTGCTGGGTTATGCCACCGGGCCGGACGCGCCCGCCTGGCGTGGGGTTGAGCCCTACGGCGAGCCCGCGGGCCTGGATGCGGCCCTGCTGGGGCCCCTCGAAGCGCTGGTTGGCGCCCTCGAGCGTCATTGGCGGATGTTTGCCGCCCCCGGCACGCCGGCCCAGTGGCTGCGGCGGTTCCTGGATCTGGAGGCCGATCTGTTCCTCGCCGAGGACGAGCAGGACGATTACACCCTCAAACGCTTTCGCGAGTCGGCCCAGGACTGGTTCGAGGCCTGCGAGGCCGCCGGGCTGGACGAGGCCATGCCTGCCGATATCCCCGCCGAGCACTGCCTGGCCCAGTTCGACCAGGAGGCGCTGTCGCAGCGTTTCTTTGCCGGGGCGGTGACGTTTGCCACCCTGATGCCGATGCGCGCCATCCCGTTTCGGCGCGTCTGTCTGCTGGGCATGCAGGATGGCGCCTATCCGCGCATCCAAGTGCCGGCCGATTTTGATCTGATGGCCGGGCGCTACCGACCCGGCGACCGTTCGCGTCGGGAAGACGACCGCTACCTATTCCTCGAGGCCCTGCTGTCGGCGCGCGACCAGCTCTACATATCCTGGGTGGGTCGGAGCATTCAAGACAATACGCCGCTGCCGCCGTCCGTCCTGGTGGCGCAGTTGAGGGATCATCTGGATGCGGGATGGCGGCTGGTCGCAGGCGAGGGCGTTGCGGTGTCCGAGGCGCTCACTTGCCGGCATCCCCTGCAGCCGTTCAGCAGCCGCTATTTTCCGGTCGAACCGCCATCCCGAGCGGGTGCCCTGTTCACCTACGCCAGGGAATGGCGGCAGGCGCGGGACGAGGCGGTGTCGTCGGGCCTGTGGGCGTCTGCCGGCATGCTCGACTTTCCGGCGCGCGAGGAGCCGCTGTCCCTCGATCGCCTGCGGCGTTTCCTGCGCCACCCGATCCGGCGATTTTTTCAGGACCGCCTGGGGGTTTCCTTCGAACGCGATACGCGCCGCAGCGATGATCGCGAGCCTTATGAAATCGACGGCCTGGACGCCTGGAGCCTGCGTGATACGCTGCTGACGACGGCCGCACGGTCCATACGCCTGGAAAGAGACCCGGTTCCCGACCTGGAGGCGCGTGTGCAGGCCATGCGCCGCTCCGGGGTATTGGCGGCGGGCAGCCTGGGGGTACTGGCCGCCGGTGACCTGTACGAAGGGTTCGAAACCCTGCTGTCAGGCTACCAGGCGGCGTGCCGGCGTTGGCCGCTGACCGATGGGTCTGCCCTGGCCTTGTGGCATCGGACGACAGTCGATGATAGATATACTTTAGAGATACGTGATTCTCTCGACGGAATCCGCTGGAACGCCGCCGGCGAACGCGCGCGCCTCTGGCTGCAGGCCAGCCACCTGGTCAAGGACCGCGCCTATCGGCCGGGCGCCCTGATCGAGGCGTGGGTGACACACTTGGCAGGTCACCTCGATGGCCAGGCCTTGACGACACTGGTCTTCAGTCCTCAGGGCAGCGCGGCCTTCGAGCCCTTGGATCCCGTGCTTGCCAGGGCGTGGTTCGACGACCTGCTGCGGGGGTGGGCCCGTGGCATGTGCGCGCCCCTGCCCGTCACGGCGGACTGCGCGGTGATCTGGCTGCGGCGCGGCGCCTCCACCCGGCGGGATCATCGCTCCTGGATCGAGGCGGAGGCCTGCCACGCCCGGGCGCTCGAACGGGACCCCTACTTGCGCAGGGCCTATCCGGATTTCGCGGCGTTCAGCGCGGATGGCGGCTTTGAACGGTGGGCACGATGCCTGTACGGCGGCCTGAGCGATGCGATCGCCACCGTCCATGAGGCCATGCCGGATCGGACGGAAGCCTCATGAGCCGCTCCCTGGACATCCCGCCCGTCGATCCGCTGACCTTTCCCCTGCGCGGCAGCCAGGTGATCGAGGCCAGCGCCGGCACGGGCAAGACCTGGACCATCGCCGCCCTGTACCTGCGCCTGGTTCTCGGGCACGGCGATCCGCCCCTTGCCGCCCGGCTGCCCGCCGAGATTCTGGTCCTGACGTTCACCGAGGCGGCGTCGCACGAGCTTCGCGACCGGATTCGCGCGCGGCTCGCGCAGGCGGCCGCCTATTTCTATGGCGGCACCCAAGATGAGCCGGCCTGCGGGGCGGCCGACGATTTCCTGCATGCGCTGCGCGCCGCCATCGAGCCGGCGCGATGGCCGGCTTGCGCCCGGGTCTTGGACCTGGCCGCGCAGTCCATGGACGAGGCCTCGATCGGCACGATTCATGGCTGGTGCGCACGCATGTTGCAGGAGCATGCTTTCGATAGCGGCAGCCTTTTCGACCGTCGAGTGGAGGCAGACCTGCGGGCAGTCGAACAGGAGGCCGTATGGGACTACTGGCGCCTGTTCGTTGCGCCGCTCGAGCTGGCGCAAGCCGCCCAGGTGCGCGCCTGGTGGCCGGGCCCGGCCGCTCTGCACGCGGCGCTGGGCGGCGCCCTGCACGATGAGACGCCGCAGGCGCCCGCGCCAGGCTCGCTCGGGCCGCTGCTGACTGAGGCCCGCGAGCACCGCGCCCGGTGCCTCACCGCCTTGAAGGCCCCCTGGATTGAAGGGGCCGATGTCTTGGGACTGTGGCTGGAGTCCCTGGGCCGGGATTGGCCGGTGGCGGCACGCAACTGGCAGCGCTGGATTGGCGATTTGCGGGACTGGGCGCGCGATCCCGCGGCCGAGGCCCTGGACCTGAAGACCGGCTGGGAGCGGCTGTCCCCGGCGGACATGGCCGAGAAATGGCGCGGGACGGGGCCTGCACCCAGCCATCCCCTGAGCGATCGCCTCGCGGGGCTGCAAACCGCGCTGTCCGGCCTGCCCGACGGCCGGACCGAGGTTGCGGACCACGCACTGGCCTGGATCGGCGAGCGCCTGCGCGGCGAACTCGTCCGCCAGGCCCGCATGGGCTTCGATGGCCTGCTGGCTCATCTCGATGCCGCGCTGGATGGGCCGGACGGTGAGCGCCTGGCGCAGGTGCTGCGCGAGCAGTATCCAGTGGTCCTGATCGATGAGTTTCAGGACACCGACCCGGTCCAGTATCGGATCTTCGACAGAATCTATCGCATCGCCGAGAATCGCGCCGAGCTGTGCCTGGTGATGATCGGCGATCCGAAACAGGCGATCTATGGTTTTCGTGGCGCCGATATTCATACCTATCTGCGTGCACGGCGCGCCTGCGCGGGCCGGCTGCACACGTTGGGCCGGAATTTCAGGTCTTCGCTGGACATGGTGGCGGCGGTCAATGCCTGCTTCGCCCATGCCGACACCCATGCGCCCGGCGGAGCCTTCCCGACGCCGGGCGAAACCGAAGGCATCGCTTTCCATCCGGTCCGTGCCCAAGGCCGCGAGGAGCACTGGCGGCGCGCCGACGCGCCGACGCCGGCACTGAGCATCTACTGGATCGATGCCGTGGCACCCGACAAGCCGTTGGGCGCCGGGGACTACGAGGAGCGCGCCGCGGACTGGTGCGCGCATCGCGTGGCCGGTCTCTTGTCGATGGGCGCTCGTGGCATGGCCGGTTTCGCGCGCGGATCGGAGCTGCAGGCGCTGCGGCCGGCGGATATCGCCGTCCTGGTGAATACCCACGCCGAGGCGGGCCGGGTGCGCGAGGCGTTGGCGCGGCGCGGCGTGCGCAGCGTCTATCTGTCCGAGCGCGAGTCGGTATACGAGACGCCACAGGCCGAGGAATTGCGCCATTGGCTGGCCGCCTGCGCCAATCCCGAGGACGGTCGCGCCGTGCGCGCGGCGCTCGCCACGCCGTCGCTGGCCCTGTCGTGGCCAGCCCTCGAGCGCCTGGTCGCCGGCGAGCGGGCCTGGGAGGACGTCGTGACGCGTTTCCAGGACTATCGCACCTGCTGGCGCGAGCGCGGCGTCCTGCCCATGGTCCGGCGCCTGTTGCACGATTTCGGTGTCCCGGCGCGGCTCTTGAACGATGGCCGTGAAGGCGAGCGCGTGCTGACCGACATCCTGCACCTGGCCGAGCTGTTGCAGCAAGCGGCCATGCGGCTGGACGGAGAGCAGGCCTTGATGCGCCACCTGGACGAGCAATGCGAGGGCACCCTGGCCGGCGGTGGGGACGATGCCCGCCGTGTGCGCCTGGAGAGCGACGAAAACCTGGTGCGCGTGGTCACCGTGCACAAGTCCAAGGGGCTGGAGTACGCACTGGTGTTCCTGCCGTTTGCCGCCCGGGCGCGTGTCGTGCGAGGTGACCGGGGACCTTACTATCTGCATGCGGCGGATGGGCGCCGGCGGGTGCTGTGGCCGGATCCGGACGATCTGGCGCAGCTCGAGCGGGAGCGCCTGGCCGAGGATGTGCGCAAACTGTATGTGGCCCTGACACGTGCACGGCACGCCGTATGGATGGCCGTGGGCCCCTTGCGCGACCTCGATCAAGGCAGCGCCGTGGGCCATGTGCTGGGTGCCGTGCCCGGCGGCGCCCGACAGGCCCTGGAGGCGCTGGCCCGGGCCCATGACGCGATTGCCTGGGACGAGGCGGCGGTGGATGCGGCCGCCATCCCGCCGCTCGCGGCGCCGGGCGGTTTGGGCGCGGCGCGCATGCCGCGCCGCGCCGCTCGCGAACACGTCTGGTGGATTTCCAGCTACTCGGCCCTGCGGCTCGAGCCTGAGGCCCAGGCGGCGGCCCGCACGGCGCAGGAGGACGTGTACCGGGAGGCCCGGCGGTTCGATTCGCTCGGGGCGCCGGACGCGTACGGCGGGATGCCGCCGAGCGCAAGCCAAGGCAATGTTGCCGGCCTACATGCCTTTCCCCGGGGCAGCGAGGCGGGGACTTTCCTGCACGGCTTGCTGGAATGGGCCGCGCGGCGCGGTTTCGACGCGCTGGAGCATGCCGAGGTCCGGGACGTGGTGGCGCGCCGCTGTGCCGTGCGGGGCTGGTCGGCTTGGATCGATCCGCTGTGTGACTGGCTGCTGCGCTATGTGCGCACCGAATTCCGACCCGGGCTTGCGCAGGCTCCCGCGCTGCGCCTGGACGAGCTGGAGGTCACGCTGCCAGAGATGGAGTTCTGGCTGCCAGTGGAGGGGGTCGACGTCCGGCGCCTCGATGCGCTGGTCAGTGCCGCAACCTTGGATGCCGCACCCCGGCCACCGGCGGCCGCGATGCGGCTGAACGGTATGTTCAAGGGGTTCATCGACCTGACGCTGCGGCACGACGGGAAGTATTACGTGGTTGACTACAAGTCCAACTGGCTGGGGCCGGACGCCGCGGCCTATCACCCCGCGGCCATGCATGCCGCCATGTTGGCCGCCCGCTACGACCTGCAGTATGTTCTGTACGTGCTCGCTCTGCACCGCCAGCTCGCGGCGCGGCTGCCGGATTACGATTACGACCGGCATGTCGGCGGGGCGGTCTACATGTTCCTGCGTGGATTGGATGCGCCGGGGCAAGGCTTGTTTGCCGATTGCCCGGCGCGCAGCCTGATCGAACGGCTGGACGCGTTGTTCGACGGACGGGAGGCGGACCGGTGACGGGGGGTTCACTCGATGAGTGGGGCGCGGCCGGTGGGGACCGCGCGGCACTTTGGGCGCAGGTGGGCGCCTGGCATGAGGCGGGGGCGCTGCGCGGCCTCGACGTGGCGTTCGGACGGTTCCTGGCCGAGCGCGCACCCGAGGCGCCGGACCTGGCCGTGTGGCTGGCGATCTGGTGCAGCGCCCAGCTCGGGCATGGACATGTCTGCCTGGACATGCAGGCCCTATGCGACGCCGCTGTCGATACGCTGGCCCTGGGCGATGCCCGCCCCCAGGGCCTGGCGGCCATGGCGCGTGCGCTCGAGCGCGACGGGCTGGCAGCCTGCCGTCAGGCGCTGGACCGCTCGGGTTTCGCCGGTGGGGGGGAGGGCGCCGAGCCGCTCGTGCGCCGCGATCATCGTTTGTACCTCGCCCGCTATTGGCGGGCGGAGCGCCGTGTGCGGGCACAGATCGACCAGCGGTTGACGGTGGACAGCGGTATGGCCGCGGATCCGGCGCGCGCGCGCGCCTGGCTCGATGCCTTGTTCCCGCCGACGCCCGGAGGTGGCACGGACTGGCAGAAGATCGCCTGCGCGACCGCGCTGGACCACGCCTTTTGCGTCGTGACCGGCGGCCCGGGAACAGGCAAGACGACCACCGTCGTGTGTCTGTTGGCAGCCTTGCAGGGGCTGGCGCGGGAAGGTGGTGCGGCGGAATTGCGCGTTTGCGTGGCCGCACCCACCGGCAAGGCGGCGGCCCGGCTGAACGACTCGATCGGCTCGGCCCTGGCGCGCCTGCGCGTGGCGGCGCCCGGCTTCGTACAGCCGGTCCTGGCCGAGATCCCCGCCCAGGCGCAGACCCTGCATCGTCTGCTGGGCAGCCGTCCGGACACCCGAGGCTTCCGTCATACCGCCGACCACCCTCTGCCTGCCGATGTCCTGGTAATCGACGAAGCCTCGATGATGGACCTCGAGATGATGGATGCGGTGCTGGCGGCCTTGCCGACGGGGGCGAGGCTGATCTTGCTGGGCGATAAGGACCAGCTCGCTTCGGTCGAGGCCGGTGCGGTTCTGGGCGAACTCTGCGCCCGGGCCGAACGGGGCCACTACACGCCGGCGCGCTGCGCGCGCATCGCGGACTTGACCGGGCAGGATATTCCCGCCGCACAGCGCGACCCGCACGGAGCAGCGCTGGACCAGGCCGTCGTCATGCTGCGATCCAGCCGTCGCTTCGCGGTGGATAGTGGCATCGGGCGGTTTGCCGTGGCCGTCAATCGGGGGGCGGTTGCCGCCGTGCATGCCTTGCGGAACGACCCGCCGGCGGATCTCGTGTTCCTGATGCCGTCCGTGGCGGATGATCCTCGCCTCGAGGCCCTGTTCTGCGGCGAACACCGGGATGCGGGCGAGGGCGCCCCTGGGGGCTATAGCGCCTACCTCCACTGTGTCGACGCGGGGCCATCGCCGCAGGAGGCGACGCCCGAGGCGGTGGACCGGTGGGCCCGCGCCGTGCTCGAGGCGCGCGGCCGGTTTCAGGTGTTATGTGCGGTGCGCGAGGGCCCCTGGGGCGCGCAGGGCCTGAATCAACGTATCGAGGCGGGCTTGCGTGCGCGAGGCTGGATCGCGTCCGGCCACGGTGAGTGGTATTCGGGCCGGCCGGTGCTCGTGACCCGCAACCAGCGAGAGCTGGGGTTGGCCAATGGCGACATGGGTGTCGCCTTGGCCGTGCCCGAGCCGGGCCGTGCGGGGGAGCACCAGATCCGGATCGCGTTCGCACGGGGCGACGGCTCGGACGAGGTGCGCTGGATTGCGCCTGGCCGCGTGGCCGACATCGAGACCGTTTACGCCCTGACCGTTCACAAATCGCAAGGCTCCGAGTTCGACGAGGTGGCCCTCGTCCTGCCGGAGCGCGGCGGGCCGATCCTGACCCGCGAGTTGTTGTATACCGGCGCCACGCGGGCGCGCCGCGCGCTGGCGGTGGTGGCGCCCGGCGGCGCCCCCAGCGTGGACGCGGCCGTCGTGCGCAGGGTGCGGCGCGCGGGCGGCCTGCTGGCCGACTGAAAACCGTGCAGATGCCCGCGGAATGGGCGGCATGGATAAAATGGCGGCATACTTGACTGGCAAGGAGACTCAGGATGGGCAATATTTTCGAGCAGGACCTACCCAGGACCCCCGCAAATTTCGCAGCCCTGACCCCCTTGCTGTTTCTGGAGAGGGCCGCCGAGGTCTATCCCGAGCGCCTGGCCGTCGTCCATGGCACAGGCGAGCGGGCACTGCGCTTCACCTGGGCGCAGCTGTATGCGCGCTGCCGCCGGCTGGCCAGCGCCCTGGCCGCTCGCGGACTGGGTCGAGGCGACACCGTGGCGGTGATGCTGCCCAACACGCCGGCCATGGTCGAGGCCCATTTCGGCGTGCCCATGTCCGGCGCCGTGCTCAATACCCTCAATACCCGACTGGATCCCGCAATGCTCGCCTTCATGCTCGATCACGGCGAGGCGCGCATGGTGATCGTCGATAGCGAATTTTCGGGGGTGATGCGCGAGGCGCTGGCCTTGCGCCAGAACGCCCAGCCGGTCGAGGTGGTGGAGGTTTTCGACCCCTTTTACACAGGCGAGGGCGGCATCATCGGCGGGACCGACTACGAGGATTTTCTAGCCGGCGGCGACGATGCCTGGGCCTGGCGCATGCCCGAGGACGAATGGGATGCGATCTCGCTCAACTACACCAGCGGCACGACCGGCAATCCCAAGGGCGTGGTCTACCACCATCGCGGCGCGGCGATCAATGCCGTGTCCAACATCCTCGAGTGGGACATGCCCAAGCATGCGGTCTACCTGTGGACGTTGCCGATGTTTCATTGCAACGGCTGGTGCTTTCCATGGACCGTGGCGGCGCGTGCGGGCGTGAATGTCTGCCTGCGCCGCGTCGACGCGACGGCCATGGTAGAACTGATGCGCGAGCACGGCGTCACTCATTATTGCGGCGCCCCCATCGTCCACAGCATGCTGGTCAATGCGCCCCAGGATTTGCGCGCCAGCATCCCTCCGGGCATCCAGGCCATGGTGGCCGGGGCCGCGCCGCCGGCCTCGATGATCGAGGGCATGGAGTCCCTTGGCATCGACCTGACCCACGTCTACGGCCTGACCGAGGTGTACGGCCCGGCCACGGTCTGCGCCAGGCACGAGGAGTGGGATGCGCTCGACATCGGCCGGCGCGCCGAGCTCAACGCCCGCCAGGGCGTGCGCTACCATCTGCAGCGGGCCGCCGCGGTACTGGATTCCAAGACCTTGCAGGCGGTGCCGGCCGATGGCCGGACCATGGGCGAAATCATGTTCCAGGGCAACATCTGCATGAAGGGCTACCTGAAGAATCCCGAGGCCACGCGCGAGGCGTTGGGCGGCGGCTGGTTCCATAGCGGTGATCTGGCGGTGGTGTATCCGGACGGCTATATCCAGATCAAGGACCGCAGCAAGGACATCATCATTTCGGGTGGCGAAAATATTTCCTCCATCGAGATCGAGGATGTGCTGTATCGGCATCCAGCGGTGCTGGCGGCCGCCGTTGTGGCGCGTCCCGACCTGCGTTGGGGGGAAACCCCCTGCGCGTTCGTGGAACTCAAAAAGGACGCCTCGGCGACGGTCGAAGACATCATCGCGCACTGCAAACGCCACCTGGCAGGCTACAAGGCGCCTCGGACGATCGTGTTCGGAGAGTTGCCCAAGACTTCGACCGGCAAGATCCAGAAATACGAGCTGCGCAAGCGGGCGGCGGACGAGTCGTGAGCGTCCACGCCCGACCCCATGTGCTCCTCACGCCGGCCGAGATGGCCGTCGCGGACCGGTTGGCGGTCGAGAGCGGCGTTGCCGGGATGTCCTTGATGGAGGCGGCTGGCAAGGCTGTGGCCGATGCCGTGATGGATCGCTGGCCGGTCTTGCCGACCTGCGTGCTGTGCGGGCCGGGCAACAACGGCGGCGATGGCTTCGTCGTGGCGCGACGTCTGCGCGAGGCGGGATGGCCGGTGCGCGTCGCGCTGCTGGGCAGCCTCGAAGACCTGTGCGGCGATGCCGCCGCGTGCGCGCAGGCGTGGGGCGGGCCGCTCGAGACAATGAAGCCCGACGCGCTGGATGATGCAGGACTGGTGATCGACGCCTTGCTGGGGGCCGGCCTGTCGCGCCCGCTCGAGGGCGCGACCCTCGCCATGGTCGAGGCGGTCAATCGCAGCGGACTGCCGGTCTGCGCGGTGGACGTGCCCAGTGGGTTGGACGGCGCCAGCGGCCGGGCGCTGGGCGCAGCCGTGCGGGCGGATCTCACCGTGACGTTCTTTCGCCGCAAACCCGGACACTTGCTGATGCCCGGGCGCGCCCTGTGCGGGGAATTGCTGTGTGCCGACATCGGCATCCCGGATACGGTGCTGGACGCCATCGCTGCCGGGTGCCGGGCCAACCATCCCGATCTTTGGATCGGATCTTATCCCTGGGCCACTCTCGAGAGTCACAAATACCGGCGGGGCCATGCCCTGGTGATTGGCGGCGACACCATGCTGGGGGCCAGTCGCCTGGCGAGCCAGGCCGCCGCGCGCATGGGCGCGGGCTTGGTGACGCTGGCCGTGCCGCCCTCGGCCTGGCCGATCCAGGCCGGGGCATTGACCAGCGTGATGGTGGCGCGCCTGCCCGAGGATGGTGCGCTGGGCGAAGCCCTGGCCGATGAACGCCGCAATGCCGTGCTGGTCGGCCCTGGCCTGGGTGTTTCGGCGCGCACCCGGGCGCAGACCCTGGCCGTCCTGTCCGCGCGCAGGCCCTGCGTACTCGATGCCGACGCGATCAGCAGCTTTGCGGCGGCACCGGATCTGCTGGTCGAGGCCCTGTACGGCGAATGCGTGCTGACACCCCACGAAGGGGAGTTCGCGCGGCTGTTTCCGGGCCTCGAGGGCGACAAACTCTCGCGTGCGCGAGCCGCGGCGCACGCCAGCGGCGCGGTGCTGGTCCTGAAGGGGGCCGATACGGTCATCGCCCGCCCGAATGGATTCGCGGTGCTCAACGACAATGCGCCGCCGGAACTGGCGACCGGCGGCACGGGCGATGTGCTGGCTGGCTGTATCGCGGGCCTCTTGGCCCAGGGCATGGCGCCCTTCGAGGCCGCATGCGCCGCCGTGTACCTGCATGGACAGGCTGCCGCCGGCTTCGGCCCGGGATTGATCGCACAGGATCTGCCCGACGAGCTGCCGGGCGTGCTGGCCGCATTGCGCGCGCGTTCGCGCGTGGAGGATTGAGGCATATGGCGGACGTAGTGGCCCTGGTTTTCGATTTCGACGATACGCTGGCGCCCGACAGTACCTCGGGTTTCCTGGAGGATATCGGCGTCGACGCCGCATCGTTCTGGAAGAACGAGGTCGGCCCTCTGCTCGAGCATGAGGATTGGGATCCGGTCCCAGCCTACCTCCATCGCATGATCGAGCTCTCGCGCGCCGGAAGCCATGGCGCCATCACTCGCGCGCGGCTTCAAGACTGGGGCGAGCGGCTGCCCTTGCACGAAGGGGTCGACAGCTTGTTCGAACGCCTGCGGGCGCGGCTGCATGAGGCGCATCCGCAGGTCCAGCTCGAGTTCTACCTGATCTCCAGCGGCATCGGCGATGTGTTGCGCCGTACGCCGGTCGCAAGGCATTTCACCGACATCTGGGCCTCGGAGTTCACCTATGACTCGGCGGATGCCATTGATTTTCCACGTCGCATCGTCAGCTTCACCGATAAGACCCGCTACCTGTTCCACATCCAAAAGGGTATTTTCGGCCAGGAATCGCGCAACAAGCCCTTCGAGGTCAATCGCAAGGTGGACGCCGACAAATTGCGCGTGCCCTTCGAACAGATGATCTTTGTCGGCGACGGTTACACCGATATTCCCTGCTTTTCCCTGATCCGCCGCTCGGGCGGGGTCGCGTTCGGCGTCTGGGATCCGCGCCACAAGGAAAAGCGCAGCCGCGCCTGGGGTTTCATCGAGGACGGGCGGGTGTCCAATCTGAATCATGCCCGCTTCGGCGAGGACGCCGAACTCTATCAGTTGCTGGAGGCTGCGGTTGAAAGCCTGGCTTCAAAAATAGTGTTGCGGACGCGGATGTATCGTGGCTGAAACGCGCGATGGCCCGGGGGCCGCGGCCGCCCGTTCGGCCACATCCGGTCCGCTGGATGACGATGGCGCCATGGCGCTGGCGTTGACGCTGGCGCGCCAGGCGGCGACGCTGGGCGAGGTGCCCGTGGGCGCCGTGGTGCTGGACGCCAAGGGGATGCTCGTCGGCGCGGGCCATAATCGCACGATTACCGATTGCGATCCCAGCGCGCATGCCGAGATCATCGCTTTGCGGGCGGCGGCCCGGACCCTGGGCAACTATCGCCTCGCCGGTGCGCGGCTGTACGTCACCCTCGAGCCCTGTGCCATGTGCCTGGGCGCCATGCTGCATGCGCGCCTGGCCGAGGTCGTCTATGGCGCCGACGACCCCAAGACCGGTGCCTGCGGTGGTGCGATCGCTTTGCACGCGCAGCCGCGGCTGAATCACCACACGAAGGTGCGCGCCGGTGTGCACGCCCGGGAGGGCGGCGAGTTGCTGCGGGCATTTTTTCGAGCCCGGCGCCAGGCAGCGCCCGCGCAGGAGGTGTCCGCCGCCACCGGGCCGCCTCCAGATGCGCGGGGCGCCCCGACATTGCGCCCACGGCCCACCGTCCTCCCCAGGGGCGATTTCTCTTCTCAGATACAGGATCTTTCACCCATGAACCACGGCTCTCCGACGGCCGCCTCCGGCGCTCAGGCCCACCAACACGCGGGACACGCCTGCGAAACGCACGGGTCGCATGCGCAGCCCTCCGGCATCTATCTGATTTCGCCCTCGGGAGCGGTGAGCGATCCGGAGACCGTACGGCTGGCCCAGCAGCGCCTGCGCGCCCTGGGCTACCGCGTGACGATCGACCGGACGGCGCTTGCGGTGCATGAGCGCTTTGCCGGCACCGACAAGCAGCGCCTCGCCGGCATCGCCCGCGCCCTCAAGCAAAAGCACCCGATCGTGATGGCGACCCGCGGCGGCTATGGACTGAGCCGGTTGCTGCCGCTGATCGACTGGCGGGCCGTCGCCGACAGTGGCAAGACTTTTATCGGGCAGAGCGATTTCACGGTGTTCAATCTCGCGCTGCTGGCGCGCACGGGCGCGCAAAGCCTGGCGGGACCGACCGCGGTATTCGATTTTGGCGGCAAGACCGTCGATGACCTGACCCAGGCCCTGTTCCAGGAAACCCTCGGCGGCGAGCTCGAGATCCTCAGTTTTGAATCCCCGCAGGCCGATCCGGTCGATGCGCGCGGCATTCTGTGGGGCGGCAATCTCGCCATGGTCGCCTCGCTGGTGGGTACGCCGTACCTGCCGGACATCGAGGGTGGCATTCTGTTCCTCGAGGATGTGGCCGAGCACCCCTTCCGGGTCGAGCGCATGTTGACCCAGTTGTGGCATGCGGGCGTACTGCAAAAACAGCATGCCATCCTGCTGGGACGATTCACCGAATACCGGCTCGCCGCGCATGACAACGGCTATGGCCTGGATTCGGTGGTCCGCTGGTTGCGCGGCACGGTCAAGGTGCCCGTTGTGACGGGATTGCCTTACGGCCACGTCCGCGTCAAGGCGACGTTGCCGGTGGGCGCACGCGTGGGGATCGCCACTGAGGACGGCATGGCGCATCTGGTGCTGCAAGAGCGTCACTGAGGCGCGGGGTTGAGCACGCCCGCTCGTGCCGGGCCGGTTGTGGGCGTCGGCCCGCCGAGTCGCAAGCCGGGCGCTCCTGCTAAACTAGCAGGTTATCCTGATCCCTCCCAGTACGACCTTCAACCGTGATATCCACTGCAAATCTAGCAATCCAGTTCGGCAGCAAGCCGCTGTTCGAGAATGTCAGCGTCAAGTTCAGCGACGGCAATCGCTATGGCCTGATCGGCGCCAATGGCTCGGGCAAATCCACATTGATGAAGATCATCGGCGGCGACCTCGAGCCCACCGCGGGCAATGTCTCTCTCGAGCCCGGTCTGCGCCTGGGCAAGTTGCGCCAGGACCAGTTCGCCTTCGAGGATATCCGCGTGCTGGATGTCGTCATGATGGGCCATGTCGAGATGTGGCAGGTCATGAGCGAGCGCGATGCGATCTACGCGGATCCCGAGGCCACCGAGGACGACTACATGCGCGCGGCGGAGCTCGAGGCCCGTTTCGCCGAGTATGACGGCTACACCGCCGAGGCGCGCGCGGGGGAGCTGCTGCTGGGGCTCGAGATTCCGGTCGAGCAGCACGGGCTGCCGATGAGCGAGGTCGCCCCGGGCTGGAAGCTGCGTGTGCTGCTGGCCCAGGCGCTGTTCTCGAATCCGGACGTGCTGCTGCTCGACGAGCCGACCAACAACCTCGACATCAATACGATCCGCTGGCTCGAGAATGTGCTCAACGAGTACGACAGCACGATGATCATCATCAGCCACGATCGCCACTTTCTGAACCAGGTCTGCACCCACATGGCGGATCTGGATTACGGCGAGTTGCGCGTCTATCCCGGCAACTATGACGATTACATGCTGGCGTCGACCCAGGCGCGCGAGCGCCAGGTCGCGGCCAATACGCGCGCCAAGGAACGCGTCACCGAACTGCAGGACTTCGTGCGGCGTTTCGCAGCCAACAAATCCAAGTCGCGCCAGGCGACCTCACGGCTCAAGCAGATCGACCGGATCAAGGCCGAGACCGTGGTCGTCAAGCCCTCTTCGCGCCAGAATCCCTACATCCGCTTCGAGGTCAACAAGGTCCTGCACCGCCAGGCCGCACACGTCGAGGAGCTTTCCAAGGCCTACGACCGGCCCATCATCGGCGGACTGACGACCATGATCGAGGCGGGCCAGAAGGTCGCCATCATCGGCGCCAACGGTGTGGGCAAGACCACGCTGCTGCGCCTGCTGGCCGGGAACCTGATGCCCGACGCAGGCAAGGTGCGTTGGTCCGAGAATGCCGATATCGGCTACATGGCACAGGATGTGTCGGACCAGTTCGATTCCGATCGTGATCTGTTCGATTGGCTGACGGACTACCGCCAGGCCGGGGACGAGGACCAGGCCATCCGTTCGGTGCTGGGGCGCCTGCTGTTTTCCGGCGATGAGATCTCGAAGGCGGTGCGCGTGCTCTCGGGCGGCGAAAAGAATCGCATGAGTTTTGGCCGCTTGATGCTGGGCCGCCACAACGTGATGCTGCTCGATGAGCCGACCAACCACCTGGACATGGAATCCATCGAATCCCTCCAATATGCCCTTGAGCAATACCCGGGCACGCTGGTGTTCGTGTCACACGACCGGCAGTTCGTTTCGGGTGTGGCGACCCGTGTGATCGAAATCCTGCCCGACGGCGGGATCATCGATTATCCGGGGACATACGAGGAATACCTGTCGTCCAGGGGCATTGAGACCTGAGGACGGCATGGCGTTCCTGCTCGGCGGCGTTGCGCGATACGAGGAGGACATTCGCAAGAGCCGCTTTCTCGCGGTGGCGGCACCGGCGCACAGTGCCGACGAGGCGGCCGCCTTTCTAGAGACCGCACGCCAGCCCCAGGCCACCCACAACTGCTGGGCCTGGCGCATCGGGCAGGCCTATCGTTTCCACGACGACGGCGAGCCCGGCGGGACCGCGGGGCGGCCGATTTTGCAGGCGATCGAAGGACAGGATTGTGATCGGGTCGTCGTGATGGTGACGCGCTGGTTCGGCGGCATCAAGCTGGGCACGGGCGGTCTTGTGCGGGCGTATGGCGGCGTGGTGGCGCAATGCCTGCGCCTGGCGGACAAGGCCCCGTGGGTCGAGGAGCGCCGGGTCCGGTGTGATTGCGCCTTTGGCGACCTGGACCGTGTGCGCGCCCGTTTGTCCGAGGCCGGCGCCCGCATCGAGGACGAAGCCTACGGCCTCGATGGCGTCACCTGGACGCTGGCCATCGAGGCGACGCGCTGCGCGGACCTGGAGACCCTCTATATGAACCTCACGCGCGGACGTGGCGTGTGGACACTGCTGGACGGGGACTCGCGGGGTTGAGTCGCGCGGTGTCCGGCCGCGATGCCGCCCGGAAGTCGCGGATTTATTCGGCCTTGCTTTCCTGGGCCGCAATTTCAGCGTGCACCTGGGTCATGTCGACGGCCTTGACCTGGGTGACGAGTTCTTCGAGCTGGGATGCCGACAAGGCGCCCGCCTGCTGAAACAGCAAGACGTTTTCGCGGAACACCATCAGCGTGGGGATCGAGCGGATGCGCAGCGCCGCGGCCAGTTCTTGTTGCTCTTCGGTATTGATCTTGGCGAAGGTGACGTCGGAGTGCTGCGCGGCGGCGGACTCGAAGACCGGTGCAAAGCTGCGGCAGGGGCCGCACCACGGTGCCCAGAAGTCGACGATCAGGGGCTGCTCGGCCTGGGTGGCGGCTTGGAAAGTGTCTTGGGTCAGTTCGACGGTGCTCATGGAGGCTCCTCGGTTGGGAAACGACAGGGTGTCCTTCGGACGCACCCTCGCATGAAGGACATATGGGGGCGGCTTCGGATTTCCGCAAGCTTGGGGAGTAATGGCCTGCATGCGGCTCGGATTCGACAGGCCCCTCCCCACCTCGCCGCCTGCATGCGGCTCGGATTCGACAGGCACGAAACAGTCCGCAGGGACTGTTCCGTGTCCTGTCTCATCCCGGAAACAGGGCGTATTTTATGATGAACAGGACGGCCACCAGCAATGTCGCGGAGTGGATTTCCTGGAAGCGCCCAGTCAGGATCTTGATCGCGACGTAGCTGATGAAGCCGAAGGCCAGGCCGTTGGCGATGGAGTAGGTCAGCGGCATGGCCATGGCGGTGATGGCGGCGGGGACCGCCTCGGTGATGTCGTCCCACTGCACGTCGACGAGTTCGCGCAGCATCAGGCAGGCCACGTAGAGTAGGGCGGGTGCGGTGGCGTAGCCTGGCACGATCGCGGCCAGCGGCGACAAGAACAGGGCCAGCAGGAACAGCACGGCGATGACCAGTGCGGTCAGCCCGGTACGGCCGCCCGCCTGCACGCCCGAGGCGCTTTCGATGTAGGCGGTGGTGCTGCTGGTGCCCAGTATGGAGCCGGCGACGATGGCCGTGCTGTCCGACAGCAGGGCGCGGCCCAGGCGGTTGGGCTTGCCGGGCTGGATCAGGCCGGCGCGCGTGGCCACGCCGATCATGGTGCCGGTCGCATCGAAGACCTCGACCAGGACGAACACCAGGATCACGTGGAAGAAGCCGGTATTCAGGGCGCCCGCGATATCGAGCTGGAAGAAGGTCGGCCCCAGGCTGGGCGGCGCCGAGAACACCCCCTGGAATTCCGTGTAACCCGTCAGGATGGACAGGATGGTGATCGCGAGGATGCCGATCAGGATGGCACCGCGCACCTTGAGGGCGTCCAGAGCCGCGATCAGGAAGAATCCCAGGATGGCATAGAACGTGGGGACGTGGGTCAAGTCGCCCAGGCCGACCTTGGTCGCCGGGTTGGCGACCACGATGCCGGCGGTGCCCAGCGCGATGATGCCCAGGAACAGGCCGATCCCGGCGGCGATCGCTGAGCGCAAAGAGGGCGGGATGCCGGCCACCAGCCAGGAGCGGATGCCGGTCACCGTCAGGATCACGAATACCACGCCCGAGATGAACACCGCGCCCAGCGCCTGTTGCCAGCTATAGCCCATCTGGGCGACGACGGTGAAGGCGAAGAACGCGTTCAGGCCCATGCCGGGCGCCATGCCGATCGGCCAGTTGGCGAGGAACGCCATGATCAGCGTTCCCAGGGCGGCAGCCAGGCAGGTGGCCACGAATACTGCATTGCGGTCCATGCCGGTGCTGGAGAGGATGTCGGGGTTGACGAAGACGATGTACGACATCGTCAGGAAAGTGGTCAGCCCGGCCACGATTTCCGTGCGTGTCGTCGTCCCGTGTTCTGAAAGCCGGAACAGTTTCTCTAGCATGATGCTCCTTCCTTTAGCGGGTGGTTGTTGTTTGCTTGTTGTCGCAGTCTGGATTCTAAAACCGTTTGGCTAACGGTTGTACACTGCGCGCATGATTATCATCGGATTCGAGAGCTCCTGCGACGAAACCGGCGTGGCGGCCGTCTGCACCGAGAGCGGCTTGCTATCGCATGCCCTGCACAGCCAGATCGCCATGCACCGCGAATATGGCGGCGTGGTCCCCGAGCTGGCTTCACGCGACCACATTCGCCGCGTGGCGCCCCTGACTCGCGAGGTCTTGTCACGGGCGGGGCTGGGCATGGACGATCTCGGCG
This sequence comes from Castellaniella sp. GW247-6E4, assembly GCF_040276065.1. Lineage (NCBI taxonomy): Bacteria > Pseudomonadati > Pseudomonadota > Betaproteobacteria > Burkholderiales > Alcaligenaceae > Castellaniella > Castellaniella sp. GW247-6E4. Next base: position 123,017 of record NZ_JBELOI010000004.1, on the reverse strand, counting down.
CCGTCGCGTATACGGCCGGGCCCGGCCTGGCAGGCGCGCTGCTGGTGGGGGCGAGCTTTGCCAGCGCGTTTGCCTGGGCGCGCGGCGTGCCGGCGATCCCCATCCACCACCTCGAGGGTCACCTGCTCTCGCCCCTGCTGGCCGACCCGGCCCCTGCATTCCCCTTTGTCGCATTGCTGGTGTCGGGCGGGCATACGCAGCTCATGCGGGTCGATGGCGTCGGGCGCTACGAGCTGCTCGGGGAAACGCTGGACGATGCCGCCGGCGAAGCCTTCGACAAGAGCGCCAAGCTCATGGGCCTGGGCTATCCCGGCGGGCCCGAGCTCTCGCGCCTGGCCGAGCGCGGCGACCCCCGTGCCCAGGCGTTGCCGCGGCCAATGCTGCATAGCGGCGACCTGGACTTCAGTTTCAGCGGCCTGAAGACCGCGGTCCTCACACGCATGAAGGCCATCGAGAGCGCTGGCGGGGGGGCGCCCGATCCGGGCGCCGTCGCCGACCTGGCCGCGGCCACCGAAGCGGCCATCATCGATGTCCTGGCCGCCAAGTCGTTGGCGGCACTGCGCCAGACGGGCCTGAGCCGCCTCGTGGTGGCCGGCGGCGTTGGCGCCAATCGCCCTTTGCGCCGCCGCCTGATGGACGCCATGCCGGCTCTGGGCGGCGAGGTCTTTTTCCCGCCGCTGGAACTCTGCACCGACAATGGCGCCATGATCGCCTGGGCGGCGGCCCAACGGGTGCGGACCGGCCTGGCCGACCTGAGCGTGCATGAAGGGTCCTTTGCAGTGCATCCGCGTTGGGACTTGCGGGCAGTCTGCGCGCCCTAGTGTCCTGTACGGAGTCACCGAACAGGACACTAGCCGCCGAGGCGAGACAGGCCGCCTCTATTTGCTATTTTTTGCGGCCCAAGCGGTTTTCCTTGCCGGCCAGCAGACGCAAGATGTTGGCCTTGTGGCGCACGATCAGCAGCACCGCCAGCGCGGCGATCACCACTGTGGTCATGGCGTCCATGCGCCAGGCCACCTTGCCGCCCAGGATGTAGTAGCAGGGCGCGAACACCGCCGCGGCGATCGAGGCGAGCGACACGTAGCGCGTGACGTACAGGACGATCCCCCATGTAGCCATGGTGGCGACGGCCAGCCAGGGCTGCAGCGCCAGCAGCACGCCCAGCGCGGTGGCGACGCCCTTGCCGCCCTTGAAGCGCAGGAACACCGGATACAGATGGCCCAGGAACGCCGCGAGGCCCGCCCAGGGCACGGCCGCCTCGGGCGCGAGGCCCGCGCCGGCTGCCCAGGCGGCCAGCACAACGGCGGCCCAGCCCTTGGCGGTGTCACCCAGCAGCGTGAGGATGGCGGCGGTCTTGTTGCCGCTGCGCAGCACGTTGGTGGCCCCTGGATTGCCCGAGCCGAAGCTGCGCGGATCGCGCAGGCCCATCGATTTGCTGACCAGCACCGCGAAGGAGGTCGAGCCGATCAGGTATGCCAGGATCAGGACGATGGCGGTGGCGGCAATGGCGGAAAGGCTGGACATGAATGGGCGGCGGGCGGTCTAGGATATCGCGGCCATTCTAACCGGCGGTCATCCAAACCGCCATCATCCACGGGTACAATCCGCTACGTCTGGTCTAGTTCATAAATATGGAAGGGCGTAATGCGGATTCTGGTTTCCAACGACGATGGCTACAACGCACCGGGTGTCGAAGCATTGGCCCATGCCTTGCGGGATTTCGGCGAGGTCACCGTGGTTTCGCCCGAGACGAATTGCAGCGGCGCCTCCAACTCGCTGACCCTGCGCCGCCCCCTTTCGGTGCGGCAGGCGCCTAACGGCTTCTACTTCATCAACGGTACGCCCTCGGACTGCGTGCACGTCGCGTTGACGGGCCTGCTGGACTTCCGTCCCGACCTGCTGGTCTCGGGCATCAACAACGGCGCCAACATGGGCGAGGACACCCTGTATTCGGGGACGGTGGCGGCGGCTTCCGAGGGCTTTCTGTTCGGTATCCCGTCGCTCGCGTTCTCGCTGGTCCAGCGCGAATGGCGGCACCTGGACTGCGCGACGCGCGTCGCGCGCGAGGTGGTGGCGCTTTTCCAGCGCGAACCCTGGCGCGAGCCTCTGCTGCTGAATGTCAACATCCCGCCGGTGCCCTACGAGGCGCTCGCGGGGTTCCGGACGACCCGCCTGGGCCGCCGGCATCCGGCCGAGCCCGTCATCCGCAGCACCACGCCCTACGGCGAGCCGGTCTATTGGATCGGGCCGGTCGGCCGTGCCCGCGATGGGCTCGAAGGCACCGACTTCGGTGCGATCGAGGACAACGCCGTGTCGATGACGCCGTTGCGCCTGGACCTGACGCACCACGAACAGCTCGCGGCGATCCGCGACTGGACATCGCGCCTATGAACAAGGCCAAGCACCCACTCGGCAAACCGGCAGGCATGCCGCGGCGGGCGTCGGCCGGGTCCGCGCCGGGCCCGGGCTATACCCCGGCCAACAGCAACACCCGGATTCAGGGGCCACGGCCGTTCACGCTGCCCGTGCCGGCGCCGGCGGCCGCGTCCGCCACCGCCCCGCCGCCGAACCTCGGGCTCAATTCTGAGCGGCTGCGGGCCCTCATGGTCCAGCGCCTGCGCGAGCAGGGCATCGCCGACACCCGGGTCCTGGCGGCGATGCAGGCGGTGGCGCGGCACGATTTCGTGGACCAGGGCCTCGCCAGCCGAGCCTATGAGGACGCGGCCTTGCCGATCGGATTCGGCCAGACGATTTCACAGCCCTGGGTGGTAGCGTATATGCTGTCGGTGATGTGCCTCGGGCGCGAACCGGCCCGGGTGCTCGAGGTGGGCGCGGGTTGCGGCTATCAGGCGGCGGTGCTGGCCCAGTTCGTGCCCGAGGTCTTTGCGATCGAGCGGGTGCGCGGGCTATACGAGCAGGCGCGCTTGAACCTCGCGCATACGCGCGCCCGTGGCCGCGTGCGCTTGTCGTTCGGCGATGGCATGCAGGGGCTCGAGCGCCATGCGCCTTTCGATGGCATTGTCGTGGCCGCCGCCGGGGTTAAAATCCCTGAGACTCTGTTGAGCCAGCTGGCCGTCGGCGCGCGCCTGATCGCACCCGAGGGCTCGGCCAGGCAGAGGCTCATTCTGATCGAGCGCACCGGTCTGGCCGCATGGCGACGCCAAGAGCTCGAGGATGTCCGATTCGTACCGCTGCGTCCTGGCACGCAGACCTAAGGAGATTTTTATGCATGTAGGGACGTTTGCAACAGGCGCTCCGCTCATCCACACCCGGCGCCGCGGCATTCGCCCGCTCGTGCTGACGGCGCTGTTTGCAACGGCTCTGTTGGCCGGTTGCGCCTCGCGGACCGAACGTGCGCCGGTTGCGGATCAGTCCAGCACGGCCGCCGCCTCGCAGCAGGCCAGCGGCACCTACGTGGTCAAGCCCGGCGATACGCTCTATAAGATCGCGCAGGCCCATGGCATGGAGGTCGCCCGGCTGAGCCAGCTCAATAACATTACCAACCCGTCGCAACTGGCCATCGGGCAGGTGCTGCGTCTGGATGGCGGCACGCCCATGCCGCCAGCGGGCGCATCCCAGGGCAGCGTGGCCACGCCGATCCCCGTGACGCCTGTAGAGGCTCCGCCGGCGGGCGAAGCCGCCACGGCCGGCACGGCCGCGCGCGCGAGCGATGCCAGCCTCATCTCGTGGGCCTGGCCGGCCACCGGCAAGATCATCCAGGGTTTCAACAGCACTACCAAGGGCATCGACATCGAGGGTGCGATCGGCGCGCCGGTGCAGGCGGCCGCCGAGGGCAAAGTCATGTACGCGGGCAATGGCGTGCGGGGTCTGGGCAATCTGATTCTGCTCGGCCACAGCAACGGCTTCATCACGGCGTACGCGCACAATCAGTCGCTGCTGGTCAAGACCGGAGAGGTGGTCAAGAAAGGCGCCAAGATCGCCACAGTCGGCCAGAGCGATACCAGTTCGCCACGCCTGCACTTCGAGATTCGTCGACGCGGCACGCCGGTCAACCCCTTGTCGTATCTGCCGGCCCGATGATTCCGACCCTGGTCTTCGATCTCGAGACCATCCCTGATGCCGAGGGCCTGCGGCGCCTGAATCCGCAATGGTCTGAGCTCGACGACACGGCCCTGATCGAGCAGGCTCTGGCGGCCAGGCGCGAATCCCACGGCAACGACTTTCTGCCGCTGCATCTGCAGAAGATCGCGGTGGTGGGCTGCGTATTCCGCGACGACCAGGGCTTCCGGGTCAGGACCCTGGGTCGCGCCGAGGATCCCGAGGATGCGCTGATCACTGGTTTTTTCAAGACCATCGGCCATTACACGCCGACCCTGGTGAGTTGGAACGGTTCGGGGTTCGACCTGCCCGTGCTGCATTACCGCAGCCTCATTCACGGGGTGGCGGCGCCGCGCTATTGGGACACGGGCGAGGACGATCGCGAGTTCAAGTTCAACAATTACCTCAACCGCTACCACAATCGCCATATCGATCTGATGGACGTGCTGGCCAAGTTCAACGGTCGCGCCAATGCGCCCCTGGACCAGTTGGCCAAGCTCTGCGGCTTTCCGGGCAAGCTCGGCATGGATGGCGGACAAGTCTGGCAAGCCTGGCACGAGGGGCGCCGCGACGAGGTTCGCGCTTACTGTGAAACCGACGTCGTGAACACCTGGCTGGTGTATTGCCGCTACCGCCTTATCAAGGGTGAACTCGATGTCACGGCCTATGAGGCCGAGTTGGCCCTGGTGCGCGAGACCTTGCGCGAGAGCGGCGCCGCGCACTGGGATGAATACCTTGCGGCCTGGGATCATGCGTGACTCCCAGACCTTGTTGCTGGACATCGAATCGCTGGACCTCGAAGGGCAGGGGGTAGCCCACCACGCGGGCAAGGTCGCCTTCGTGGAGGGTGCCCTGCTGGGCGAGCGCGTCGTCGCCCGCGTCGTGCGCCGCAAGCCCTCTTTCGACAAGGCGCGCATCGAGCGCGTCGTCAAGGCTTCCTCCCAGCGGGCCCAGCCGCCTTGTCCGCATTTCGGAACCTGCGGGGGCTGCGCCATGCAGCACATCGAACCCGCGGCCCAGATGGCGATCAAGCAGCGCGCCCTCGAGGACGCCCTGGCGCATATCGGCAAGGTCCGAGCGCATCAAATCCTGCCCGCCATGCAGGGGCCCAGCCTGGCTTATCGCCATCGCGCACGCCTGTCCGTACGGCTGGTGCCCAAGAAAGGCGGCGTGCTCGTCGGGTTTCGGGAACGCAACAGCAGTTACGTGGCCGATATCCGGCAGTGCCTGGTGCTGCCGCCGCACGTGTCCGCACTGCTCCTGCCTTTACGTGCTCTCGTCGAAAGCCTGTCGCGCCCGGACCGCATCCCGCAGATCGAAGTCGCGGTGGGCGATGAGGCGACGGTTTTCTCTTTGCGCCACCTCGAACCCCTCCTCGATCGGGACCTCGAGCACCTGCGCGCGTTCGCGCGGACGCACCAGGTGATCTGGTGGCTGCAACCCAAAGGCCCCGAGTCGGCCCATCCCCTCGACCCCGACGATAGGGATCGGCTGGCCTATGCTTTGCCGGCCTATGGCCTGCGCATGCATTACCAGCCTACTGATTTTACGCAGGTCAATCCCACCGTCAATCAGGCCCTGGTCTCGCGCGCCTTGAGCCTGCTTGAGGTGCGCGACGGCGACCGCGTGGCGGATATGTTCTGCGGGTTGGGCAATTTCAGCCTGCCTCTGGCGATGGCGGCCCGCGAGGTCGTCGGAATCGAGGGCAGCGCCGCGCTGCTGCGGCGCGCCCGCGACGATGCGGCGCGCCAGGGCCTGGCGGACCGGGTCTCGTTCGCCGAGTTGAACTTGTTCGAGATCGATGCCGACTGGTTGCGCGGCCTGGGGTATTTTGAGCGGATGCTGATCGACCCGCCGCGCGAAGGCGCTCTGGCCTTGGCCCAGGCGTTGTCTACGCTGGCGCCTCAAGAACGTCCCCGGCGCATGGTTTACGTGTCCTGCAATCCCGCCACGCTGGCGCGCGACGCCGGCATCCTGCATCACGTGGGCGGCTGGACGCTGCGGGCCGCGGGCGCGGTGAATATGTTTCCCCACACGGCGCATGTGGAATCGATCGCCGTATTCGAACCCTGACGAATGCCGATGGGGATTGCCCGATGAGTGGCTCGGATGCAAAAAACGGAGCCATCCCGCGCACCGTCTGGATGCTGGGGTTGGTCAGTCTGTTCATGGACTTGTCCTCCGAGCTGATCCACAGCTTGCTGCCGATCTTCCTGGTATCCGGGCTGGGGGCCAGCGTTCTGGCGGTGGGCGTGATCGAGGGCGTGGCCGAGGCCACGGCACTGGTCATCAAGGTGTTCTCCGGCGCGATCAGCGATGCCCTGGGGCGGCGCAAGGGCCTCCTGCTGGCGGGCTATGGCCTGGCCGCTTTGAGTAAGCCGCTTTTTCCCCTGGCGGATACGGCGGGGATGGTCTTCGCGGCCCGTTTCGTCGATCGTGTCGGCAAGGGTATCCGGGGGGCGCCGCGCGATGCCTTGATGGCCGATGTGACGCCGCCCGGCATCCGGGGCGCAGCCTTCGGCCTGCGTCAGTCCATGGACACGGTGGGCGCCGTGCTCGGCCCGGCCTTGGCCGTCCTCCTGATGCTTGCATGGTCCGACATCCGCTGGGTTCTGTGGTTCGCGGTGGTGCCTTCCGCCATTGCGATGGGCGTGCTTTTCTGGGGCGTGCGCGAGCCCGCCGCGGCCACGGCGCCGCGGCCGCAGCGGCGCTTTCGCTCGCCCATCGACTGGCGCGCCATCCAGTCTTTCGACGCGGCCTACTGGCGGGTCGTGGTCGTTGGCGGCGTCTTTACGCTGGCGCGCTTTAGCGAGGCCTTCCTGGTTCTGCGAGCCCTGGACATGGGCTTGAGCGCCGCCTGGGCGCCGATCGTCATGATCGTCATGGCGTTGTTTTTCACGCTGTCGGCCTATCCGGCGGGCTGGCTCTCGGATCGTGTGCCGCGCACCACGGTACTGGCGGCCGGGCTGGTGCTGCTGGTGGCTGCAGACCTTGCGCTCGCCGCCGGGGAGGGCGGCGTGTGGCTTCTGCTGGCCGGCGCCGCGCTGTGGGGCCTGCACATGGGGTTCAGCCAGGGCATCCTGACGGCTTTGGTTGCCGATGCGACGCCCGCGGGCCTCAAGGGGACAGCCTTCGGGATCTTTAATCTCGCCAGCGGCGTGTGCATGCTGCTGGCGAGCGTGCTCGCCGGCTGGTTGTGGCAATTCTGGGGGCCGACCGCGACTTTTTTGGTGGGCGCCGCCTTTGCGGCCGTGGCCCTGCTGGGCCTGGTGGCCATGGGCCGGCCGAAAGGGCCGGCCGTCGGCTAGGGGGCCGCGTCCAAGATGCGCCGGGCCTCGGCGCGCACCCGTTCGGGCGCAGTGCCGCCGATATGTTTGCGCGCGGCCACCGAGCCTTCGAGCGACAGCACCTGAAACACATCCTCGTCGATGGAGGCATGAAAGCCGCGCAATTCCTCGAGGCTCAGGTCGGTAAGGTCGCAGCCGCGCGCCTCGCAGGTGCGCACGGCCAGGGCCACGGTCTCGTGCGCATCGCGGAAAGGCACGCCCTTTTTGACGAGGTAATCGGCCAGGTCGGTGGCGGTGGCATAGCCCTGCAGCGCGGCGTTGCGCATGGCATCGGCCTTGACGCGCACGCCGCCGATCATGTCCACGAAGATCGTCAGCGTATCGCGGATGGTGTCGGCGGTGTCGAAGAGGCCTTCCTTGTCCTCTTGGTTGTCCTTGTTGTAGGCCAGGGGCTGACCCTTCATCAGGGTCAGCAAGGCCACCAGGTGGCCATTGACGCGGCCGGTTTTTCCGCGTGCGAGCTCGGGGACGTCCGGATTCTTTTTTTGCGGCATGATCGAACTGCCGGTGCAAAACCGGTCCGCCAGGTCGATGAAGCCCACGCGCGGGCTCATCCACAGCACGAGCTCCTCGGACAAGCGCGAAATATGCGTCATGATCAGCGCCGCGGCCGCGCAGAACTCGATGGCGAAGTCGCGGTCGGACACGGCGTCGAGCGAGTTGCGGCAGACCTCGTCGAAGCCCAGGGCGCGGGCGACACGCTCGCGGTCGATGGGGTAGCTCGTGCCGGCCAGTGCGGCGGCGCCCAGCGGCAGGCGGTTGACGCGGCGGCGGCAATCGGCCAGACGCTCGGCATCGCGGCCGAACATTTCCGCGTAGGCTAGCAGGTGGTGGCCGAAGGTGACCGGTTGGGCGACCTGCAGGTGGGTGAAGCCGGGCAGGATGGTGCCCGCATGTTCTAGGGCCAGTTCGGCCAGCTTGAGGCGCAGCGCGTGCAGCAGGCCGGTGGACAGATCGATCTCGTGCCGCAGCCACAGGCGGATGTCGGTAGCCACCTGGTCGTTGCGCGAGCGGCCCGTGTGCAGCCGTTTGCCGGCGTCGCCGATGAGCTCCACCAGGCGTTTCTCGATGTTCAGGTGCACGTCCTCGAGGTCCAGCGACCAGGTGAAGCGTCCGGCCTGGATTTCCTCGAGAATGGCGGCCATGCCGCGCTGGATGTCGGCCAGGTCCTGGGCATCGATGATACCGATGGACGACAGCATCTCGGCGTGGGCGAGCGAACCCTGGATGTCGAAGGCAGCCATACGCTGGTCGAATCCGACCGAGGCGGTATAGCGCTTGACCAGGTCCGAAACCGGCTCGGAGAATCGCGCGGACCAGGCTTGCGATTTGTTGTCGAACTGGTTCTGGTTGGCGGGAGGCGTAGTATTTTGCATAGTGGCGGAATTATAAAGGTCCCGGACAGGGACCGGGCGCCTGTGCGTTATATTTGAAGTTTTCCAAAGGGGCGCGAGTACTACGATGGCACAGTACGACATGAAGCAGATCACCGCGATCGTCAAGCCGTTCAAGCTCGACGAAGTGCGCGAGGCGCTGTCCGAGCTTGGCGTCAACGGCCTCACGGTCACCGAGGTCAAGGGCTTCGGGCGCCAAAAAGGCCATACCGAACTCTATCGCGGGGCCGAGTATGTCGTCGACTTCCTGCCCAAGATCCGCATCGACGTGGTGGTGGCCGCCGACCAGGTCGAGACCCTGATCGAGGCCATCATCAAGGCCGCGCACACGGGCAAGATCGGCGATGGCAAGATTTTCGTCACACCGGTCGAGCAGGCGGTGCGCATCCGCACCGGGGAAAACGGCATCGAAGCCCTGTAGCCGCAGCCATGGAACCCGTCCGAATTTCCAAGCTGATGGCCCAGCGCGGCCTGTGTTCGCGTCGAGAGGCCGACGCCTACATCGAGCGCGGCTGGGTCCGTGTCGATGGCGAGATCGTGCGCGAACTGGGCAGCAAGGCCGCGCCCACGGCCCGCATCTCGCTCGAGCGCCAGGCCGAACGCCGCCAGACCGGCAAGATCACCATCATCCTCAACAAGCCCGTCGGCTATGTTTCCCATCAGTCCGACAAGGGCTACCGCACGGCGGCCTCGCTGGTCCAGGCGCGCACCCAGCACCATGCCGAGCGCGGCGGTCCGGCCTTCGATCCCGCTCACTTGAGGGGCCTCGCTCCCGCCGGGCGCCTGGACATCGATTCCCAGGGCCTGCTGGTGCTGACCCAGGATGGCCGGATCGCGCGCCAGCTTATCGGCGAGGATTCCGACCTGGAAAAGGAGTATCTCGTGCGCGTCGAGGGGCGCCTGAGCCCCAAGGGACTGGCCCAGCTCAACCACGGACTGGTCCTCGACGGCCAGGCGCTGCGGCCCGCCCAGGTAGAGTGGCAGAACCAGGATCAACTCCATTTCATCTTGCGCGAGGGCCGCAAGCGCCAGATTCGCCGCATGTGCGAGCTGGTGGGCCTCAAGGTGGTCGGCCTGAAGCGCGTGCGCATGGGCCGCGTGGTGTTGGGCGACCTGCCGCCGGGCCAGTGGCGCTACTTGCGCGAGGGCGAGCGTTTCTGAGCCTCGCCGCGCGTCAGCGTGTGGCGTGCGTGCTCGTCCTGCGCCAGCCTGTCGCGCAGCCAGGGCATCGCCGCTTGCAGTTCCTCATACAGTGTCCAGGGCGGGTTGATGACGAACATGCCGCTGCCATGCAAGCCCAGGCCATCGGCGGCGGGTTTGCGTACGGTCAGGCTTGCGTGCACCCAGTCCACGGACAGCCGTTCGAGGGCGCGGGCCAGTTCGTGGGCCTGGGTGCGCTGCACCAGCGGGTACCAGACCATATAGCAGCCTTGCGCAAAACGCTGCAGTCCGTCGCGCACGGCGAGCAGCGTATTTTTATAGTCCCGCTTGTCCTCATAGGATGGATCGATGAGGATGATCGCGCGCCGGGGCGCGGGGGGCAGCAGGCGGCGGATGCCCGCGAAGCCGTCCTCGCGGGCGATCTGCGTCTGGCGCAGGGCCTGGCGGCCCTGGTGGCGGATGGTATCCTTGAGCACCTCGATTTCCGTGGGGTGCAACTCGAACAGGCGCAGCCTGTCGCCCGGGCGCATCAGGTGCAGGGCCAGGCACGGGGAGCCCGGGTAGAGATTGGCCACGCCATCGGGGTTGAAGGCCTGGACGGCGTGAAGGTAGCGCGTGACGAGGCTCGGTGGATTCGGCTGCCCAAGCAGCCGGTCCAGGCCGTCGGTGACCTCGCCGCTCTGGCCGGCCCATTCCCCATCCAGAGCGTAGAGGCCGGCGCCGGCGTGCGTGTCGATCACCCAGTAGGGCGTGTCCTTGCGGCCGTAATAGTCGAGGGCCTGGGCCAGGATGGCATGCTTGAGGACGTCCGCGTGATTGGCGGCGTGGAAGGCGTGGCGATAGCTGAACACAGGCGGGATCCTATGGGCGTGCGTGCGGCACGGCCGTTTTGAGGGTTTCGAGCGCGTCGGTGAACAGCGCGTGGCAGCCCCAGGCAAACAGCTCGCTGGCGCGCGCGGCGTCGTTCACGGTCCAGACGGCCAGGGCGCATCCCCGGCCCAGGATGTCGGCCACCACGTCGCGTTGGGCGTGCCGATGGTCGATGTGCAGGCCGATGCAGCCCAGGCTGTGCGCGCGAGCATGCCAGTCGGAGGGCACGGGACCGTCGATGAGCAGGGCGCGCGGCAAGCCGGGCGCCGCCTCGCGGGCGGCCCGCAGCGCGGCCTCGGAAAACGACGACAATAGCGGCGGCCGGGCGGCGCCTCGCCACAGGTGGGCGGCCAGTTCCGCGATCCGCGCGCCGGTGTGGGTTTCCGCGCCGGGGCTGGGCTTGATCTCGATGTTGCTGCACAGATCGTTGGCGAGTGTGTAGCGGGCGGCGGCGTACAGGGTGGTCAGGGGTTCGCCCGCGAAGGCCGGCCCGTGCCAGGCGCCGCAATCCAGCTCGGCCAGGGCCCGCCAGTCGAGGCAGGCCGCAGCGCCCCGGCCATCGGAGGTGCGGTCCACGGTGTCGTCGTGCAGCAGGATCGGCACCTCGTCCGCGCTCAGCTTGACGTCGTATTCCATCATGCGATAGCCGTAGGCGGCGCCTGTCCGCAGGGCCGAGAGCGTGTTTTCGGGCGCATGGCGCCCGCCGCCCCGGTGGGCGATCAGGGCCGGGTAGGGCCAGGGCGTGCAAGCGTTGGTCATGAGGTGGCGAGGTGGCCGCGGTCGGAACGAAAACGCCTCATTCTATCCCTGGATCGCCGAGCGCAATGCGAGAGCGTTGGGTGAGCAGTGGTAAACTTCGGAAAATTTTGTGGCGCGGGTCCGTGGGGCCGCGCACTCCGGCAGGTGACACATGTTCGAATTCATCCGTACGCATCAACGACTGATGCAGTTGATTCTCCTGATCCTGGTGGTGCCCTCGTTCGCCCTGATCGGCGTGAGCGGCTATTCCACCTACGTGTCCGGCGATCATGCGATTGCAGAGGTTGGCAAGGCATCGGTGACCCAAGAGGAATTCGACGAGGCGCGTCGCAACCAGCTCCAGCAGATGCAGGCGGGTAGCCAAGGGCGTTTTGATCCCGCCTTGCTGGACAATCCGCCGGCGCGCCGCGCCTTGCTCGATCAATTGATCGACCGTCGCGTGCAGATCCTGGTGGCCACCAAGGATCACTTCAGCGTATCGGATGGCGCCTTGCGGCGCGCCATCGCGGCCATGCCGCAATTACAGGTCGATGGGCAGTTTTCGGCGGATCGCTATAACGAGGCCCTGGCCTCGGCCGGTTTGTCGCCGCGCGATTTTGAGGCGGGGCAGCGGGCCGAGCTGGCGCTGGACCGGGTCCTGGGGCCCGTGGGCGACACCGCCGGCTTGCCCAAGCCGGTGCTCGACGAAATCAAGCGCGCCCTGACCGAAGAGCGCACGATCGGCCTGCGTGTCTTCAAGCCTGTCGACTATGGCAAGGGGATCCAGGTCGACGACGCCGATATCGAGGCCTGGTACAAGGCTCACCAGGATGCGCTGCGCCTGCCTGAACAGGTTTCGGCCAGTTACGTCGTGCTCGACGAGGCCGCGGCCCTGGCCAGCGTGCCGACGCTCGATGAGCCCAAACTCAAGGAATACTACGAGCAGAACAAGGCCAAGTACGTGGTCCCGGCCAGGGTCAACGTCAGTCACATCCTGGTCAAGCTGCCTGCCGGGGCCACCGAGGAGGTCGATCGCCAGGCGTTGGACAAGGCCAGGGGCTTGGCCGAGCGCGCCCGCGCCGAGCCTTCGCAGTTCGCCGAGTTGGCCCGCAAGGAATCCCAGGACGCCGGTACGGCCCGCTCGGGCGGCGAGCTCGGCTGGATTCAGCGCGGGGTCTGGCCGCTGAACCTCGAGCAGGCGGTGTTCGCGCTGGCCAAGGGCGAGGTCTCCGAACCGGTCAAGGGGCAGGACGGCTATCACGTCTTCATCGCCAACGACAAGCAAGCCGAAAAGGGCGAAACCTTCGCCGAGGCGCGCGTCAAGGTCGAGGATGAGGTCCGGCACCAGCTTGCCGCCGAGCGTTTCGCCGACATGGCCACCAAACTCACTGGCCTCGTGTATGACAATCCCACCAGCCTCGAGCCCGCCGCCAAGGCCTTGGGTCTTGAGTTGCGACGCGCCTCCGGGATCGCCCGCGACCGGCTGCTCGATGAGGGTGAGGGCGGTGTTCAGGCGGCATCGGCCTCCGCGGACGCGGCCACGCTGGGGGATGTCCGTGTGCGGCAGGCGCTGTTCAGCAGCCAGGTCTTGACCGACAAGCAGAATTCCGGCGTCATCGAAATTTCGCCCGATACCATGCTCGCCGTGCGTGTTGACGCGGTGGAGCCCGCCCACGTGCCAGCCCTTGACCGGGTACGGGACCGGATTCGCGAACAGCTCGTGGCCGAGCGCACGCAGCAGGCCACCGTCGCGGCGGGTGAGGCGGCGCTGCAGACGCTGCTGAACGCACAAGAGCCCTCGAGCGAAGATTTCGGCGAGCCCGCGACCATCAGCCGCCTCAATCCGATGGGCCTGAGCAAGGTCGTGCTGGAGGCGGCCTTCAAGGCGCCAACCGCCAAGCTCCCCAGCTATGCCGGTACGGCGCTGGCGCAGGGTTACGCGATCATCCGCGTCGATCAGGTCAAGGCCGGTTCCGCGGATAATCCCGCCTTGAACGGGCTGGGCGCGCAATTGGCGCAGGTTTGGGCGGACACCGAGGAGCGTGCGGTAATGGCCAATCTGCGCCAGCAGCTCAAGGTCAAGATCACCGCCGATGGCGAAAAACTGATCGAGGGTGAGGACCAGCGCTGATCCTCAGCCTTTCGCGCGGACGATCTTCTGGACCTGTGGCACGTGGCGGATCGAGCGGATCACCTGGGCCAGGTGCTTGCGGCTGTCGACCTGGATCGTGAGATGGATCAGCGCGGTGGACGCCGCCTCGTCGGGCATCGAGAGCTGGACGATATTCGAATCGGCCTCGGTGATTTCGGCGGCGAGGCGGCCCAGGACACCGCGCTCGTTGATGACGGTGATGTCCAGGCGCGTGGTCAGGTGCCGCGCGGTGTTGGCGTCCCAGACCACGGGAATCCAGCGCTCGGGTTCGCGCGCTTTCTGGCGTAGGGCCACCGGGCAGTCGGCCATGTGCACCACCAGGCCGTGCCCGAGGCGTATTCCGCCCATGATGGCATCACCCGGCAGCGGGCCACAGCAGGGCGCGAGCTGCACCGCCTGGCCTTCGTTGCCGTGTATCACGATGGGCGCGCTGGTGACCGAGGTGAACTCGTCGACCGCCGCCGCCGTGGTGGCCACCAAGGTGTTCTCGGGTGCAAAGCGGCGCGCGACAACGGCTGCCAGGCGCTTGCCCAGGCCGATGTCGGCAAGAATCTCGTCGCGCGATGCGGCACCCGAGCTTTTGGCCAATCGTTCCCACTGGGCGTCCCCGTCGCTCGGGTAGGCCAGGCCGATCTGATCGAAGGCCTGCGCGAGCAGGCGGCGGCCGAAAGCGGTCGATTCCTCATAGCGCTGGGTGCGCAGGTAATGCCGGATCTCGGAGCGCGCGCGCCCCGTGCGCACGTAGTTGAGCCAGTGCGCGCTGGGCCGCGAGGCCGCCGACGTAATGATCTCGACCGAATCGCCGCTGCGCAACTCAGAGCGCAGCGGCGAGAATTCCCCGTTGATCTTGCAGGCGACCGCGTGGTTGCCCACGTCGGTGTGGATGGCGTAGGCGAAGTCGACCGGGGTCGCGCCTCGCGGCAGGGACAGGATCTTGCCCTGCGGCGTGAAGACGTAGACCGCATCGGGAAACAGGTCCACCTTGACATGCTCGAGGAACTCTCCGGAATCCCCGGTCTGGCTCTGGATGTCGAGCAGGGATTGCAGCCACTGGTGGGTGCGTTTTTGCAGATCGTTGAGCGAGGTGCCGTCCTCTTTGTAGAGCCAGTGAGAGGCGACGCCTTCCTCGGCCACGTGGTCCATGTCGCGCGTGCGGAACTGGAACTCGACGGGCGTGCCGTAGGGGCCGATCAGGGTGGTGTGCAGGGACTGGTAGCCATTGATCTTGGGGATGGCGATATAGTCCTTGAATTTGCCCGGCACGGGCCGATAGAGCTGATGCAGGGTGCCCAGGGCCAGGTAGCACTCCGGCAGGGTGTGGACCACGACCCGGAAGCCATAGATGTCGAGCACGTCGGAGAACGACTTTTTTTGCTCGACCATTTTCTTGTAGATCCCGTAGAGCGATTTCTCGCGGCCCGAGACCTCGGCGTCCAGTCCCGCGGCGGGCAGGGCCACGCGCACGGTCTCGGCGATGCGCGAGATCACCTCGCGGCGATTGCCGCGAGCGGCCATCATGGCCTTGTGCAGGACCGCATAGCGGTTCGGATACATGGCCTTGAAGCAGCGGTCCTGCAGCTCTCGGAACAGCGCGTTGAGGCCTAGCCGGTGAGCGATGGGGGTGTAGATGTCCAGCGTCTCGCGCGCCACGCGGCGACGCTTTTCCGGCGATACGGCGTCCAGCGTGCGCATATTGTGCAGGCGGTCGGCGAGCTTGATGAGGATGACGCGCACATCACGCGCCATGGCCAGCAGCATCTTGCGAAAAGATTCCGCCTGCTGCTCGGCCTTGGTGGCGAATTCGAGGCGCTCGAGCTTGGAGAGGCCGTCGACGATTTCCGCGACCTCGGTGCCGAATTTCTCGGCGAGCTCTTGCTTGGCGACGCCTTGATCCTCGATCACGTCATGGAGCAGGGCGGCCATCAGAGAATCGGCGTCGAGCTTCCAGCCGGCGCAGATCTCAGTGACCGCGATCGGATGCGAGATGTAGGGCTCTCCGCTGGCGCGGAACTGGCCCAGGTGCGCATTGTCGGCAAAGCGATAGGCCTCGCGCACGCGCTCGATGTCGCGCGCGCTAAGGTAGGTACCGATGATTCGCGTCAGTTCCGCGAGCGAGGCGATGGGGCTGGGGGGTGTTTCGGGGACGGGGGCCTGCGCGGCCGCACGGGGCTTGC
Organism: Castellaniella sp. GW247-6E4; assembly: GCF_040276065.1. Lineage (NCBI taxonomy): Bacteria > Pseudomonadati > Pseudomonadota > Betaproteobacteria > Burkholderiales > Alcaligenaceae > Castellaniella > Castellaniella sp. GW247-6E4. Next base: position 107,122 of record NZ_JBELOI010000004.1, on the reverse strand, counting down.
GGCGTCTCAGCCGGGGGCCCTTTTTCAGGACCGCCAGTAGGCCGGAAGAAGCGCCGCGTAGACCCGGAAACGCCATGGGTTGCTCGCGATCAGGTGGGGACCTTACGCAGCATTTCCGTGCCGACCAGGCCCAGGGCGATTTCGCGCAGGGCAGTGACGGTGGGCTTGTTGTGGGTCTCGATGCGGGGCTCGTGGCCTTGGGCCAGTTCGCGTGCGCGATACGTGGCGACCAGCGTCAGGTCGAAGCGGTTGGGGACTTGTTCGAGACAGTCTTCTACGGTGATGCGGGCCATAAGTGTTTTGCTCAGGTGTCGGTTGGGGACGAGGGGGTCTTGCGGATGCCGAGCTGGGTGAAGAGCTCGGCGTGGCGGGCGGCCTGCGCGCCATAACGTAGCCGGGTTGCGGCGACGATATGGCTAAGCTGCTCGAGTGCAAGGCTAAATTCTTGATTAATAATAACATATTCGCAATCGGAGGCATGCGCCATTTCGCCTCCCGCCGCGAGGAGCCGGCGGGCGATGACCTGCGGGGCATCCTGCCCCCGGTTCTTGAGGCGCGCCTCCAGGGCCTCGATGGACGGCGGCAGGATGAAGACGCCGACCGCTTGCGGGTAATGGCGGCGGACTTGACGCGCGCCCTGCCAATCGATCTCGAGAATGATGTCCGTGCCGGCCGTCAGGGCGCGCTCCACCGGCTCGCGCGGGGTCCCGTAGAAATTGCCGTGCACCTCGGCCCATTCCAGCATGCCGCCCTGATCGCGCAACGACTGAAACGCCGCGTCCTCCACGAACAGATAGTGCTGCTTGTCCTTTTCGCCCGGCCGCGGTGTGCGGGTGGTGCACGAGATCGACAATGCGAGGGAAGGGTCCTTGGCCAGCAGGGCGTTGACCAAGCTGGATTTGCCGGCGCCGCTGGGCGCGACGACCATGAAAATATTGCCAGAATGCTGCGTCATGACGGAGAGCCGGATGGGTGGGGGGGTGGGGGCGGCGTCACCCCCAGTTCCGCGAGCGCTTCCCGGTAGGCGTCGGGCCCCGTGCACAGGAACACGATCGCATCGCCCGGATTCAGGTTGAACAGCACGTCCTGAATCTGTTCGGAGGCGTCGTCGCCGTCGTCGATCGCGGCGACATGCACCTCGCCGCCGTCCTCGAAGCGCTCGGGAGGCACCAGTGCCGCGACGTGCTCGACATCGGCGTCCCGCAAGGCGACGTAGACCCGGAAATCCAGGTCTTCGAGGGTAATATCGATTACGTAGCCCTGATCGAGTTGGTCGATCAGGCGGCTGTCCAAGGGCATGGGTTTGTCTTTTGCGGCGGTGATACGCTGAAATTATAAACGGCCGGGTGGGGCTCGCGGGCGGTCGCGCTCAGGCGGCGTGGAATTCGGCGATCACCGGCGCGTGGTCCGACGGTTTTTCCCAGGCCCTGGGCGTCTTGTCGACGACGCACGAGCGGACATGCGGCGCCAAGGCCTCCGATGCCAGAATATGATCGATGCGCATCCCCGCATTGCGCCGAAAGGCGAGACGCCGATAATCCCACCATGTAAAGGACTTTGGCGCTTGCTGGAACTGCCGAAAGGTATCGCTCAGGCCCAGCTCGAGCAGCGCGCCAAAGGCCTCGCGTTCGGGCGCCGATACCAGGATCTCGCCCTCCCAGGCCGCCGGGTCGTGGACATCCTCGTCGGCCGGTGCCACGTTGTAGTCGCCCAGGATCGCCAGGCGCGGGTAGCGACGCAGCTCGTCCTCGAGCCAGTCGCGCAGCCGGGCGAACCATTCGAGCTTGTAGACGTACTTGTCGCTGTCCACCGACTGGCCGTTGGGGCAGTAGGCGCTGATGACGCGAACGGGCCCGCCGTTGGCGTCCGGCAGTGTGGCGGCGATGATGCGGCTCTGCGGATCGTCGTAGCCCGGAATGTTGCGCTGGACATCGTCGCTCGGGGCGCGGCTGACGATCGCCACGCCGTTGTAGGTCTTCTGGCCGACCCAGCACGCCTGGTAGCCGCGTTCGGCAAAGGCCTCGAGCGGGAACTTTTCGTCCGGCAGTTTCAGTTCCTGCAGGCATAGGGCATCGACCGGGTTGGCGTCCAGCCAGTCCAGGACGTGGGGTAGCCGCACATTGAGGGAGTTGACGTTCCAGGTGGCGAGTTTCATGGCTTTGGGCGTGTTTCATGTGGCGGCCAGGGCCGCGGGCCCGCCCAGCTTATCCCATCCTGGCCGCATCGGCACGGCTACTCGGAGCCGGCCGCGCGGTGCGTGGCACCGAGCTGCAGGACTGCATCGCGCTTTTCCAGCAGGTGCCGGCGCAGGATCTCGCTGAGCCGGCGGCCATCGCGCGCTTCCAGTGCTTCGATCATTTCGCTGTGCTCCTGAATCGCCTTTTCCCATTTGGCGGGTTGGTAATTGGAGCGGAAGCGCAGGGCCTGGAGGCGTCGATTGACGGTCAGGTAGGTCTGGCGCAGTGCGCTATTGCGCGCCGCGAGATTGATGCTGTCGTGGATCTGGCGGTTCTTGGCATAGTATCCGGGCAGATCCTGGCGAGCATGACAGGCCAGCATGGCGTAGTGCAGGGCCTTGAGTTCGGCGAGTTCGTCGGGGCGGATGCGCGCGCAGGCGAGCTCCCCGGAAAAGGCTTCGAGTCCGCTCATGAGCTCGAATATCTCGCGGATCTCGGCTGCAGACATTTCCGCCACCGAGGCACCTCGATTGGGGACGATGTCGACCAGGCCCTCGGCGGCGAGCACCTTCAGGGCCTCACGCAAGGGCGTGCGCGAGATCGCGAGCGTTTCGCACAGCTCGCGCTCGTTGAGCTTGACGCCCGGCGCCAGTGCGCCCTCAATGATCGAGTTACGCAGGCGCTCGACGACGGCTTCATGGAGCCGCAGCCTGGCGACCCTGGAAAGAGAGGCAGGCGCCTCCTGCTCTGTCTGGAGATAGATGTCTTGCATGCAAAAAACTTTCCTTTCTGGGCCATTGGGACGACGTCCCGCTGGGGCCATTCGCGGGCCATCAAAACTCCGTGAAGACTTCACACGACGCCTGGTGCGGTTGCAGCGAGTCACTATTTTGCATGCAAAAGCCTATTGCTATCCATAAGTACTGATTAAGAATCGGGAAAACCCCGAGTGTGGCAGTATATTTTTGCATGCAAAATGTTTATCGTCAGCCATTGCGAAACGATTGTCCGGGTGGACAGGCAGGGGGAACCCCGGCATTTGGATGTGGAAAATGGGGCACGACGTTCTTTGGTGATTTTGAATTCAAAATTAAATTTAAAGCCATGGTGATGCACTTATACAAAGATTTTGCAGTTTCGTCCGTACCAGTGGCGCAGTCGACTCGAGTGGGGGCCCGATCATCTGGATGCCGGTTTCCCGACCTCGTTTCGGCACAACGCCGCCCGCGAGGACAATGACGACCATGCGCATCGACGGCTTTCAATTCTTGTGCAATCTGGGCAACATCCTGGTGTCGCTCCTGATCGGGACGCTGCTGGTGGCGGGCCTCGTCGAATGGGTGGGCGGCGATGCCGGAACGGCACTGCTGGCCCTGGGGCAGGGGATGGTCGGCAGCCGCCAGGCGATCATCGAGATCATCATCGAGGCCACACCGCTGGCGCTGTGTGCCCTGGCGTTCCTTATTCCGTTCAAGGCGGGCTTTTTCAATATCGGCGCCCAGGGTCACCTGCAGCTTGGCGCGCTGACGGCGGTGTTCATGGCCACTACCATGGCCCTGCCTGCATTTCTCTTGATCCCCCTGGCGTTGCTCGCCTCGGCGCTGGCCGGGGCTGTGCTGATCGCGCCGGCCTATCTGCTGAAGACGCGGCGGGGCGCGAGCGAGGTGGTGACCACCGTGATGCTGGATTTCGTCGCGCTGGAGTTCACCTACGCCATGATCACCGGGCCGCTACAGGCACCCGGATCGTTTTTCGCTGAATCCAATCTCATCCCCGAGCAATACCGCCTGTCGATCTTCGGGGTGCACGTGGGCGTCCACCTGGCCATTGTGCTCATCGTGCTGGCCAGTTGGGTCTTGCGCAGCACCGTGTTCGGTTTCCGGCTCGAGGCCTTGGGCGGCAACCCGAAAGCCTCTGAGGCGCTGGGCATGCATACCGGCCCGACCTTGATGAAAGCCGTCCTGCTGGCGGGTGCCATCGGTGGCATTGCAGGCGGCATCCAGGTGATGGGCGTCATTTTCCAGGTCGCTGAAGGCTGGGCCAAGGATTGGGGCTTTCTCGGCATTCTGGTGGCACTGATGGGGCGCACGCCGATCGGTGCGATTTTCGCCGCACTGCTCTTGGCGGGACTCGAGATCGGCGGGCGCCACATGCAGGCCTTGACTGGTTTGCCGTCCTCGTTGGTCTATTTGTTGCAATCCGTGCCCGTGTTGGTGATGCTGGTGCTGAGCTCGACGCGCACGTTCCGAAAATTTTCGACCTCAGGAGCCGGCCGATGATGCTCGATCCAGAATTCATCATTTCCGCGCTACGCGTCGCGACGCCCCTGATCATCGTCGCCCTGGGCGTGCTGGTCGCCGAACTGGCCGGGATCCTCTTTCTATGTGTCGAGGGGGTGATGCTGTGCGGTGCGCTGTTCGGCATGCTGGGCGCCGCGTATTTCGGCGATCCCTGGGTCGGCATCGCTTGTGGACTGGCCGCCGGCATCACGGCGGGGTTGCTCTGCGCCGCGCTTTTTGTCTGGGTACCGGCCGATCAGGTAGTGATCGGCCTGGCCTTCAATATCGCTGCGCTGGGCTTGACGAGTTTCGTCTTTCGGGTCATGACGGGCGTGGTCAAGAATTCCAGCCCCAGCATGGCTTGGGCGGTGCCGGAGTGGGCGGCCGATCAGCCAATATTGACCTTCCTGTTTCAGGTGCCGCCGCTGGCGTGGCTTGCCGCGGGGCTGTTCATCATTGCGGCCTACCTGCTGTTCCATAGCGCGCCCGGCCTCATGCTGCGTTCGGTGGGCCAGAGTGTGGAGGCGGCCACCTCGGCCGGCCTCGACGTGCTGCGGGTGCGCACCGTGGCGATGGCGATCGCCGGCGGATTGGCCGGCCTGGGCGGCGCCGCGCTCACGGTGGGCTGGGTGCACAGTTTTTCCGCCAATATCACGGCGGGGCGCGGTTTCATTGCGCTCGCCGTGGTGTATTTCGGTCGTTGGTATCCCGGTTGGACTTTCTTCGGCGGGTTGCTGTTCGGCGTTGGCGAGGTTTTGGGCTTGAATGCACAGGTACTGGGGGGCAACTCTCATCTCTATCTGATGGTTCCCTATATTTTGACCATCATTGTCCTGGGCATGACGGGCGGCGGGCGCGGGCCAAGGGAGGTCGCCCAGCCATACGAGCGCGATTGACGCACAAGCGCGCGATTGACGTAGTGCACATTTGTCGTTTTACGACACAAGGAGACAAGCGATGATTACTTTTCTGAAAAAATCGCGGCATCAGTTTATGGTGGCGGCAGCCGGCCTGGCGGTGGCGGGGTCGCTGATCGCCAGTCCGGCGGTGGCGCAGGACAAGATCAAGGCAGCGGTCATTTTCGGAGTGAACAACCCGGGTTCCGTGAACGGCTGGGACCGTGGACATTTCCACGGCACACAAAAGCTGATCAAGGAGTACGGATGGGATGTGGACATCGCCGAAGGCGTGCCGTTCCCGCAAATGGAAAGGACCGCCGAACGCTATGGCGAGGCCGGCTACCAAGTGGTGATCTTCACATCCAGCGGGCAGATTCGCGCCTGGAACGCCGTCGCGCCCAAGTATCCCAAGACCGTGTTCGCGATGCTGTCCACCACCGACAGCTTGCCGAAATCCGAGAACGTGGTGGCCTATGCGCCCGACTTCTTTTCCTATGGTGTGCTGAACGGGCTGGTGGCCGGGCAGGCGACCGACAGCAAAAAGATCGGTTTCGTCGCGGGCCTGGCAGTGAAGGCCGTCGAGGACATGTGGAGCGGCATCGTGGAGGGCGCCAAGGCCGTCGCGCCGGATGTGGAGCCGTCTTACGCATTTTCGGGCAACTGGACCGACGTGCCGCGCGCCCGTGAAGTCACCGACCTGCAAATCCGTCGGGGCGCCGACGTGATCATCGGCAATGCCGGCGATGGCACGCTGGGAATCCTCGACGCGGCCAAGACGAGCAAGGCCAAGTTCGTCGGTTATGCGACCGATTGGTCGGCCGATGAGCCGAACACGGTCCTCACCAGCGTGTTGCTGGGCATGGACCAGTGGTACGACGCGCTGGCCAAGGAGGTTCAATCCGGCAAGGTCGAGCCCAAGATCAATATCTTCGGCGTCGACAGCTTCACCGTCATGCCCTTGAATGAAAAACTTCTGAGCGCGGACCGGATCGCCAAGATCGAAGACAGCATCCACCGCTATCGGTCGGGCGACCTGAAAATCCCCGTCGTGCGTCACGAAGTGAAGAAGTAAGGCATCCCATGAGTGATTCCGCGATCGACCAGGATGTGGCCGTCAGGCTGGAAAGCATCACCAAGGCCTTTGGCGAGCTCAAGGCGCTTGACGATGTCAGCCTGGCCCTGAGGCTTGGTGAAATCCATGCGTTGGTGGGGGAAAACGGCGCCGGCAAGACCACCCTGATGAAGGTGCTGTTCGGGACGTATCAACCGACCTCGGGCCGCATCCTGCTCGATGGTCGGGATGTGACGGCGCATTGGAATACCCGCAAGGCGATCGCGCATCACGTCGGAATGGTCCATCAACATTTTTCCCTGGTGATGGAGCATTCCGTGCTCGATAACATCGTCATGCCCACGCTCGGGTGGGCGGATCTGGCGCCCGATTGGGCAAAGTTCCGGAACAAGCTGCAAGAACTGCAGGAAAGCCTGGGGTTCAAGCTGCATCCGGATCGCCCGGTGGGGGAACTGGCGGTGGGGGAACGCCAGCAGGTGGAAATTCTGAAAATGCTGTACCAGGGCGCCAAGATCCTGATCCTTGACGAACCGACCGCCGTGCTGATTCCCCAGCAGACCGAGCGCTTGCTGCAAACGCTGGTCCAGTTGCGCGAACTAGGCTACGCCGTGATCCTGATCACACACAAGCTCGAGCATGCCACCGAGTTTGCCGACACGATCACGGTGCTACGCGGCGGGAAGCGTGTCGCGACGGTCTCCAAGGGCGAGGCCAGCACGAGCGAGATCGCTTCGATGATGGTCAAGCAAGAGATCGCCGCCGTGCATCAGCCGCGGGTCAACGACTGCGATACGCCGGTGATCGAGCTTGCCGACGTGTCGATGCACTCCGCCGGCGTCCCGGTGCTCGACCGTGTCAACCTGCGGGTGTGCGAGGGCGAGATCGTCGGCATCGCTGGCGTCGTGGGTAACGGCCAGTCCGAGCTGGTGGAGGTCATCCTGGGCCTGCGCCGGCCCGACGCTGGCACCATCCGGCTGCAGGGCACCGACATCGGGGCGCTCGAGACCTCGCAGCGTCGCGCCCGCGGGATCGCCAACATCCCCGAGGACCGGCACACCCACGCCATTGTTGGCGACATGGACCTGGCTGCCAACCTGATCCTGGGCCGGGAAGGCAGCACCAAGTTTTCCCGCTACGGCATCCTCAACCGCAAGGAGATCGACGATTTCGCCCGCCATTGCATGGGCGAGTTCGACGTGCGGGCACAGTCGGTCGGTATACGGATCAAATTCCTCTCCGGCGGCAACCAGCAGAAAGTGGTCATCGGCCGCGAGCTCTCCACCAATCCCAAGCTGATCATCGCGCACGAACCTTCGCGTGGGCTCGATTTCGCCGCCACCGCCTACGTGCGCAGCCGCCTGGTGCATGCGGCCGAGGACGGGGCAGGGGTATTGCTCATCTCCAGCGATCTCGACGAGCTCATGGAACTGTCCACCCGCATCCTGGTGCTCTACAACGGGCGGCTGGTGGGCTCGCTCTCACCCGGCAAGTACTGCCCCGAAACACTGGGGATGCTGATGGCCGGCATATCACCCGACAGTGGCGCGCCGGTCGCGGCGGCCATGGCGATCTGAGGATGGCCCGCGGCGGGCCTGTTGGCGATGCGCACGGCCTTCGGCTCGGTGATGGACCGGCACCAAGCCCGCGATGAAATCCTGTCCGCCGTGGCTACGAAATAGCGTAAATCGAATTCAAAATCAAAAATTAACCGAGTAAGAGGTTATTTCCAGACGATTCAAAGAAGCCGCATTGATCAGCATGAACACATTAGTCGGATTGGGATGATCGATTCATATGTCCTATTATCGTGACGCCTGCTTACTATATTGCTCACGATATAGGGTTAGCCCGGGTATACGGGCCACTCCAGCTTGCTAAGATAATTTGTATTCAAAATTCGTTCCTTTCATAACAATGCCGGCTGTCGATCCACTCGGCACTGAACTTCAGAGGCTCCCATCAGAGCCACGGTCTGTACACCGCGCCGCCCAGCAGCGGCCACGTGCCAGCAGTGGCTTATTCAGCCACCTCGACGCTTCGACGCGGCCGCTGCAGGCACGTCGACTGTATCCACCGCAAGCGCCGGCCCACAGCCCGGCCTCATCGGACGACACCATGGCTAGAAATCTGGAAATGACTGCCTCGGAGGCCCCCATGCCGCGACTGAATCTCATGCGTTTCATTCACCGGCTGCAGCCCATCGGCTCCATCGCTTTGTTCTTCCTGCTTTGGGAGCTGGCCTCGCGTTATCAGCTGATCAATGCCCGCTTCGTTCCGCCGCCGAGCCAGGTGTTCGCCTCGCTGTTGGCAATGCTCGACAGCGGCATGCTGGTGAACGACACCATCGCCAGTGTGCGTCGCTCGCTGATGGGTTTCTTCCTGGGGTCCGCGGTGGCGATCATCCTGGGATTGCTCACTGGACATACGGCTTGGTGCCGACGCCTGTTCGAGCCCATCATCCAGCTGTTCCGGCCCATTCCCTCGATCGCCTTCGTGCCGCTGGCGACGCTCTGGTTCGGCCTGGGCGAAACACCCAAGGTGTTCCTGATTGCCTACGGCGCCTTCTTCCCCGTGTGGCTCAACACGCATGTCGGCGTCGGTACCGTGGATACGGATTATCTGCGGGCGGCCCGGTGCCTGGGCGCCAACGCACGGCAGATATTCTTCGGCATCGTGCTGCCGGCCGCCTTGCCGTTCATCGTGGCGGGGCTGCGCTTTGGCATCGGGGTCGCATTCATCGTGCTGGTCGCCGCCGAGATGACGGGCGCATCAGCCGGCCTGGGCTACCGGATCGAGCAGTCGCACCTGATTTTCCGCGCCGACCAGATGCTGGTGGGGCTGCTGATGCTGGGCGTCCTGGGCGCGGTCGCCGACTGGGTGTTCCACAAGGTCACCAGCAGGACTCTGCTGTTCTGGGTCAACTGAGGGGGACGTGATGATGACGAAAACCTTGCCCGGCCAGCCAGCCGGAAATGGCCAGGGCCGCATCGACGCCAGGAACCTGACGGTCCAGTATCCCTCGCCCCACGGCCCCGTCAAGGCAGTTGATTCCTTCAACCTGATGGTCGAGCCTGGCGAGTTCGTCTGCTTGTTGGGCCCCTCGGGCTGCGGCAAGTCGACGATACTGAACGTGATTGCCGGATTCCTTCGCGCCTCGTCGGGATCGGTCCAGCTCGATGGCGAGCCCATCGTCGGCGCGGGCCAGGAGCGCGGCGTCGTCTTCCAGCGCTACGTGCTGTTCCCCTGGCTCAACGTATTGCAGAACGTCGAGTATGGCCTGAAGGTGCGTGGCGTCGACAAGAAGACACGCCAGGAGAAAGCACGCGAATACCTGCAGTTGGTCGGCCTGGCCGGATTCGAGCGCAAGTATCCGAAGCAGCTGTCGGGCGGGATGCAGCAGCGCGTGGGCATCGCGCGGGTGCTGGTGAACCAGCCCAAGGTGATGCTGATGGACGAGCCCTTCGGCGCGCTCGACAGCCAGACCCGCTACATGATGCAGGAGCTGACACTGCAGGTGTCGCGCAAGGACGGCACCACGATCCTGTTCGTCACCCACGACCTGGACGAGGCCTTGCTGCTTGGCGACCGGATCTGCGTCATCACGGCGTATCCGGGCCGCGTGAAAGAGATCATCACCAATCCGATCGCGGGTCCGCGGACCCCCGACATCGTCAGCCGTCCGGAATTCGTCGACACGCGGCGGCGTATCTACGAGATGCTGCGCGACGAGATCCGCCTCTCCTTCGACCAGGAGGCCCAGAAGCTCGGTGTACAGAAAATGGCGGGCTGACTCGATGAAAACACTGGTCAAGGCGGGATGGCTTCTAGCCTACGAAAACGGATCCCACGTCATCATCCGGGATGGCGAGTTGGTCTATGAGGGATCGCAGGTCCTCTTCGCCGGAAAGTCCTTCAGTGGGCCGGCCGATCGCGTGCTGGACGCGCGCGGAAAGCTGGTGTCGCCGGGTTTTATCGACACGCACGTCCACGCCGGCCACCGGGCCGTCCATCGTCTGATGTCGGACTGCGGGCGGCCCGAATTTCTTGGGCAGCCTTTCTATGAACTGATGCCCTCGATCGGCAAGAAGAGCAAGGGTGATCCACGGCGGGCGCTGGGGCGTGAAATCGCCCTGCAGGCGCGCTACACCGTGGTCGAGCTGCTGCGCAACGGGGTCACCACCTTCGTGGAATTCGGCGCTGCCGCTGGCATGCAACAGGCGCTGGTGGACGAAGTCAAGGCTCTGGGGCTGCGGGCGTATCTGGGGCCGGGCTTCGATTCAGGCACCCTGGGCTGCGATGCCGCAGGGCGGCGCTCGTTCGCGCCGTACGCCGACGATGGGCAATCACACCTGGACAGCGCCCTGGCCTTCATCGAACAGCACCAGGGCGCCGCGGGCGACCGAATACGCGGCATCCTCGTGCCGCGCGAACTCGACACCTGCAGCCCCGAGCTGCTGGGCCGTGCCAATGCCGCGGCGCGGGAGCGCGGGCTGGGACTTGCGACCCATGCCGCCTACAACCCTTGGGAAGTCTACGAGACCATCGCGCGGCATGGCTGCACGCCCATCGAGCTGCTGGACCGCATCGGCATGCTGCGCCCCGGCGTGCTGCTGGGTCACTGCAACTATTGCGCCACCGAAGGGCGGATGCATTACCCCGGCGGGCGGGACCTCGACATCCTGGCGGCCAGCGGCGCCTGCGTCTCGCACTGCCCGATCAATCTGATGCGGCGCGGCCGGATGCTGGACCACTGGGGCAAGTACCGCAGCCTGGGAATTCCCATCGCGCTGGGTTCGGACACCTATCCACGCGATATGGTGACGTTGATGCGGGCGGCCTCTTATATGGGCAAGATGGCATCCGCGGATCTGTTCACCGCGCCGGCCAGCGAAGTCTATACCGCCGCCACGATTACGGGCGCGGACGCGCTGGGGCGGGAGGATCTCGGCCGCCTCTGCGCCGGGGCCAAGGCCGATTTCATCATCATCGATTTCCAGTCCCGGCATCACCTGCGCTTCGCCCCGCTGCGGGATCCTGTCCGCGCCCTGGTGGAGTGCGGCTTCGGCGACGACGTCGAGACAGTGGTCGTCGATGGCCGCGTCTGCATGGAAGGCCGGGCCATCCCGGGCTTCGACATGGCGGCGCTGCTGCGCGACATCCAGGAGGATGCCGAGAACATCTGGGATTCCGTCGAGGGCTGGGATCCGCTGGGCCGGGGCGCGGCAGAGCGCCAGCCGTATTCGTTTCCCATGCGGTAGCGCCGCTTCCCCGGACCGCATCGTTCCTGTCAACACAGCCATCAGCACGGAGACATATCATGAATACACGAATTTCGCGGCGTCAGCTGCTTGCCGGCGGCGCCGGCGTAATGCTGCTGGGCTTGGGTGCCGTCCGCGCGCAGAAGGGCCCGGCCGCGGTCCGCTTCGCCGACAATCCCTCGATCAGTTGGCCGCAGCCCTACATCGCCACGCGCGACGGCCTGTGGCAGCAGAACGGCATCGACGTCTCGCCGACCTCGCAGCGCTTCGGCACCGGCCAGTCTTCGCTCAATACCATGCTGCAATCCGACGAGGTGCATATGGCAGTCGTCGCCGAGACGCCCATCACGCTGGCGCTGATTGCGGGCATGCCCCTGCGGATCGTCACCGGACTGTCATCCACGACCTGGTATGTCTCCACGAAGAAATCCAGCAATATCAAGACCCTGAAGGATCTGGCAGGCCATCGCCTCGGCGTGGCCGTGGGCACCTCGGCTGAATACTTCATGGACATGGCCTTGAGCAGCGCGGGGCTGACACAAAAGGACGTACAGGTCATCAACGTCAAGCCCACCGATATGGTGCCCGCGCTCAGCGGCGGCAGTCTGGACGCCTTCTTCATCTGGGATCCCTTTCGTTTCGAGGCGCGGCGCATACTGGGCGACGAGTATGTCGAGCTCTCCTTTCCTGATTTCCGCTCCAATGCCTTCCTGGTGACCAAGGCGGATTTCGTCGAGAAACACCGGGACATGGTCGCACCCATCCTCAAATCACTCATCGAGGCCAACCAGGCCATGGAGGCTGATCCGGCCGCCAGTGCATCGTATATGGCCGGCCTGATGGGCATCAACCCCGAGATCGCCGCCGCCGTCTGGAAGACGCACCGCTACGACGTAGCGCTGCGCCACGACATGGTGCAGGCGTTCGAGAACTATGGGCGTTATGTGGTCGGCAAGGGCATCGTGCCGAAGGGCACGAAGCTGCCTGACTTTCAAGCCGCCATGCTGGCGGACGAGATGAAGGCGGTCGATCCCGCGCGGCTCGATCTGGCCTGATCGCCTGATCGAGCCCCGTCCATGCCACGCCCCTTTGCGGGGCCCGTCAAGCCACGGCATGCCTGCCATGCCAGCCAGAAGGAAATGAAGTGAAGAAACCCAAGGTGCTCTATGTCAGCTCGCGGCCGTCCCGGCATCAGGATATCGCCCTGCAGGCGGCGCCGGACGAACTTGCCGTGGCGATGTGCGGCCCGGGCGACCATGGCGAGATCCTGCGCCAACTCGCGGACGCCGACTTCCTGATCTCGGACCGCGCGCTCGACATCGGAGCCGACATGCTGGCCGCTGGGAAGTCGCTGCGGCTGGTTCAGCGCATAGGCAGGCTGGTGCACGACATCGACCTGGCCGAGGCGCGTCGGCGCGACATCCCGGTCTGCTACCTGCCGGTGCAGCGTTGCGCGAAAGTTGCTGAACACGCCATGATGCAGACCCTGATACTGCAACGCAACTACCGGTTGCTCGAATCGCTGCTGCGCTTGTCGCCAGGCACCGATGCCGTGAAATGCGACGCCAATACTTTCGCATACAACTGGACCGGCGCCGAATCGGTCCATTCGCTGATTGGCGCATGCGTGGGCATCGTAGGTTTCGGTGAAATCGGTGCTGAACTGGCACTGCGGCTGCAGCCCTTCGGAGCCCGTGTCCTGTACCACAAGAGAAGCCGCCTGCCGGCCGGCACGGAGCGGTCGCTGGGCATCGAGCACGGCAGCCTGGCCGAGGTGCTGCGGCAGTCGGACGTGGTCGTCATCCTGCTGCCGCATTCCGACCATACGGCAGGCATGGTCGACAGCCGCTTCATCGCCCAGATGAAGCCGGGCGCAATGCTGGTCGCAACCGGGGCCAGCACCGCCCTGAACGAGCGCGACGTCGCGGCGGCCTATCGGGCGAGTGCCATTGCGGGCGTGGCGACTGACGGCTGGAACTACGAGCCGGTCGAGGAGGGCAATCCGCTGCTTGCCCTGGCCGAGGATCCGCGGGCCAACGTTGCCTTCACGCCACACGTGGCGGCGGGTTCCGGCACTATCGACTGGGACGAGCGGCGAGCCGAGTACGCCAACATCCTGCGCCTGATACGCGGGGAACCACTGCTGTACCAGGCAATGCCCGCAGACTGAGCCCCGGTGGGGGCTGCCCGTCCGGTCCCGAGGGTAAACACTAGGTGTTCCAAAAGAATTTTGAATGCAAAATTATAATCATCCAATCTTCAACATACTCTAGCTGTAGTGCAATTTTTTCCAGCCTTCGGGCGAACACATTGGTTTTTGAATTCAAAAATATGTCCATGGGTCGAGCAGACCTGAACCTTCTTCCTGGGTACCTGCCATCATGATACGTCTCTCCGCACACCCTTCCGGCCGCCACTTCCTGCAGATCCCCGGGCCCACCAACGTGCCCGACCGGGTGCTGCGTGCCATGGACTACCCCACGATCGATCACCGCGGCCCCGAGTTCGGTGAACTGGGCCTCGCGGTCCTGGCCGGGCTGAAGAAGATCTTCAAGACCGAGAGCCATGTGGTGATCTACCCGGCCTCGGGTACCGGCGCCTGGGAGGCCGCGCTCGTCAACACCTTGTCAGAGGGCGATCTCGTCCTGATGGCCGAGACCGGGCACTTCGCCACGTTATGGAAGAAAATGGCCGAGAGCCTGGGATTGCGAGTGGAGTTCATGGCTGGCGACTGGCGCCGGGCCGTCGACCCCGAGGCGATCGAGGCGCGCCTGCGCAAGGACACGGGTCGTGAGATCAAGGCGGTCTGCATCGTGCACAACGAGACCGCGACGGGGGTGACCAGCGACATCGGAGCGGTGCGCCGGTCTATCGACCAGGCGGGCCACCCGGCACTGCTGATGGTAGATACGATCTCGTCGCTGGGTTCGATCGACTACCGGCACGACGAGTGGGGGGTGGATGTCACGGTCGCGGGCTCGCAAAAAGGACTGATGTTGCCCCCAGGCTTGTCCTTCAACGCGGTCAGCGCCAAGGCGCTGGCGGCCAGCCAGAAGGGCACGCTGCACTGCTCGTATTGGGATTGGCATGCGATGATCGCCAGCAATGCGACAGGCTACTTCCCGTATACGCCGGCAACGAATCTGCTCTATGGCCTGCATGAGGCGATCGCGATGTTGCTGGAGGAGGGGCTGGAGACGGTATTCGCACGTCATGACCGGCATGCCGAGGCGACGCGCCGCGCGGTGCGCACCTGGGGTCTTGAGGTGCTGTGCGTGGATCCGGCGCGCTATAGTTCATCGCTGACGGCGGTGCTGATGCCCGAGGGCCACAGCGCCGACGCGTTCCGCAAGATCGTGCTGGACCATTTCAACATGTCCCTGGGGCAAGGCCTGACCAAGGTGAAAGACAAAGTCTTCCGGATCGGGCATCTGGGCGACATCAACGACCTGACGCTATGCGGGACGCTGTCCGGTGTCGAGATGGGATTGGGCCTGGCCAAGGTGCCGCATGCGCCGGGCGGGGTCGCCGCGGCGATGGCTTATCTGGCGGAAAATGCGGCGGTGCGCTCACGGTGATCCGGCGCTCCTGAGGGAAGGAAAGGGCATGAGCAAGGATGAAGCAGGGTTGTTGTTGCGCGATGTGCGCATCCCGGCGGGGGCGCGCGCCACACGGCCCGCGGACATCCTCGTCTCGACGCGGGGGATGATCCTCGAGGTCGGGCCCGGCTTGAGCGCGCCGGGCGTGGAAACAGTGGACCTGGCGGGGTGCTTGGCGGTGCCTGGTCTGGTGGATATGCACCAGCACCTCGACAAGAGCTCGACGCTGGCGCAGGCGCCCAACCCCGACGGCACACTGCTGGGCGCCATCGGCGCGTTTCGCGCCTATTCCGAGCATCTCGAAGCCGACGATATCATCGGCCGCGCCCAGGTGACGCTGGATCGGTGCGTCGCCATGGGTGCGAGCGCCATCCGCGCGCATACCAACGTGGATTATGAGATGCAGCTTCGCGGGGTGGACGCCCTGACGCGGCTGCGCGACGCGAACCGCGATCGCGTGGACGTTCAGGTGGTTGCCTTTATCACGTCCTCGGCGGCGCGGGGCGATCCGGACAAGGCGCGCGCCTGCCTCGAGGAGGCGCTGGCCGCCGGGGCGGATTGCATCGGAGGCGTGCCCAACCTCGCGCCCGACCCTCGGCGCTATATCGATATGCTGCTCGATGCCGCCGAGAAGCACGGCCGCATGGTGGACCTCCATGTCGACGAGACACTCGATCCCGAGGCCCGCTGGTTCGATTATTTAGTGGAAGGCACCCGACGGCGCGCGCTGGGCGGGCGGGTGGTCGCCAGTCATGTGTGCGCACTGTCCGCGCGGCCCGACGACGAGGCCAGGCGCGCCATCGAGGCGGCCGCCGAGGCCGGCGTCGGGGTCTGCACCCTGCCGGCCGCCAATCTGTTCCTGCAGGGCCGTGGTTCCGGGCATCGCGTGCCTCGCGGGTTGACGCGCGTCACGGAATTGCTGGCAGCCGGGGTGACGGTGGCCACGGCATCCGACAACATCCAGGATGCCTTCGTCCCGGTGGGGGCGGGGGATCCTCTGGAGATCGCCCGCTGGACGATCCTCGCGGCCCATCTGCTCGAGGATGCGGCCGCCAGCGCCTTTGACATGGTCACGGCCGCCCCGGCGCGCCTGATGGGGCTGGACGAGCGGTACGGGTTGCGGCGCGGCGCCGCGGCCAACCTGCTGCTGACGCGATGCGAGAACGTCGAGGACCTGGTGGCCGGCGGCTCGCTCGTACGCACCGTCCTGCACGAGGGGCGGGTGGTCGCGGGCGGCTTCGACGCCATGCGCCCCGCCGGGCGCACCTGAAACCGGATGAACTCAAACAATCAAGGACGGCAGAATGGAAGCATATATCGCGGATTGGCTGCATCTGGGCCTGCGTTGGCTGCATGTGGTCGCAGCCATCACCTGGGTGGGCTCCTCGTTTTATTTCAACCGCATCGATCGCTCCTTCCGCCCACCGGAGCCCCCGGTGGATCGCGTGAGCGGACAGCTCTGGTCGATCCATGGTGGCTCCATCTACAACTACAGCCGCTATCCGACGGGCCCGGGCTACGTACCCGAGAATTTGAAATGGTCTAAATGGGAATCTGTCGGCACCTGGGTGTCGGGGGCGCTGCTGTTGGCGGTGGTGTACTGGTGGGGCGCCGGCATCAACCTGGTAACGGGCCCGGATGGCCTCAGTCCCGCCGTGGCGATACTGGTCTCGGCGGGCTCGATGGTCCTTGCCTGGGTGGTCTACGACATCATGTGCCGGACAATACCCAGTGATCACGTCTTGTCGGTCGCCGTCGCAGCCTTCATGGGGCTGCTGCTCTGGATTTTTCTGCAGATCTTCAGCGGCAAGGCCGCCTTCCTGCACGTCGGGATCGCCATGGCGACCCTCATGGCGGGCAATGTGTGGTTCGTGATCTTGCCGGGCCAGAAAAAGATGCTGCGGGCCATCAAGGACGGCACCATCGATCGGTTCGATGTGGGCGCGGACGCCAAGCGGCGCAATTACCACAGCAACTACCTGACGCTGCCGATCGTCTTTGCGATGATCGCCAGCCACTTTCCCATGACCTACGGCAGCGCGTACGCGTGGCTGGGGTTCATGCTGATCAGCGCCGCAGGGGTCGCGGTTCGGCATTTCTTCAATACGATGCACCACGGCCATGCGCAAGCGCGCTGGCTCGTGATCGCCGCGCTCATCAGCGTGGCGGCGATCGTGCTGCTGGCGCCGCCCCGCCTGACGCCGCCCGCCAACGGGCAGGCGGCAGCCGTCGACACCGGCCGGATCGCCTCGATCATCGAGGCCCGCTGCGCCGCCTGCCATGCGGCCAAGCCCAGCATGCCGGGCTTCAATGCGCCGCCCAATGGCTTGGTGCTTGATTCCCTGCAGGCTGCGGCGGCGCACGCGCAGAAGATCCGCCAGATGACCATTGACGCGCCAATCATGCCTCCTGGTAACCTGACCGGCATGAGCGACGAAGAGCGTGCGGCGCTTGCCGGCTGGCTTGCGGCCGGCGCACCCACGAAGTAAACGAATCCACGGAGCCCGACCTCATGCCAGATTTGCAGATGCCCAAAGGACCGGAGCGCGACTTCATCGGCTATGGCGAGGCGCCTCCACACCCGCAGTGGCCGGGCGACGCCCGGATTGCGGTGAATTTCGCCCTCAACATCGAGGAAGGATCGGAATATTCCCCCCTCGATGGCGACGCCCGCACCGATACGGCGCTCACCGAGGGCGAGGGCATGGATACGGGCATCGACGGGCGCGACCTGACGGCCGAGTCGATGTACGAATACGGCAGCCGGGTGGGGGTATGGCGTGTCCTGCGCCTGTTCGAGGAGCGTGGCCTGCCGTTCACCGCCTTCGCCTGCGCCCTGGCGCTCGAGCGCCATCCCGCCCTGGCAAGCCGGATCCGGGGCAATGGCGCCGACATCTGTTGCCACGGATACCGCTGGGAAAAGCATTGGCTGCTCGACCGCGAACAGGAACGCGAGCACATCCGGCTGGCCATCGAGAGCTTGCGGCGCACCGTGGGCCGTGGACCCGAGGGGTGGTGCTGCCGCTACGGGCCCAGCATCCATACGCGTGAGCTGCTGGTGGAGGCAGGGATATCCTATGATTCCGATGCCTACAATGATGAACTGCCTTACTGGCAGCCCGTGGGCGAGTGCATGCAACTGATCATTCCCTATTCGCTCGTGACCAACGACTGCAAGCTCGTGCCGCGCGGCATCCAGACGGCCGACGAATTTTTCGCCTTGCTGAGGGACGCCTTTGACCAGCTCTACGAGGAGGGCGCGGCCGCGCCCCGTCTGCTCAACGTCGGATTGCACCCACGCATGGTCGGGCACCCGGGCCGCGCCCGCGGCCTTGCCCGGTTTCTCGATTACATCCAGGGCCATGAACGGGTCTGGGTGGCGCGCCGCGCCGACATTGCGGCCCATTGGCGGCAACACTTTCCCGCGCCGCGCGATTGCCTGGAGGCTAGATCATGAAGCAGCCCGTCCCGCCCCGGATCGGACAGATGGGGGCGATAGTCCAAGGCCAGCCGGTCGTCGTGTGCGTCCCGGACGGCCGTGGCCCCGCCACCGGCATCGCATGGCTGGACGAGCCTGTCGAGAGACTGTTGCGCGACGGCCTGCTCTGCGGCAAGGCGGCGACGCTCGCCCTGGCGCTGCGAGACGGGCAATCCGTGCCGCTGGTCGCGGTGCCGCTGGATGGTGACGGCTCGCCCCAGGATGTGCGCCTGCGGGCCGCAGAGGGCATCGCTTTGCTGCGCACCCGTCGCCAGGCCCGCTGCACTGTCGTGCTGCCGGCGGACGGTCCCACCGCCCAATGGGTGACCGAAGGGGTGTTGGCGGCCAATCATTCCTATGAATCGGCCGGGGCGGCGCGCGACGGTCGTCCCGCCCCGCTGCAGATCGATTTCGTGGCGTCGGGCGGCGGCGCCGGGGTCGGGCAAGCGGTGCACGCCGGCTGGCTCACCAGCGTGGCGACGCTGGCCGCCCGCGATCTGGTGACCGAGCCGGCAAATATCCTCACGCCGCCGAGATTCGTCGAGTACTGCCGGGAAAAGGCGGCGCAGGCGAACTTCGATATCCTCGTCATGGGCCGGGCCGAGCTCGAGGACGCGGGTATGGGCGGCCTGCTGGCGGTCGCCTCCGGCAGCCGCTATGAGCCGTATCTCGTGCGCATGGACTGGCGACCCACGGGTGCGCCGGCCGAGGTTTCGCCGATCGTGCTCGTGGGCAAGACCGTCACCTTCGACAGTGGCGGCATTTCACTCAAAAACCCCCAGGACATGGATTTCATGAAGGCCGACATGGGGGGCGGGGCGGCCATATTCGGCGCCATGTCCATGATCGCAGAGCTCAAGCCCGCCTTTCCGGTGACGGCGCTGTTCGCGGTGGTCGAGAATATGCCCGATGCCCACGCCATGCGGCCCAGCGACGTGATCCGCATGGCCAGCGGCGCCACGGTCGAGATCATCAACACGGATGCGGAAGGCCGCCTGATTCTCGCCGATGCCCTGCATGTGGCCGCCGGCCTCAATCCCCGGGTCGTCATCGACCTCGCCACCCTCACGGGTGCCACGCTCGGGACGTTCGGGCCCATCGGGACGACCGTCTTCGCCAACGACACCCCGTGGTTCGAGCGCCTGGCCCGGGCCGACGAGCGGGCCGGCGAAATGATCTGGCGCATGCCGCTGTGGCCGCAATACCGGCAGTTCCTCGAAAGCCCGGTCGCCGATTCGCGGCATTATGCAACCACGGGCCAGAACGGCAGCACCCCGGTGGCGGCGGCGTTCCTGTCGCAGTTCATCGGCTCGCATCCCTGGCTGCACCTCGACATCTACAACACCTGCTGGAATCACCGGGCGAACGCCTTGATGCCGCAAGGCCCCACGGGCAGCGGCTCACGCGTTTTGGCCCAGTTGATCCTCGACCTCGCCGCGGACGCGGACCTCCCATCATCTCCGGAAAACATCGAAAGGAAATCCGTATGAGCAAGAAAACCGTTTACTCGCCCAAGGTTCTCAAGTCGCCCAACCCCCATTCCCAAGCGACCTTGGCGGGCAATCATTTCTACACCGCGACCGTGGCCCTCGATCTCGAGGGCAAGGTCGTGGGCGTGGGCGACATCGAGGCGCAGACCACTCAGGCGCTCACCAATCTGACCTATCTGCTGGAAGCCGCCGGCGGTACCATCGACGATGTGGCCCGGGTCATGATCTATTTATCCGACATGCGTTACTTTGAAGGCATGAACAAGGCCTACAAGAAATTTTTCTTTGGGGATTCGCTGCCGTCGCGGGCGACGGTCACCGGCACTTTCGGCATCCCCGAATTGTTGGTCGAGTTCGACGTGATCGCCTACATCGACAACCCGAAAGTGGATTGACATGGAATTGTGGAAACTGGGCGTCGCCGATACCCTGCGCGGCTACCGTGACGCGCGGTTCACACCGGAGGATGTGCTCCAGAGCATGCTCGAGCGCTTGGCGCAGGTGAACCCGACGCTCAATGCCGTGATCACGCACAATGACGCCGAGGCGCGCGACCTCGCCCGCCAGAGCACGCAGCGCTGGCGGGCGGGCACGCCGGCGGGCGCCCTCGACGGCATCTTTCTCACCGTCAAGGACAACATTCCCGTGCGCGGCCTGCGTTGCACATGGGGCAGCCGCACCTATGCCGATTACGTGCCCACGCGCGACGAGTCGCCCATCGCTCTTTTGCGCGAGGCCGGTGCGGGAATCCTCGGCAAGACCAATGTGCCCGAATTCACCTTGCAGGGGTACACCGACAACCTGCTCTTTGGCGCCACCGGCAACCCCTGGAATCCTGAATTGACGCCGGGCGGTTCGAGTGGTGGCGCGGTAGCGGCCGTTGCCAGCGGCATCGGCGTGGCCGCGATGGCCACCGACGGCGGCGGCTCCATCCGCCGGCCCTGCGCCCATACGGGCCTGTACGGGCTCAAGCCCAGTCCCGGGTTCATCAGTCGGGTCGATGGCCTGCCGCAGATCCTCAGCGATTTCGAATCCCTCGGGGTGATCGCCCGATCGCCGGCAGACCTGCGCGCAGTGCTGGCGGCCACCGCCCGGCGAAACCCGCTCGACCGTTCGTCCTTTGCCTTCACCGACGCGCAGCGCAGCGAGGCGCCGACGGCGGGGAAGGGCTGCCGCATCCTTTTCGTTCCAGCTTTCGGCGATTTCCCGGTCGATCCGGATATCCGCCGCAGCGCGGCAGGGGCGGCCCACCTGCTGGAGGAGCTCGGCCATCACGTGGAAGTCGGCGAGGTGCCGTTCGATGTCGAGCGGCTCAACGCCATCTGGACCCTGGTCGGTCCGGTGGGGCTGGCGTGGCTGGTCGATCACCTGGGCCTGGATACCCGCCTGATGACGTCGTCCCTGCTGCCGATGGTGGAAACGGGCAGGGCGGCGGCGGCGACTGCGTATGTTCAATTGCTGGCCGATGCGCGCGAGCTGCGGGCGGAGCTCGCGCAGGTGTTCGAGCGCTACGACTTCATCCTGACGCCTTCGATAGCCGCTGTGTCCTGGCCCAAGGCGGAAAGCCATCCCACCGTCATCGACGGCATCGAGGCCGGCCCGCGCGGCCATGCGATATTCACGTCGTTTGCCAATGCCGGGGGCCTGCCGGGCATCAATCTGCCCAGCGCCCCCGCTGCCTCCGGCCTGCCGATCGGCTGCCAGCTCGTGGGCCCTTTTGGTGCCGACCTGCGGCTTCTGGCCATGGCGGATGCCTATGAGCAAGCCTTCGGGCCCTATGTCTGGCCTTCCCTCTAGGGACCGTACGCACGAATCGAGGAGAACAATTTGAAGGCGCTATTTCTGACGAACCGGGCCCCGCGTCACCAAAATATCGCCCTGCAGGCGGCTCCCGATTTCCTGCGGATCGATATGATGGAAGCGCCTGATCGGGCCGCCATCCTGTCGCATGTGGCTGAGGCCGAGGTGCTGATTTCCGAGCGCAGCGGCTCGATCGATCGCGAGATCGTCGAGGCGGGCAAAAATCTGCGCTTGATCCAGCGCCTGGGTCAATTCACTTACGACATCGACCTCGAGGCCGCCCGCGCCGCCGGCGTCGCGGTATGCCATGCGCCCTTGCTGGTGAGCACGCTGGTCGCCGAACACGTGATGATGCAGATCCTGGCCCTCGCAAAAATCTATCGCGAGGCGGCCCACGTCATGCTGCAGCCGGGCGACTGGGCCGAACCCCAGAAATGCGACGAGAACTACTTTGCCTATAATTGGACAGGCCGCGCCGGCATGCGCACCCTTGCCGAATCAACGGTGGGCATCGTCGGGTTGGGGGAAATCGGCGCCGACGTGGCACGGCGCCTGCAGAGCTTTGGCTGCGAGGTGCTGTACTACAAGCGTCAGCGCTTGCCCGAGGACGTCGAGCGCGCGCTTGCCGTGAGTTACGCCGCGCTCGATGAGGTCTGCGCACGCAGCGATTTCCTCTGCCTGCTGCGGCCGCATGGCCCGGGCGCGGGCGAATCCATCGACTCGGCCTTCATCGAGAGGATGAAGGCCGGGGCATTCCTCGTGTCCACCGGCGCCTCGACGGTGCTCAAAGAGGCCGACGTGGCGGCGGCGGTGCTTTCCGGCCGCTTGGCTGGACTGGCATGCGACGGCTATGTCTACGAACCGGCCCCCCTGGACAGCCCGCTACTGGAGCTTGCCCGCGAGCACCCAGACGCCAATGTGATCCTGAGTCCGCACATCGCGGGAGGCGTGGCGTCCAATAACGTTGCCGCGCGATCGCGTGAATTCGAGAACATCCGCCGCCTCCACGACGGGCGGCCCTTGCTATACCGACTGGTCTGAACGCACAATCCGCATCCCACCCATTTTTCAAGGAGATCCTCATGAAGACGAAACATATGCTGCTTGCCGACGACGTCCGCGCCATTCTAGATGCCGCCAGCGCCCATGCCCAAGGCCAGGGCTGGAAAGTCGTGATCGCGGTGGTCGACGATGGCGGGCATCAATTGGGCCTGCTGCGACTGGACGGCGCCGCGCCCCTTTCGTCCGAGATTGCCACCAACAAGGCCCGCACGGCCGCGCTGGGCCGGCGGGAGTCGCGCATCTATGAGGAAATGATCAACGGCGGGCGCACGTCTTTTCTCTCGGTGCCGCTGCATGCCATGCTGGAAGGCGGCGTGCCCATCGTGGTCGAGGGCGAAGTCATCGGCGCGGTCGGTGTGTCGGGGGTAAAGTCCGATCAGGACGCCGAAATTGCCCGCGCCGGCATCGCGGCGCTCGGCATCCAGGCGTAAAAGGCCCGGGTGCGCCCCTTGCCGCGTGCGGCGGGCACGTCCCGCCACCGTGGCTGACCGCGTATTGCGGGGCTGCATTTTCCCGGGACTGCTATAGTTGAGCGTCGTTCAACCGGGGAGCCCCACTATGAAAGAAGTCGTCATCGTCCAAGCCTGCCGCACCGCTGTCGGAGATTTCGGGGGTGGCCTCAAGGACGTTCCGCCATGCGAACTGGGGTCGACGGTCGTGCGCGCCGTGCTCGAACGCGCGGGCTTGCCCGCCGACGACGTGGGGCACGTCGTGTTCGGCCACGTGGTCAACACCGAACCGCGCGATATGTATCTGTCGCGCGTCGCCGCCATCGAGGGCGGGATCGGCATCGCCACGCCGGCCTTCAACGTCAACCGGCTGTGCGGTTCGGGCCTGCAGGCGATCGTGTCGGCGGCGCAGGCGCTGCGGCTGGGCGATGCGGATATCGCGATCGGCGCGGGCGCCGAGAACATGAGCCGCGCGCCCTATGCCGCGACGGCCCACCGCTGGGGCGCGCGCATGGGCGATGATCGCCTGGTCGACATGATGGTCGGCGCACTGTCCGACCCGTTTGAGCGCCATCATATGGGGGTGACGGCCGAGAACGTCGCTCGCAAGTACGGCGTCAGCCGCGACGATCAGGACGCCCTTGCGGCGATCTCGCACCAGCGCGCGGCGCGCGCCATTGCCGAGGGCCGCTTCAAGGAACAAATCGTGCCCGTCGTGAGACAGACCCGCAAGGGCGAGGTTGTATTCGATCAGGACGAGCACGTGCGCACGGACGCTACGGTCGAGGGCTTTGCCAAGCTCAAGCCAGTCTTTGCCAAGGAAAACGGCACGGTCACAGCGGGGAATGCCTCCGGGATCAATGACGGGGCGGCGGCCGTGCTGCTGGCGACCGCCGATGCGGCGCGCGCCCGCGGCCTCGCACCCATGGCCCGGCTGGTGGCTTACGCCCATGCCGGGGTGGATCCGCAGTACATGGGCATCGGCCCGGTGCCGGCCACGCGCGGCGCGCTGGCGCGAGCGGGCCTGTCGCTCGACCAGATGGATGTGATCGAGGCCAATGAAGCCTTCGCCGCGCAGGCCTGCGCGGTTTCCCGTGAGCTCGGCCTCGATCCGGAAAAAACCAACCCCAATGGCAGCGGCATCAGCCTTGGCCACCCCATTGGCGCCACCGGGGCCATTCTCACCGTCAAGGCGGTGCACGAATTGCAGCGCATCCAGGGGCGCTACGCGCTGGTGACCATGTGCATCGGCGGCGGGCAGGGCATCGCGGCCATCTTCGAGCGCCTCTGATCGTGGCGCGGCGATCGGCGACGCGCGGGACGGCGGCGTCGGACATTCCCACGCTCTCCGAGGAGTCGGGGATACGCTATCTGCACTTCAACTCGGAGTGGATCCAGGGGGCGATGCGCATCGGGCATCCGACCGAACTGGTGCTGGCCTATACCCAGCAGATGATGGCGTGGATGATGTTTCTCGCCCCGCGCGCGAGGGATCACGTGGGAATCCTCGGGCTGGGTGCCGGCTCGCTGCTGCGTTTCACGCTTGCGCACACGCCCGCGCGCGTACACACCGTCGAGCGCAATTCCATGGTGACGGCGATGTGCCGGGCGTTCTTTCGCCTGCCCGGCGCCGCGCGCTCCACCATCGACCACGAGGATGCGCAGTGCTGGGTCGCCGATCCCGCCCAAGCCGACCGCTACCTCGCCCTGATGGTGGATCTGTACGACGCGCAGGCCCAAGGCCCGGTATGCGACAGCCTGTCCTTTTACCGCGACTGCCGCCGGGTGCTTGCCGAGACGGGGATCATGACCGTCAATCTCTTTGGCCGCCACGAGAGCTACGCGCGCAATATGCGGCATATTTGCGATGCATTCGACGGACGCGTCCTGCGCCTGCCCGAGGTCGACGAGGGCAATGTCGTGGTCCTGGCTTTCAAGGGCCCGGCGCTCGACGTGAGCTGCCAGGATTTAATGGATCGGGCCGCAGAGCTCGAACAGGCCTGCGGTCTGCCGTGCACGCGGTGGGCCCGTACCCTGCTGGCGAGCGAGGGCTGGAACGCGGTCGGGCACGTTAGAATATGAGCTTGAAGTCCATCGACAGGAGTTCTCCATGAAGCTGAACCCTTCCATCCGCAAGCTCGCCGGCGTGGCCGCGATCGCGGCCCTGATTGCCGTGCCGGCGGTCTACGCCCAATCGGTGGCTGTCACCTCGATCGTCGAGCATCCGGCACTCGATTCGGTCAAGGACGGCGTCCACGAGGCGCTCGCAGCGGCGGGCTACACCGAGGTCAAGGGTCTTAAATGGCAGTTCCAGACGGCTCAGGGCAACACCGCCATCGCCGCCCAGATCGCCCGCAAGTTCATCGGCGACAAGCCCGACGTGATTGTCGCGATCGCCACGCCCTCGGCTCAGGCGGTGGTGGCTGCGACCAAGGCCGTCCCGGTGGTGTATTCCGCGGTGACCGACCCGGTGGCGGCCCAGCTCGTGCCTTCGATGGACGCATCGGGGACGAACGTCACCGGCGTGTCCGACGCCCTGTCTCTGGAAAAACAGATCGAGCTCATCCAAAAGGTGGTGCCCAATGCCAAGAAGATCGGCATGGTCTACAACCCCGGTGAAGCGAACTCGGTCGTGGTGGTCAAGCGCCTGCGCGAGCTGCTGCCCAAGGCCGGCATGACGCTGGTCGAGGCTTCGGCGGCGCGCACCGTGGACGTGGGCGCGGCAGCCCGCAGCCTCGTGGGCAAGGTGGACGCCATCTACACCAATACCGACAACAATGTGGTCTCGGCCTATGAATCCCTGGTCAAGGTGGGGGATTCGGCCAAGATTCCGCTCATCGCCTCGGACACCGACAGCGTCAAGCGCGGGGCCATCGCCGCGCTGGGCGTGAACTATCACGATCTGGGCCTGCAGACCGGCAAATTGGTCGTGCGCATCCTCAAGGGCGAAAAGCCCGGTGCCATCGCCTCGCAGACCAGCGACAAACTCGAGTTGTACGTCAACCCCGGAGCGGCCAAGCGGCAAGGCGCGACGCTGCCGGACGCGTTGCTCAAATCCGCAACCAAGGTCGTCGAATAACGGCTCGCACCGTGCGTCCGCGAGGTGGGCCGCCTTTCGGGCGGCCCACCCGCTTTTAATGATCTCCGGCCCCCATGTCCATTTATTCCCTATGGGGCGCCCTTGAAATCGGACTGATCTTCGGTCTGGTGGCTCTGGGTGTCCTGATCTCGTTCCGCATCCTCAATTTCCCCGACCTGACCGTGGACGGCAGCTTTCCGCTGGGGGGCGCCACGGCGGCCATTCTGATCCACCATGGCATGGACCCGTTTCTCGCCACGCTGTGCGCCACGCTCGCCGCCGGCCTGGCCGGCATGATCACGGGATGGCTGAACGTCAGTCTCAAGATCATGGACCTGCTCGCCAGCATCCTGATGATGATCGCGCTGTATTCGATCAATCTGCGCGTGATGGATGCGCCCAACGTGCCCCTGATCAACGATCCGACGGTCTTCACGGTGCTGCAGCCCGAGGGGCTCGAGGACTATGTCGCCCGGCCGCTGATCCTCCTCGCCCTGGTGGTCGCGGTCAAGCTGCTGCTGGACTGGTTCTTTGCCACTCAGATCGGGCTGGCGATGAGGGCGACCGGATCGAATCCGCGGATGGCGCGCGCGCAAGGCATCGCAACGGGCGGCATGGTCCTCATGGGCATGGCGATCTCCAACGCCCTGTGCGGTCTGGCCGGCGCCCTGTTCGCGCAGTCGCAGGGCGGCGCCGACATCTCGATGGGCATCGGGACGATCGTCATCGGCCTGGCGGCGGTGATCGTCGGCGAAAGCATCATGCCCTCGCGCCGGCTGGTGGTGACCACTCTGGCGGTCATCGTGGGCGCGGTCGTCTACCGCTTCTTCATTGCATTGGCGCTGAACGCCGACTTCGTTGGCCTCAAGGCCCAGGACCTGAACCTGGTCACGGCAGTGCTGGTGACGGTGGCTCTGGTGATCCCCCTGCTCAAGCAGCGCCTGCGCCGCAAAGGAGCCTGATGCCATGCTGAGCGCACAGAATCTGCACGTCACTTTCAATGCCGGTACCCCCATCGAGACCCGTGCCTTGCGCGGCATGTCGCTGGACATTCCCAGCGGCCAGTTCGTCACGGTGATTGGCTCGAACGGCGCCGGAAAATCGACTTTTCTCAATGCCATTTCGGGCGACCAGGGGGTCGACGCGGGGACCATCCTGCTCGACGGCGAGGACATCACGCGGCAACCGGTCTGGACGCGGGCTCGCAAGGTTGCCCGGGTGTTTCAAGATCCGATGGCCGGGACCTGCGAAAACCTCACCATCGAGGAGAACATGTCGCTCGCCTTCGGACGCGGCCAGTTCCGTAGCCTGCGCGGCGCCGTGCGCGCCGAGATGCGCGACCTGTTTCGCGAGCGTTTGGCAATGCTGGGCCTGGGCCTCGAGGGCCGCCTCACCGACCGCATCGGATTGCTGTCCGGCGGCCAGCGCCAGGCGGTCAGCCTGCTGATGGCGGCGCTGCGGCCTTCACGCATCTTGCTGCTCGATGAGCATACCGCCGCGCTCGACCCTCGCACCGCGCAGTTCGTGCTGGACCTCACGGCGCGCATCGTATCCGAGTATCGGCTGACCACCATGATGGTGACCCACAGCATGCGTCAGGCTCTGGACGTGGGTGACCGGACCGTCATGTTGCACCAGGGCCGCGTGGTGCTGGATGTGCAGGACGAGGCGCGGCGGGGCCTGGAGGTCCCGGACCTGCTGGCCATGTTCGAGCGCGTGCGCGGCGAGACCATTGCGGACGACACCTTGCTGCTCGGGTGAAAGCCCCCCGTTTGATGGCCGAAGAAGGCCAGATTTTATTATTGACAAAAAAATCTAAAATTGTCAAAATGCCTTTTTTGTCCAATCGTCACTCATGTCGGCCAAACTCAGCAAAAACGCCGCCGCTGCACGATATGCCCAGATCATCGAGGCGGCGCGCTGGTGCTTCCTGAATTTCGGATTTTCGAAAACCTCGCTCGAGGATATCGCACGCCGGGCCGGAATCTCGCGCAGCCTGCTGTACCGCTCCTTCAAGGACAAGGAACACCTCTTTGTCTGTGTGTTCGAGGACCTGCTGATGTCCGGTCTGCCCGCGGCCCGGCTTGCGGCCGGGATGCCCGGATCGCGGGCCGAGCGGCTGCTCGGAGTCTGCCAGGCGGTTTTGCTCGAACCCTGGGTTGAAATGGCCACCGCCCCGATGGCGAACGAATTCCAGGATGTGTGCTCGCGCCTCAGTCCCGATGTGGCCGCGCAGCAGCGCGCCGATGTCCTGCAATGCGTCAACCTGATCCTCGAGGACGCGCCCGCGTCCCAGGTCTTTCTGATGGCGCTCGAGGGTTTGCTGGGCGATCGCCCGCCGGCCGACGAACTGCGCAAGCGCGTGGCTGTTCTGATCGAACGCTTTGCCGGCCCACCGGCGGGCGGCAGGCCGTGATGCGTGCCATGCCCTTCTTTTGGGTGCGGGCGTTTGACCGTATACTCTTTGCTTGTTTTATCGGGCCGGGGGCCTTGCGTCCGATGGCCTTTCTGTGGGCGCCCGCACCGTCCTTTTCCCATCCTTCGCGAAACATTTAACTTCAGGAGCTTCTTCTATGGCTTTTTTGCAATCGCCCCCGGGTCGGGCTTCGTGGCCGGTTCTGTTCGCGCTGGCCCTCGCCCTGTCGGCATGCGGTGAAAAGCCACAGGAAGGCATGCAGGGCATGAAGGTTCCGGTCAGCGTCATCCAGGTACAAGCAGCGCCCACGACCGTATACACCGAACTTCCGGGCCGGGTGCAGGCGATCGAGGATGCCGAAATCCGCGCACGGGTCACCGGAATCGTCCAGGACATCGAATTTCCGCAGGGCTCGCAGGTCAAGGCCGGGCAGTTGCTGTTCACAATCGATCCGGCGCCCTATCGGGCCGCGCGCGACCAGGCCGCCGCCCAGCTCAAGAGCGCTCAGGCCTCGGCCAAGACCGCGAAATTGCTGGCGCAGCGCTATGCCAAGCTGATCAAAGAACATGCGATCAGCCAGCAGGACTACGATAATGCGGTGGCGCAGGCAGACCAGTCCGCCGCCGCCGTCGCCGCCGCCCAGGCGACCCTGGAGTCGGCCGAGATCAACTTGGGCTATACCCGCGTGACCTCGCCCATCGACGGCACCACCGGCAAATCCCTGGTGACGGTCGGCGCGCTCGTGAGCGCCGCGTCGGCCACCCATATGGCGACGGTACAACGCCTCGACCAGGTCTATGTCGACATCACGCGATCCACGAATGCGCTCTCCGATATGCGGCGCCAGATCGCCGCGGGGGCCCTCAAGCCCGACGCCAACGGCGATGCCCCCGCCCAGGTGCTGCTCGAGGACGGCGCTATCTACAAACAGGATGGCAAGCTGTTGTTCTCGGGCGTCACGGTCGACCCCAGCACCAGTCAGGTGACATTGCGCGCGCTGTTTTCCAATCCCGACCAGATTCTCCTGCCGGGCATGTACGTGCGCGTGCGCTTGGCCCAGGGCATCGACGAACGGGCTCTCGTCGTGCCGGCGCAGGCCATCCAGCGCAGCAGCGACGGCAGCAGCAACCTGGTTCTGATCAAGGACGGCAAGGCCGTGTTCACGCCGGTCGCGGTGGGCCCGCGCTTCGAGGGCGGCTACATCATTTACCAGGGCCTGGAGGCGGGCGACCAAGTGGTGGTCGAGGGTTTCCAGAAAATCCGGCCGGGCGCGCCGGTGCAGGCCATGCCTTGGAAGGACAAGCCAGGTGCCCAGGCGCCGGCGGCCGCAGGCCAGGCCCAACCGCCCGCCGAGGGCCAGGCCAAGCAGGGCGAGGGCAAGGCGGGTTGAAGAACACGCTGGTGCATATGCGACATCAACCTGGATTCATAGCGAGTTCTCATGCCACAGTTTTTCATTGATCGACCGATCTTCGCCTGGGTGATTGCGCTGGGCATCGCGCTCGCCGGCATATTGGCGATCCCCAATATGCCGATCTCCCAGTATCCGGAGGTGGCGCCGCCGACCATCTCCGTGCAGGCCACGTATCCGGGCGCCTCGGCAAGCGAGGTCGCGACCACGGTCGCGAGCGTGATCGAAAACGAGCTCAACGGCGCCAAGGGTCTGCTGTACTACGAATCGGTCAGCGATTCCAACGGCTCGTCCGAGATCAGCGTGACCTTCGAGCCAGGCACCGACCCCGATATGGCGCAGGTCGATGTCCAGAACCGCATCTCGAACGTCACGGCCAAGCTGCCCGCGGCAGTGATCCAGCAGGGCCTCCAGGTCAGCCAGTCGAATTCCGGCTTCTTGCTGGTGGTGACGGTCTCGTCCAAAGATGGCTCGATGAAGGACGTCGAACTGGCCGACTACATCACGCGCAACCTCCAGAATCCGATTTCCCGGGTCAAGGGCGTCGGCAAGTTCCAGCTATTTGCGTCCGCGCGCGCAATGCGTGTATGGGTGGACCCGCAGAAGCTCGTCGGCTACAAGCTCAGCATGGCCGACCTGAACGCCGCGATCGGGCGCCAGAACCTGGTCATCTCGGGCGGCATGCTGGGCGCGCCGCCCAATCCCCAGGATCAACGGGTGACGGCGCCGCTGGTCGTCAACGGCGAGCTCGAGACGCCCGAGGAATTCGGCGCCATCGTCCTGCGGGCCAACCCGGACGGTTCGACCGTGCGCATCCGGGATGTGGCGCGCGTCGAGCTGGGCTCGGACAGCTATCAGTTCGGGGCGCGCCTGAACGGCAAGCCGACCGCCGCCTTCGCCATCTCGCTCACCCCGACGGCCAACGCGCTCGAGACCGCAAAGCTGGTCAAGGACAAACTCACCGAGCTCTCGGCGTTCTTCCCCGACAACATCACCTACGCCATTCCCTACGACACCTCGCCGTACGTCGAGATCTCGATCGAGCAGGTGGTCCATACGCTGTTCGAGGCGATGATTCTGGTGTTCGTGGTGATGTTCCTCTTCCTGCAGAATGTGCGCTATACCCTGATCCCGGCCCTGGTGGTGCCGGTCGCCATCATGGGCGCGTTCGCGGTGATGCTGGGGCTGGGGTTCTCGATCAATGTGTTGACGATGTTCGCCATGGTCCTGGCCATCGGGATTCTGGTGGACGATGCCATCGTGGTCGTCGAGAACGTCGAGCGCATCATGGTCGCGGAGGGCCTGCCGCCCAGGGAGGCCACCAAGAAAGCCATGCCGCAGATCAGCGGCGCCATCGTCGGCATCACGCTGGTGCTGACCACGGTGTTCCTGCCGCTGGCCTTCATGTCGGGTTCCGTGGGCATCATCTACCGCCAGTTCTCGGTTGCCATGGCGGTGTCGATTCTGTTCTCGGCCCTGCTTGCGCTCACATTCACCCCGGCCCTGTGCGCCACCATACTCAAGCCCATTCCCAAGGGCAGCCATGAGGCCAAGGGCGGGTTCTTCGGCTGGTTCAATCGCTCTTTCGATCGCACGACCCACGGCTACACCTCGTGGGTTGGCAGCAGCCTCAAGCGCGGGCTGCGCATGATGCTGGTCTTCGCCATACTGGCGGGCGTCATGGCGTGGATGTACATGCGCCTGCCGACCTCGTTCCTGCCCGAGGAGGATCAGGGCTACGTGATCGCCAACATCGAGCTGCCGGCGGGTTCCACGGCCAATCGCACGATCGAGGTCATCGAGCAGGTCGAGAGGTATTTCCAGCAGCTGCCCCAGGTGGCCAATATCGTGACCGTCCAGGGTTTCAGCTTCAACGGCAATGGCCTGAACTCGGCCATCGCCTTCGTCCCGCTAAAGGATTTCTCCGAGCGCAAGGGACCGGGGGATTCCGCGCAGGCGATCTCGGCCGCCGCCATGGGCAAACTGCTCTTTGGCATCCCGGACGCCATGGTCTTCTCGATCGTTCCGCCGGCCATCTCGTCCCTGGGCAATGCCTCTGGCTTCGACCTGCGCCTCGAGGATCGCGGGGGTGTCGGGCATGACGCCCTGATGGCCGCTTCGCAGCAGCTTCTGCAACTCGCCTCGCAAAGCTCGATCGTGACCGAGGCCCGGGTCACCGGCCTGGGCGCGGGCCCGCAGCTCAAGGTCACCATCGACCGTGACAAGGCAGCGGCGCTGGGCGTGGACTTTTCCGAGACCGCGCAGCTCCTGTCCACCGCCATGGGCTCGGCTTACGTGGGCAAGTTCACCAATACGGGCTGGGTGCAGAACATCTGGGTGCAGGCCGATGCCGCGGGACGCATGAACCCCGACGACATCCTCGCGCTCAATGCCCGCAATGCCCAGGGCGGCATGGTGCCGCTGTCCTCCTTTGTATCGATGGAGTGGACGCGAGGCCCGGTCCAGGTGGTCCGCTACAATGGCTACGAGTCGGTGCGGATCGGCGGGTCGGCGGCATCGGGGTACTCCACCGGTGAAGCCATGGCCGAAATGGAGCGCCTGATCACCCAGCTCCCGCCGGGACTGGGCTATGAGTGGACGGGTCTGTCCTATCAGGAAATCCAGGCGGGCAGCCAGACCTCTATCCTGCTGGGCCTGTCGGTCCTCGTGGTGTTCATGGTGCTGGCGGCGCTCTACGAGAGCTGGGCCATTCCGTTGTCAGTCATGCTGGCGGTGCCACTGGGGATGCTGGGGGCCGTGTTGCTCAGCAGCCTGATGGGCAAATCCAATGACGTGTACTTCCAGGTGGGGATGGTGACCGTGATCGGCTTGTCGGCCAAGAACGCAATCCTGATCGTCGAGTTCGCCAAGGACCTGTACGCCAGCGGCGCGGGTCTGATGGAGTCGGCGATCGAGGCGGCCCGGCTGCGGTTCCGACCCATCCTGATGACTTCTTTCGCCTTCATTCTCGGGGTGCTGCCCCTGGTGCTCGCCAACGGTGCCGGCGCCGCCAGCCAGAATGCCGTGGGTCTGGGCGTGCTGGGCGGGATGCTGGCGGCGACGCCTCTGGCGGTGATTTTCGTGCCGACCTTCTTTGTGGTGATTCTGAAAGTGTTCAAGACCAAGCCTAAGCTCCTGGGCCACGAGGCCCCGCACATTCCATCGCACCTGGAAGGCAAGACACAGGATGCTCGCCAAGGAGAGTCGTCATGAGCGGCGTGCGTCATTCCCGCGTGCTGTTGGCCGCGAGCCTGAGCCTGGCACTCGGGGCCTGCTCTTTGGCACCGACCTACGAGCGGCCCGCCGCACCAGTGCCGGGAAATTTCCCCGGCGCCGACGCCCAAACGAGCGCCCCGGTTCCGCCCGAGTGGCAGGCGTTTTTCCGGGATGAGCGCCTGCGCGCCCTGGTCCGGCTGGCCTTGGACAATAACCGCGACCTGCGCGTCGCCGTCGATCGCATCGAGGAGGCGCGAGCGCAGTACGGCATCACTTCGAGCGACCGTCTGCCGACCATTGGCTTGCTCGGTACCGGCCAGAATACTCGCAACCCGCCGGACATGCGCAGCGGCGGCCCGGACTCGTCCTCGGTCAACCGGGCCTACATCGCCGGAATCGGCATGACCTCCTTCGAGCTCGATTTCTTCGGGCGGGTGCGCAACCTCAGCGAGGCGGCCTACGAGCAGTACTTGTCGACCGAACAGGCGCGCCGTACGGTGCAGATCAATCTCATCGCCCAGACCGCCGAGGCCTACTTCCGCCTGCGCGCCTCCCAGGAGCTGCACACCCTGATGGAAAAGACCCTGGAGGCGCGCGAGGGCTCGCTGCGGCTGGTGCAGGCGCGTTTCGACCTGGGCGTGGCCTCGGAACTCGACCTCTCGCAGGCCCGTGGCCAGCGCGACACGGTCAAGGCCGATCTGATCGCCACCGAACGCCAGATGGCGCAGGCCGCCAATGCCTTGCAACTCGTCCTGGGCATACAAGTCCCGGCCGACCTGCCGCCGGCGGCCGTCTTTGGACGCGAACAATTGCTCGCGTCCGTCCCGGCGGGCCTGCCTTCGCAACTGCTGGACCAGCGTCCCGACATCATCGGCGCCGAGCATGCGCTCAGGGCCGCCAATGCCCAGATTGGCGCCGCCCGCGCGGCGTTCTTCCCGAACATCTCGATCACCGGCCTGTTGGGCTTCGCCAGCCCCGAGCTCAATGCGCTGTTCGGCGGCAGTCACCGGTACTGGCAGTTCTCGCCGCAAATCCAGATGCCCCTGTTTGCCGGCGGGGTGAAGGGCAACCTGGACCTGGCCGAGGCGCGCAAGAACATTGCGGTCTCGACCTATGAAAAGACCATCCAGACGGCGTTCCGCGAGGTGGCCGACGCGCTGGCGGGCGAGGCCACGTACGCGCGGCAGCTCGATGCCTTGCGCGAGACCGAGGCCTCGGCGCTCAAGACGCTCGATCTGTCGAAATTGCGCTACGAGACCGGCGTCGACAGTTTCCTGCAGGTCCAGACCGCCGAGGTGAACCTGTATGGCATTCAGCAAGCCTTCATCCAGCTCGGCACCGATGCACTGTTCAACAGGGTCGAGCTCTACAAGGCCTTGGGCGGCGGCTGGCAGGAGACGCCGGCCGAGGCTCAGGTTCAGGGCCAGGGCCAGGCGGCACCGGGCCCGGCAAAGGAGTCATGATGGAATTGGGTGTCAACATCGATCATGTGGCCACGCTGCGTCAGCAGCGCATGACTGTTTATCCAGATCCCGTGCAGGCGGCATTGCGTGCCGAGGATGCGGGCGCCGATCTCATCACTCTGCACCTGCGCGAGGATCGCCGCCACATTCAGGATGCCGATGTCTGGGCGATACGCCCGGTGTTGCGCACGCGCATGAATCTGGAATGCGCGATTACAGATGAAATGCTGGATATCGCCTGCCGGCTGCGACCCGATGACGTGTGCCTGGTTCCCGAGAACCGCCACGAGCTGACGACCGAGGGGGGGCTGGACGTGCTGGGGCATTTCGCGACCGTACAGGCCGCCACCAACCGCCTGCACGATGCGGGCGTCCGCGTGTCGTTGTTCATCGATCCAGAGGCTGCACAAATCGATGCCGCCGCGCGCGCGGGCGCTTCCATCGTCGAGTTGCACACGGGCGCCTATGCCGATGCCTCCGAGGAAACCGAGCGCGAGGCGCAGTTCCAGCGCCTGCGGACTGGCGTGGCCGAGGGCTTGCGCCAGGGCCTGCGGGTCAACGCCGGCCACGGCCTGCACTACGATAACGTTACCCCCATTGCGGCGCTGCCCGGCATTTCAGAACTCAATATCGGCCACGCGATCGTCGCGCAAGCGGTGTTCGATGGCTGGGAACCCGCCATCCGCAGGATGAAGGCCCTGATGGTGGCGGCCGCCCGCCCGTGAGCGAGGCGTCCGATCGAATGACTCGAGCCCGATCCACTGACCCGAGGATTCCGTATGATTCCAGACACCCTGAACACTCTCTTGTCGCGCCGTTCCGTCAAGTTCGTGCAAGCGCCCGGCCCCACGGATGAGCAGCTCGACCTGATCCTGCGCGCCGCCATGTGCGCGCCCGATCACGGGGCGGTGCGGCCCTGGCGCTTCGCCCTGGTGCGCGGCGCCGACGTGCCCATGCTGATCGACATCGCCGTGCGGGCGGGGGAGGCTGCCGGGACGCCCTTGCCTGAACGGAAGGTGGTCAACGGTAGAAAATGGCTGTCGCGCGTGCCACTGGTCATTGCCATCGCCTGCGTCCTGGACGGTGATGGACGCATTCCTGATCACGAACGCATGCTGGCGACCGGCACAGCCGTGGGCAATATGCTCAATGCCGCGCATGCGCTGGGACTGGGAGCATTCTGGAGCACCGGCGTGGGCACCTATATCGACGGGGTGGGCGAGGCGCTGGGGTTCGATGCGCTGGACTACCGCTTCATGGGCTACCTGTCGATCGGCACGCCCATCGATCCAGTCGAGGCAGCCGAACGCCCGGATTACCGGGACTTCGTGTCGGAGTGGCACGCCGCCTGATTTTCCAGCCCCTCCAGAATGGGGCATTCGGGGCGTGAGTCGCCATGGCAATGCCGGGCAAAGGTCTTGAGCGTCTCGGCCATGCGTTGCAGCGTCGCCGCCTTGCGCTCCAAGGCGGCGACGTGGTCCAGCGCCAGGCGCTTGACCTCGGCGCTCGAGCGGTCCTTGTCGCGCCACAGGGCGGTCAGCTCGGCGATCTGTTCCAGCGAGAAACCGAGGTCGCGCGCGCCGCGGATAAAGCGCAGGACGTGCAGATCCTGCTCGTCGTACTGGCGATAGCCGGCGGAGCTGCGCCCGTTCGGGGCGAACAAGCCCAGGCTCTCGTAATAGCGGATCATTTTGGGCGTGAGCCGCGTGTGTCGGGCGGCTTGTCCGATGGTGTGCATGTCATCGGCTCCTTGGGGACGTGGTGGGCAGACGCACCCATTTCAGGCGCAGAGCGTTGACCACCACGAACACGCTGGACAGTGCCATGGCGGCCGCCCCGAGGATGGGCGAGAGCTGCAGGCCCAGGGAAGGGTACAGCACCCCGGCGGCCACCGGAATGAGGGCAATGTTGTAGGCAAAGGCCCAGAACAGGTTCTGGCCGATATTGCGCATGGCCGCGCGGG
Organism: Castellaniella sp. GW247-6E4; assembly: GCF_040276065.1. Taxonomy (NCBI): domain Bacteria; kingdom Pseudomonadati; phylum Pseudomonadota; class Betaproteobacteria; order Burkholderiales; family Alcaligenaceae; genus Castellaniella; species Castellaniella sp. GW247-6E4. The sequence continues at coordinate 70,011 of NZ_JBELOI010000004.1, read as the reverse complement.
ACAGGGCTGCGGCGCGGGCGACGGTGCCCAGGTCGTCGTTCATCAGGACCACGGCCGCCGATTCGATGGCGACGTCCGTGCCTTGGCCGATGGCCAGGCCGACGTCGGCTGCCGCCAGGGCGGGGGCGTCGTTGATGCCGTCGCCGACAAAGGCCACGTCGCCGTGCGCCTTGCGCAACGCCTCGAGCCGCTCGACTTTGTGGCCGGGCAGTGTCTGGGCATGGACCTCATCGATGCCCAGTTTGTCGGCCACCGCCCGGGCGGTGAGCGCGTTGTCCCCGGTGATCATCGCGGTCTTCAGGCCCATGGCCCGCAGTGCGCGCAGGGCCGCCTGGGCCGAGGGCTTGATCTCGTCGGCCACCGCGAATACGCCGATGGTGGTCCCGTCGCGCGCGATGTGGATCGGGGTCTTGCCCGCCTGCGCCAGCGCCTCGGCACGAGCGGTGTGGGCGGGATCGATGGCGATGCCCAGCTCGGCCATGAGGCGCGCGGCGCCCAGCGCGTAGTCGTGGCCCGAGACGCGGGCGCGCACGCCGGCACCAGTGATCGCTTCGAAGGCTTGAGCCGGGGGGAGGTCCAGGCCTTGCGCGTGCGCGGCCTGGACGACGGCGTGCGCGATGGGGTGCTCGGAACCGGCCTGCACCGCCGCCAGATCAGCCAGGATGCGCGTGCGATCCAGCGCGTCGTCCACCTGCAGGTCGGTCAGCGTCGGCTTGCCCTGGGTGAGGGTGCCGGTTTTGTCGAATGCAATCACGCGGGTGTTGCGCAGACGCTGCAGGGCCTCGCCCTGGCGGAAAATGATGCCCAGGTCGGCGGCCCGCCCGGTGGCCACCATGATCGAGATGGGGGTGGCCAGCCCCATGGCGCAGGGGCAGGCGATAATCAGGACGGCGACCGCGCCGACCAGCGCGTGGGCGAGGCGCGGATCCGGGCCCAGGACGTACCAGACCACAAAGGTAAGGGCGGCCAGGGCCATCACCGCGGGCACGAACCATCCGGTGACCCGGTCCACAAGGCTCTGGATCGGCAGTTTGTCGCCCTGAGCCTCCCGGACCATGCGGATGATGTGGGCCAGGACGGTGTCCTGGCCCACCTGGGTGGCTTGCAGGACGAGGCTGCCGCGAGTGTTCAGCGTGCCCCCCACGACGGGGTCCCCGACGCCTCGAGTGGCGGGAATCGGCTCGCCGGTGATCATGGATTCATCGATCCAGGACTCGCCTTCTGTGACGACCCCGTCGACCGGGATCTTTTCCCCCGGGCGCACCCGGATGGTATCGCCCGCGACAAGGGCGTCGAGAGGACGCTCGACCCACTGGCCATCGCGCAGGACCTGGGCGGTGCGCGGACTCAAGTCCAGCAGCCGCCTGATCGCCGATCCGGCGCGGCCCTTGGCGCGCGCCTCGAGCCAGCGTCCCAGCAGGATCAACGTGGCGATCACCGCCGCCGCCTCGAAATACAGATTGCGCGCGCCTTCGGGCAGCCAATGGGGCGCGACGGTGACGACGACTGAATATAGCCAGGCGCTGCCCGCGCCAAGCGCGACCAGCGTGTTCATTTCGGGACCTAGGTGCCACAAGGCCCGCAAGCCCCGTACGAAGAACTGGCGCCCCGGCCAGGCCAGCACCGCCGTCGTGAGCGTCAATTCGAACCAGGCCAGCGCCTGGACATCGATCGCGCTGGCGATCCAGTGATGCAGGGAGGGCACCAGATGGCTGCCCATCTCAAGCACGAATACGGGCAAGGTCAGCAGCAGGGCGAGCACGAACGCGCGGCGTGCCTCGGCAATTTCCGCCTCGGCAGCCTCCGGCTCCGGTGTCGTGGTCGAGGCCACGGCCCTCGCCTCGTAGCCGCGCTTGCGCACGGCCTGGATCAGGGCGTCCTGCGCGGTGGAAGGGTCCTCGAGCTGGACGCGCGCCCGGTGCGTGGCGAGATTCACTTGGGCCGAGCCGACGCCGGGCACCGCTGCCAGCGCTGTTTCCACGCGGCGCACACAGGATGCGCAGGTCATGCCTTCAATGGCCAGATCAATTTCAGCGAGTGCGAGGGGTGCCTTCATCAGGGAGCTCCGGGTGACGAGTCGATTGTATGATCAGGCTTGACCTTATGGTAAGGTCAAGCCCCCTTGATCGACGTCGCGGGCTCTGGACCTTGACATGGTGTCAAGGAGTATGATGCCGGCAGCATCGGGAGCCGCGCCGGTTCCCGGGAACCCGGAGCCCGCATTCCATGAAAGCCGAATTCATCGTATCCGATATGACATGCAACCACTGCGTCCAGACGATCACCCGCGCGGTGCAGGCGCATTCCCCGGGTGCCGAGGTCCGGGCCGACCTGGGCACCCATCGAGTGACTGTCGAGGCCGCGGGCGACGCCGCGGCGGTCGAGGCCGTCATCCGCGAGGCCGGCTACGAGGTGCGGGCGGCCTGAGTCGCCGCGCGTGCGGCGGCGACTCTAGCGCAGCAGGGGGCGCAGGGCGGCCAGCAGGTCTTCCTGGGATTCGCTGTCCGAGGCCAGCCAGCGCGCGCGGCCCTCTTGATCGAAACAATAAATCCCGCGACTGTGCGAGACCTCATACTGGCCAGGCGAGGACGGAGCCGGCTTTTCGATCTGGTAGGCCACGCGATAGCGCCGCGCCAAGTCGGCGATGGCGGATTCACCGCCTGTCAGGCCGATCGCGTGCGGATCGAACTGGTCGACGTAAGCCTGGAGGATGTCGGGCGTGTCCCGGTGCGGATCGACGCTGACAAAGAGAATCCTGACCTGGTCGGCCTGCGGCCCCAGGGCCTCGGTCACCAGGGCCAACTGCGCCATGGTGGTGGGGCAGATATCGGGGCAACTGGCATAGCCGAAGAACATCAGCACGACCTTGCCCGAGAAATCCGCCTGCGTGACGGTGGCGCCGCCGGCGCCTTGCAGCGTGAACTTCAAATCGGGCAGAAAACCGCGCACTGGATGGACCGCGGCCGTGGCCGTGGCCAGCCCGGCGACCGCCAGGAAAAGGGCGACCGCGCAGCGAGCCATGAGGCGGCGAATGGCGGGCCTCATGCCGCCACCAGTCCGTTATGGCGCAGCAGCGCGTCAATGCTGGGAGGGCGGCCGCGGAAGGCCTCGAAGGACTGCGCGGCGGGCCGCGACCCGCCCACGGCGATGATTTCGTCCAGATAGCGCCGGCACGTATCGGGATCGAAGATATCACGCTGTCCGTCGACGCCCGGCGTGGCGGCCTCTTCGAAGGCTGCGAAGGCGTCAGCCGACAGAACCTCGGCCCACTTGTAGCTGTAGTATCCAGCGCCGTAGCCGCCGGCGAACAGGTGTGAGAAGGCGTGCGGGAAGCGGTGCCAGGCCGGCGGGATCAGCAAGGCGACCTCGCGGCGCACGGCGTCGAGCGTATCGAGCACGCCGCTGATCGGCAAACCCTTGGGCTCGGTGTGGATGAGCATGTCGAACAACGCGAACTCGACCTGCCGCAGGGTCTGCAGGCCGCTCTGGAAGTTACGGGCGGCCAGCAGTTTGTCGAACAGGTCGCGCGGCAGGGTCTCACTGGTTTCGACGTGGCGGGTCAGGGCGCGCAGCACCCCCCATTCCCAGCAGAAGTTTTCCATGAACTGCGAGGGCAGCTCGATGGCGTCCCATTCCACAGCGGCGAAGGCGGACGCCGCGGGCTCGTCCACGCGCGAGAGCAGCGTGTGTATTGCGTGCCCGCTTTCGTGGAACAGCGTGATCACGTCGTCATGGCTCAGCAGCGCCTCGCGCCCGCCTTGAGGCGGCGCGAAGTTGCAGGTCAGCCAGGCCAGCGGGGTGTGCAGCTCGGCGCCGCGCCGGCGCCGGTCGCGTTCGCTGTCGACCCAGGCGCCGCCTTGCTTGCCGGGCCGCGCATAGAGATCCATGCCGAGGCGGCCCAATTCGCGGTCCTGGGCGTCGCGCACGCTGTAGATGCGGGCGTCGCGGTGCCAGGCCGGCGCGTCGCAGGCGATCAGGCGCACGCCAAAGAGGGTGTGGATGACGCCGAACAGGCCTTCGAGGACGCGGGATTCGGTGAAATACTGGCGCACCTCATCGTCGGAGTAGGCATAGCGCTGCTCGCGCAGGCGCTCGGAGGCGTAAGCGAGGTCCCAGGGCTCGAGTTCGGGCAGATCGAGCTCGGTGCGGGCAAAGGCGCGCAGTTCTTCGAGGTCGCGCACCGCGCTGGGCCGCGCGCTGGCGGCAAGGCGGCGCAGGAATGCGAGGACCTGCGGCGCGTCGTCGGCCATCCGGGTCTCTAGGCGCAGGCCTGCGAAATCGCGGTATCCGAGCAGCCCGGCCTCCTCGGCGCGTAGTGCCAGCAGTGACTCGATCTGTCCGGAGTTGTCATAGCGGACGTCGCCCTGGTCAGAGGCGCGCGTCGCGTAGGCACGGTACAGTTCGCGCCGCAACTCGCGGTCGCGAGCATGCTGCATGACCGGCAGATAGCACGGCATGTGCAGGACGAGCTTCCAGCCCTCGGCACCATCGGCGTGCGCAGCCTCCCGGGCGGCGGCGCGCACGTCCGCGGGAATGCCGGCGAGGCGCGCCTCGTCGACGACCAGCAGGGACCACTGGTCGGTGGCGTCCATGACGTTTTCGGAGAATTTCTGCGAGCCCCGGGCCTGTTGCTCCGCGTTGCGGGCATAGGTCTCGCGCCCCTCGCCCTGCAGCTCGACGCCGCTCAGACGGAAATCCCTCAGGGCCAGATCGACGATCCGGCGGCGTGTCGGGCTCATGGCGGCGTACGCCGGGCTCGCCGCCAACTCGCGGTAGCGCCGGTACAGTCCCGCGTGCAGGCCGACCCACGTCGAGAACTCGCTCATGAGCGGCAGGCCGGCGTTGAATGCCTCGCGCAACTCGGGCGTATTGACCACGCTGTTGAGATGGCCGGCAACCGACCAGGCACGATGGAGGCGCTCGGACGGGTCTTCGATGGCCTGGACCAGGTTTTCCCAGGTAGCAGGCTCGGGGCTCGCGGCCGCGGCCTCGATCGCCTGGCGGGCCGCGGCGATCAACTCGCGCAAGGCGGGCTCGATGTGGGCGGGCTGCACGGCGGCGTAGTCCATGATTGCATCGGCCGGGGCGAGCAGGGGATTTCCGGCGGGAGCTGCGGTTTTCATGCGGATGAGGATGGGGGCGGTGTTCCGGAATTCAAGACCGGCCGGGATCGGCACCGGCCAGATGGGGTGCTAGGCGCCGCGCTCGGCCGCCTCCAGGGTGTTGACCAGCAGCATGGCGATGGTCATCGGGCCAACCCCTCCAGGCACCGGCGTGATCGCCGAGGCCACGCGACGCGCGGATTCGAACTCGACATCGCCTGCCAGCGAGCCGTCTGCGAGGCGACTGATGCCGACGTCGATGACGACGGCGCCGGGTTTGATCATCTCGCCCGTCACGATGCCGGGCTTGCCGGTGGCGACCACCAGGACGTCGGCGCGGCGTGTCTGGGCGCCCAGATCCCGGGTCTTGGAATTGCACAGCGTGACCGTGGCCCCGGCTGCCAGCAGCAGCATGGCCATGGGCTTGCCCACGATATTGCTGGCACCCACGATCACCGCCTCGGCGCCGCGCAGGGCAACGCCCTCGGAATCGAGCATTTTCATGACCCCATAGGGAGTGCAGGGGAGAAACAGCGGTCGTCCGGTCATCAGCAGGCCGGCATTGCTGATGTGGAAGCCGTCGACATCCTTGCGCGCATCGATGGTCTCGATGACCAGGCCGGTGTCGATGTGGCCGGGCAGGGGGAGCTGCACCAGGATGCCGTGGATGGCGGGGTCGGCGTTCAGGCTCTCGACGACGTCGAGGAGCTCGCCCTCGGGCGTGTCCGCGGCCATGCGGATGACGCGTGAGGTCATGCCGGCCGCCTCGCAGGCGGCCGCCTTGTTGCGGACGTAGACCTGGGAGGCGGGGTCTTCTCCGACCAGCACCACGGCGAGCCCTGGCTTGATGCCCTTGGCCGCGAGGGCCCGGGCGCGTTCGCCGACCTGCTCGCGGACCTTTGCCGACAGGGCCTTGCCGTCGATGATGCGTGCGCTCATGCCCTTAGTCCTCCTCGGCCTTGGCCAGGGCGATTTTCATCAGGTCGGCAACGGTCGTGACTTCGAGCTTTTCCATGATGTTGGCGCGATGCGCTTCGACGGTCTTGATGCTGATGTTGAGGTCGCCGGCGATCTGCTTGTTTAGCCGCCCCGCGACGATGCGCTCGAGCACCTGCTGTTCGCGCGCGGTCAGGCGGTTGAGCACCGCCTGCTGGTTGCGGTGTTCCTGGGCCTCGCGCACGCGTTCGGTCGCCTGGGCGAGCATGTTGGCGACGATATTGCGCAAATCGGCCTCGTTGAAGGGTTTCTCGAGGAAATCGACGGCGCCTTTCTTGATGGTCGAGACGGCCATCGGCACATCCCCGTGCCCGGTGATGAATACGATGGGTAGCGGCGCCTTGCGCGCGATCAGGGCCTCTTGCAGTTCGAGTCCGCTCATCCCCGGCATGCGCACATCGGCAATCAGGACTCCGACTTGATCCGGATCGTAGGCCTCGAGGAATTCCTCGGCCCCGGCGAAACTGCGGACCTGGTAGCCGTTGGCCTCGAGAAGCCAACGCAGGGAATCCCGGACGGCTTCGTCGTCATCGACGATGAAAATGGTGCTGGTCGCTTGGACTTGGATCATGCGTACTGCTCCTCTGTGGTTTCGTCGGTTTTCGGCCTTGGCGGCGCCTTGGGCAGAGTGAAGCGGAAGATCGTCCCGCCCTCCGGATTGGCGCTGGCCCACAGGCGGCCGTGATGCGATTCTATGATGGTGCGGCAGATGTTCAACCCCATTCCCAGCCCCTCGGACTTGGTGCTGTAGAACGGTTCGAACAGCCGTTCAGGATTGCGCAGGCCGTGGCCGCGGTCGATCACCGCGATTTCGACCTGTGGATCCTGGTCGGTGACCGTCAGGTGCAGGGTACGATACTCGCTTTGCTCCATGGCTTCCACACCGTTCTTTAGCAGGTTCAGCAGGACCTGCTCGATCAGGATCGGATCAGCCAGCACCTCGGGCAGGGGGTCGGGCAGGTTCTGTTCGATGTCGATCTGACGTTTGCGGGCATCGATGTCGGCGAAGCTGACCGCGTTTTCGAGAATGCGCGCGAGCGCCACCGCCTGCCGCCGGGGCTCGCTGCGTTTGACGAATTCGCGAATGCGGCTGATGATCTTGCCCGCGCGTTCGGCTTGCGCCGATGCCTTTTCCAGCGCTTCGAGCAGGGTCTCGGTGCGTGCCTTGCCGGACTTCAGCATGGCCGCCGCCGCCATATTGTAGTTACTGATGGCGGTCAGGGGCTGGTTGAGTTCGTGGGCCAGCGAGGAGGCCATCTCGCCCATGGTGGTCAGGCGACTGGTGAGCTGGGCCTTTTCCTGTTGCACGCGCAGGGCTTCCTCGTGCTTGCGCCGCTCGGTGATGTCGCGCGCGACTTGCAAACGCACCCGGCGCGAATCGGTCCAGGCCAGCATGCGGTGGTGGACCTCGAACCAGCGCTGGGCCGACTGCGAGTACAGCTCCATGGTCTCGTCGGTGAAGCGCCCCAGGCGGCCGCCCAGGAGCTCGGCGTGGCCGCTCGCCTGCGCCCCAAACAAACGGCGGTAGGTCCGGTTGGCAAACAGCAGCTCGAGCCCCTCAGGGGTGTCCGCCACCACCGAAATCGCATCGTCCAGACCCTCGAGCACCGTCATGAAACGCTCGTGCGCGGCGGTCAGCGCCTCACGGATGCGCTTGGGCTCCGTGATGTCGGTCATGGAGGTCATCCAGCCGATCTGCTCGCCGTTGGGGTCGCGCAAGGGCGAGACGTACATGCGGGCGGTGAAACGCGAGCCGTCGCGCCGCTGGGCCTCGATCTCGAGCCCGCTGCTGGGGGTCCGTCCCGAGAGCAACTGTGCGAGGACCTCGCGATGGTGGTCATGGCGTCCCGGCAGCCAGTAGGGGAACGGCGCCGTCCGGCCGATCAGGTCGGCTTCGTTCCAGCCGATCATGCGGCAGAAGGCCGGATTGACATAGGCGATACGCCCCTGCATATCGAAAACCCGCATGCCCGTGGACATGGAGTTCTCCATCGCGCGACGAAAGCCGGTTTCGGCGATCAGCGCGGACTCTGCCTGGGTGCGGATGCGCGTGTAGCGCCAGAGCGCGAGCAGGCTGAACACGATGACCAGAGAGAGGGCGGCCACCACCATCAACAGGCGTTGTTGACGGGTCTCCTGGTCTATGGTAACGAACATGACGCTGTCGCTTTGCAGGCGCTGCAGCCAGATGAAGGCGCCCATCACGCAAAGGTACAGCACCAGGACCACGACCGGCGTCAACCAGTACAGCCCGCGTCGATTGTGGCGGGCGTGCTCGTAGAATGTCGATGGAATCAATGACTTGCGATTCGGGATGGCCATGGCGGAGAGCTGATCTCGATTGCCACATTTTAGACGGGAAAAGGGTCTTTAACTTTTCACATAATAAAAATTCATATCACAGAATGAAATTTTACTTGTGCTAACCGGACCTGTTTCCTAGAATGGCGCAGAGATGTCCGGCAGACACCCGCTATGGATCCGCCCCAGGCATCCTTCGGCACGAATCCCGGTCGCCGGCGCGATGAGCGGCGACGACCTGAACCAAACCACCGGAGACACACGATGTCCTCTCTCGACCAATACGACGCGGCCATCACGCCCGCGGATATCGATCAACAGGAAACCCAGGAATGGCTGGACGCGCTGGAGGCGGTGCTCGACCGCGAGGGCGCGCAGCGTGCCCATTTCCTGCTGGAGCGCCTGATCGACATGGCGCGCCGATCGGGCGCGCACATCCCGTATTCGCTGAATACCGCCTACGTGAACACGATCCCGCCGGGGCTCGAGCCCGCGCATCCGGGCAATATGATCCTCGAGGAACGCATCCGTTCGTACGTGCGCTGGAACGCGATGGCCATGGTGGTCAGGGCCAACCAGTATGAGCCCGAGGACGGCGGCAGCCTGGGCGGGCACATCGCCTCTTTTGCGTCACTGGCAACGATGATCGAGTGCGGCCAGAACCACTTCTGGCATGCGGAATCCGCCGATCACGGCGGCGACTTGATCTACTTCCAGGGACACTCCTCGCCGGGCATGTACTCGCGCGCCTATCTGGAAGGCCGTCTGGATGAGGAAAACCTCATCAACTTCCGCCAGGAGGTCGGCGGCAAGGGCAAGGGCCTGCCGTCTTATCCGCATCCCAAGCTGCAGCCCGATTTCTGGCAATTTTCCACGGTGTCCATGGGCTTGGGCCCGATGATGGCCATTTACCAAGCCCGTTTCCTCAAGTACCTGCATGCGCGGGGGCTGGCCGATACCGCGACGCGCAAGGTCTGGGTCTTCGTGGGCGACGGTGAGGTCGATGAGCCCGAGACCCTGGCCGCCATCGGCCTGGCCGCGCGCGAAAAGCTCGACAACCTGATCTTCGTGGTCAATTGCAATCTGCAGCGCCTGGATGGCCCGGTGCGCGGCAATGGCAAGATCATCCAGGAACTCGAAGGCGCTTTCCGCGGCAATGGCTGGAACGTGCTGAAGCTGATCTGGGGCGGCTACTGGGATCCTCTGTTCGCCCGCGACAAAGAAGGCCTGCTGCGCCGCATCATGGAAGAAACCGTGGACGGCGAATATCAGGCCTACAAGGCCAACGACGGCAAGTTCGTGCGCGAGAAATTCTTCGGCAAGCACCCCAAGTTGCTCGAGATGGTCAGCCGCATGAGCGACGAGGACGTCTGGCGCCTGAACCGAGGCGGCCATGATCCGCACAAGGTGTACGCTGCGTTTGCGTCGGCCGCCAGCCACCAGGGCCAGCCTTCCGTCATCCTGGCCAAGACCATCAAGGGCTACGGCATGGGGCACGTGGGCCAGGCGAAAAACCCCACCCACCAGCAAAAGAAACTCGATGTGGATTCGGTGCGCGAATTCCGCGACCGCTTCAACATCCCCATTCCCGACGACAAGGTCGACGAGATCCCGTTTTTCAAGCCGGCCGCCGATTCGCCGGAAATGAAGTACCTGCACGAGCATCGCAAGGCGCTGGGCGGCTATCTGCCGCACCGCCGCGAGAAGGCCGACGAGTCCTTGCCGGTGCCGCCGCTGGACGCGTTCAAGGCTGTGCTGGAACCCACTGGCGAGGGGCGCGAGATCTCCACCACCCAGGCTTTCGTGCGGGTGCTCAACCAAATCCTGCGTGACAAGGATCTGGCGCCGCGCGTGGTGCCGATCCTGGTTGATGAGTCGCGCACCTTCGGCATGGAAGGGCTGTTCCGCCAGATCGGCATCTATGCGCCCGAGGGTCAGAAGTACGTGCCGGTGGACAAGGGCCAGGTCATGTACTACCGCGAGGCGGCCAATGGCCAGCTCCTGCAGGAAGGGATCAACGAGGCGGGCGGTTTCTGCTCCTGGATCGCGGCGGCGACGTCGTATTCGGTCAGCAACCGCATCATGATTCCGTTTTTCATCTATTACTCGATGTTCGGCTTCCAGCGCTTCGGCGATCACGCCTGGGCGGCCGGCGACATGCTGGCGCGCGGCTTTGTGCTGGGCGGCACGGCCGGACGCACGACACTCAACGGCGAGGGCCTGCAGCACGAGGACGGCCATAGCCACATCCAGGCGTCGCTGATCCCCAATTGCGTGGCCTACGACCCGGCGTTCGCGCACGAAGTCGCCGTCATCATCCACAGCGGCTTGAAGCGCATGATGCACGACCAGGAGAACGTGTTCTTCTATATCACGGTGATGAACGAAAACTATCCTCACCCCGGCCTGACGGCAGGGGACGAGGAGGGCATCCTGCGCGGCATGTACAAGCTGAAATCGGTCGCCGCCAAGGGCAAGGCGCACGTCCAGCTCATGGGCTCGGGCACGATTCTGCGCGAGGTTCTCGCCGCCCAGGAGCTCCTGGAAAAGGATTGGGGCGTGTCCTCGGACGTCTGGAGCGTCACCAGTTTCACCGAGCTGCGCCGCGACGGCCTGGACGTCGAGCGCCACAACATGCTGCATCCCGGGGAGCCCGCAAAGGATGCCTATATCACGGCCCAGCTCAAGAAAACCGAGGGTCCGGTGGTGGTCTCGACCGACTACATCAAGGCCTACGGCGACCAGGTCCGTCCCTACATCCCCGAAGGCCGGCGCTTCAAGGTGCTGGGCACCGATGGGTACGGGCGGTCGGACTTCCGCTCGAAGCTGCGTGAGCACTTCGAGATCGACCGCCACTTCGTTGTGCTGGCGGCCCTGCGCAGCCTGGCCGAGGATGGCGTCCTCGACATCAAGAAATGCGCCGAGGCGATCACCAAGTACGGTATCGACCCCAATAAGGCCAACCCGCATCACGCTTGAATGAGGTGAGGAACATGAGTAAAACGATAGAAATCAAGGTTCCAGACATCGGCGACTTCGATGCGGTCGAGGTGATCGAGGTCCTGGTGGCCGAGGGAGATACCATCGAGACCGAGCAGAGCCTGATCACCGTCGAGTCCGACAAGGCGTCGATGGAGATCCCCGCTTCCGAAGGCGGGGTGGTCAAGGCCCTCAAGGTCAAGGTCGGCGACAAGATCAAGGAGGGGTCGGTGATTCTCGAGATCGAGTCGACCGGCGAGGCCCCGGTCGCCGCCGAGCAGCCCGCGGCCTCGAACGAGCCCAAGCCCGCCGCGTCGGCGCCGGCCGCTCCAAAGGCGCCGGCTCCAGCAGCCCATGCGGGCACCCCCGTGCTGCGCGGCATCGCCGTGCCCGATATCGGCGATTTCGACACGGTCGAGGTCATCGAGGTCCTGGTGGCCGTGGGCGACACGATCGAGGCTGAGCAAAGCCTGATCACCGTCGAGTCCGACAAGGCTTCGATGGAGATTCCCGCCTCCGAGGGCGGGGTGGTCAAGGCCATCAAGGTCAAGGTCGGCGACAAGGTCAGCCAGGGAACCGAAATCATCCAGATCGAGGCGAGTGGGGCCGCGGCCCCCCCGGCTGCCGCCTCGCCGGCACCCGCCAAGGCGCCCGCAGCCCCGCAGCCGGCCCAGGCTCCTGCCCCGCAGCCCTCGCAGGCTGCCGAGTCCGCACCGGCCCTCGCGTCGGTGCCGCCGTCGCGCACGTCGCCCACCGCGGCCTTTGCCGAGGCCCCCGTGCCCTTGCGCAATCTGCCGCACGCCTCGCCGTCGGTGCGCAAGTTCGCCCGCGAGCTTGGCGTCAACCTGGCGCAAATTACCGGCAGCGGTCCCAAAAACCGCATCACCGCCGATGATGTGCGTGCCTACGTCAAGCAGGCCCTGTCCACGGGCGGCGCGAGCCCGGTGGGTTCGACCCTGCCGATGGGCGAGGGCTTCAGCGTGCTGGGCTGGCCCAAGGTCGATTTCGCCAAGTTCGGCGCCATCGAATCCAAGCCCCTGTCGCGCATCAAAAAGATCTCGGGCGCGAACCTGCACCGCAATTGGGTGATGATTCCCCACGTCACGAACAACGACGTGGCCGACATCACCGAGCTCGAGGCTTTGCGCCAGCAGCTCAATAGCGAGAACAAGAAATCCGGCATCAAGGTCACCATGCTGGCCTTCCTGATCAAGGCCGTGGTGGCCGCGCTCAAGAAATTCCCGGAATTCAACGCCTCGCTGGATGGCGACAATCTGGTCCTGAAGCACTACTTCCACATCGGCTTCGCCGCCGACACGCCCAACGGCCTGGTAGTCCCGGTCATCCGGGACGCCGACAAAAAAGGCGTGCTGGACCTGGCGGCGGAAACCGCCGAGCTCGCCGGCCTGGCCCGCGAGGGCAAGCTCTCGCCATCGCAGATGCAAGGCGGGTGCTTCTCGATCTCGTCGCTGGGCGGGATCGGCGGCACCGACTTCACGCCCATCATCAATGCGCCCGAGGTGGCCATCCTCGGGGTGTCGCGCTCGGCGATGCAGCCGGTCTGGGACGGCAAGGCCTTCCAGCCGCGCCTGATGCTGCCCCTGTCGCTATCCTACGATCACCGCGTGATCGACGGCGCCACCGCCGCGCGCTTCAACGCGTATCTGGCTAGCCTGCTGGCGGACTTCCGCCGCATCATCCTGTAAGGGGGACGACATGAGCATCGTCGATCTGAACGTCCCCGACATCGGCGACTTCGACCAGGTCGAAGTCATCGAAGTCCTGGTGGGCGTGGGCGACACCGTCCAGACCGAGCAGAGTCTGATCACCGTCGAATCCGACAAGGCCTCGATGGAGATCCCGGCCGAGCAGGGTGGGGTGGTCAAGGAAATCCTCATCAAGCTTGGCGACAAGGTGTCGCAAGGCATGGCCATCGTCCGCGTCGAGGCGGCAGATGCGTCCGCCGCGGCGCCCGCCCCGGCGGCACAGCCCCAAGCCGCGCCGCCCGCCGCGGCACCGGCGCCGGCGCCGGCGCAATTCGCCGGCGCGGCCGACGGCGAATACGATGTCCTGGTGCTGGGTTCCGGCCCCGGCGGCTATTCGGCCGCCTTCCGCGCCGCCGATCTCGGCCTGAAAGTCGTCCTGATCGAGCGCTACGCCACTCTGGGCGGGGTCTGCCTGAATGTCGGCTGCATTCCGTCCAAGGCCCTGCTGCACACCGTGGGCGTGCTCGAAGAGGCCAAATCCCTGGCCGCCCACGGCATCGCCTTCGGCGAGCCGACGATCGACCTGGGCAAGCTGCGTGGCCACAAGGATTCCGTGGTGGGAAAACTCACCGGCGGCTTGGCCGGCATGGCCAAGGGCCGCAAGGTCACGGTCATCCAAGGCGTGGGCACTTTCGCCGACCCCCACCACCTGGTGGTGGCCAAGGCGGACGGTGGCCAGGCCACGATCAAGTTCGCAGCGGCGATCATCGCGGCCGGCAGCCAGTCGGTCAAGCTGCCGTTCCTGCCGGATGACCCACGCATCGTCGATTCCACTGGTGCGTTGGCCCTGGAATCCGTGCCCGAGCGCATGCTGATCGTTGGCGGCGGCATCATCGGCCTGGAAATGGGCACGGTCTACTCCGCGCTGGGCGCCCGCCTGGATGTGGTGGAAATGCTGCCCACTTTGATGACCGGCGCCGACCGCGACCTGGTCAAGGTCTGGGACAAGATGAACGCCCGGCGCTTTGACCGCGTCATGCTCAACACCAAGACGGTCGCGGCCGAGGCCAAGAGCGACGGCATCTGGGTCCGCTTCGAGGGCGAATCCGCACCCACGGAACCCCAGCGCTACGACCTAGTGCTGCAAGCCGTCGGCCGCGCGCCCAACGGCAAGCAGATCGGTGCGGAAAATGCCGGGGTGTCGGTGTCCGACCGGGGCTTCATTGCCGTAGACAAGCAGATGCGCACCAACGTGCCGCACATCTACGCCATCGGTGACATCGTGGGGCAGCCCATGCTGGCGCACAAGGCAGTGCACGAGGGGCACGTCGCCGCCGAGGTCATCGCGGGCGGGAAATCCTCCTTCGACGCCCGCGTAATCCCCTCGGTCGCCTATACCGATCCCGAGGTCGCATGGGTGGGCCTGACCGAGGACGAGGCCAAGAAGCAGGGCGTCGAGCTGCGCAAGGGCTTGTTCCCGTGGCAGGCCTCGGGCCGCGCCATCGCCAACGGCCGCGACGAGGGTTTCACCAAGCTGCTGTTCGATGCGCAATCCGGCCGCATCCTCGGCGGCGGCATCGTCGGCACCCATGCGGGCGACCTGATCGGCGAGGTCGCCCTGGCGATCGAGATGGGCGCGGACGCGGTGGATATCGGCAAGACGATCCACCCCCATCCCACCCTGGGTGAATCGATCGGCATGGCCGCCGAGGTGGCCGAAGGCCATTGCACGGACGTGCCCGCAGCGCGCAAGCGATAGCGCGGACGCTCCGCGGCTGGCGGCCCGTATGACGTTCAGGCTCGCCTGGCGCCAGGGATGTCCGCCGGGATGAGGGCGGTAGGTGCTAATATCGGCACCTGCCGTTCCTCCTATTTTGCGTAAGATTTTTCCGCCATGTCCTCATTACATCCCGCTCAGGGCGCACCGCTCGCCGATTGGCTCGCCTATCTCGAAACCCTGCACCCCAAAGCCATCGATCTCGGGCTGGATCGGATTCGAGTGGTCGCGCAGCAGTTGTCCCTGTCGCTCGATTGCATCAAGATCACCGTAGCGGGCACCAACGGCAAGGGATCCACCTGCGCGATGCTCGACAGCATCCTGCTCAATGCCGGATACCGGGTCGGCACGTATACCTCGCCGCACCTGCTGCGCTTCAACGAGCGCATCCGCATCAATGGCGAGTTTGCCACCGACGAGCGGATCGTCGAGCAATTCGAGCGTATCGAGGCTGCGCGCGGCGAGACATCCCTGACGTACTTCGAGGTGACGACGCTGGCCGCGCTGCTGCTGTTCCAGGCCGAGCGGCTGGACGTGGCGATCCTGGAGGTTGGCCTGGGTGGGCGCCTGGACGCCGTCAACATCATCGATGCGGACTGCGCCATCCTGACCAGCGTGGACCTGGATCATATGGCATACCTGGGGAACACTCGCGAGGCGATCGGGCTGGAAAAGGCCCATGTGTTCCGTCCCGGCGCACCCGCCATTTGTGCCGACCCCATGCCGCCCGAAACCGTGCTGGACTACGCCCGGCAGATCGGCGCCGACCTGTGGCGCTTCGGTCAGGATTTCAATTATTCCGGCGATCGCCAGCAGTGGGCCTATGGCGGGCGCAGCCAGCGTCGCAGCGCCCTGGGATATCCGGCCTTGCGCGGCGCCAACCAGCTCATCAACGCCTCGGCAGCGCTCGCGGCGCTCGAGGCCCTGCACCCTCGCCTGGTGGTCACCCAGCAGGATGTCCGCCAGGGTTTGCTGCACGTCAGCCTGCCGGCGCGCATGCAGATTCTGCCGGGCCTGCCAGCGACGATCCTGGATGTTGCCCACAACCCGCACGCGGTCGCCGCGCTGGGCCAGAATCTCGACAGCATGGGCCACTATCCTCACACCTATGCCGTGGTGGGCATGCTGCACGACAAGGACATCGAGGCCACGCTGTCGCGGATTTCACGCCGCATCGACCGCTGGATGTGCGTGACGCTGGGCGGTCCCCGCGGCACCACCGCGCAGGAACTTGCCACCATCGTCCGCCGCCTGACGCAGGCGGAGGCGCCCGCGGATCCCTTCATCGCGGGGGCGGTGGAGGTCGGCCGCCAGGCCGCCGGCGCCAGGAAGCCTGGCGTACGGGCTGCGCCGCGCCCGGCGGTACCGGCGCATGACGTGACTGTGACGACATTTGAAGATCCGGTACAAGCCTTTGCCGACGCTCGAAAGCTGGCGACCGACAATGATAGAATTCTCGTGTTCGGGTCGTTCGCCACCGTCGGCCCGGTGCTCGAGGCCCTCAGGCTCGAGGGCAGAGACGTCATTTAATCATCGGGCGGTGCCCCTGGCCGGCCCGCTCCAGACGGGTTTCAGCGCAATGTTTTTTCGGAAAGCCACGGATTCAGCCTCCGAGCGACGGACTTCAGCCCGTGGCGCAGGCTCCAGCGAAGCCCAACTCAAGGAACTACGCAACAAGGCGAGGCGTCGCCTGATCGGCGCCCTGGCCCTGGTGCTGGCGGCCGTCATCGTCGTGCCGCCGCTGTTTGATGCACCGCCCGAGCTGGAGCCGCGCGAACCCATCGTCGTGCCGGCAAGCTCCTCTGGCCTGGTCACCGCCCCCGGCCAGGATTTGTCGGCCGACGCTGGCCAGGCCACCGAAGGGGATGCCGCCGAGACCGCGCCGGCCACTGAGGCCACCCAGGCCCAGACGCCCGCCGAGCCCGCCACACCCCCTGAATCCACCGAGCCCGCCGGGCAGCCGGCCCAGGAGGCCGACAAGATCGCCGAGGCGTCACGGCCTCCGGCCGCATCCGAGGCGCGGCCCGCCGCGCCGCCGCCCAAACCCGGTCCGGGCAGCGAACGCACCGACGATGGCTCGGTCGCCTTGGCCCTGCTCGCCGGCAAGATGCCGGCAGACACCGGTGGCAAGGCCCAGCGGCCCGTCAATCCCCCCAAGGCCCAAGGCAGCTTTATCCTGCAGGTGGCCGCCTACACGACCGAGCAGGACGCCCGCCAGCGGCGCGACGGCCTGATCGAATCCGGGGTGACCAATGCCTATGTCGAGCGGGGCCAGTCCGGCGACAAGACCGTCTACCGGCTGCGTGTCGGACCCTTCCCGACTCATGAGGCGGCCCAGGCGGCCCAGACGCGGCTGCGGGCGCTGGGCTACCAGAACGGCCTGATCTCCGGCAAGTGACCAGCTTCGACTACATCGCGATCGCCGTACTGGTGCTGTCGGCGTTGATCGGCCTGATGCGCGGCTTCGTGCGCGAAATCCTGTCCCTGATCGCCTATGTCGTCGCTTTCATTTCATCGATCTGGTGGGGGCCCGGCCTGTCGGGCTGGCTGGTGCAATACATCGAGAACGGCCTGTTGCGCACGATTGCCGCATACGGCGCGATGTTTCTCATCGCCCTGATGCTCATCGGCCTGCTGAACATCGCCTTGGGCGCGCTGCTGGATCGCACCGGCTTGACGCCGGCCGACCATGGCCTGGGAGCCGTTTTTGGCACCGTGCGCGGGCTGCTCATCGTCCTCGCGCTCGTGGGCTTGGCGGGATACACCGAACTGCCGCGCGAACCCTGGTGGCAGGAGGCGCGGACGTCAGCGGCCGCCGTGCGGGGGTTCCAGCAAATCAAATCGCTGCTGCCGCCATCCCTGGCACAGTGGCTTCCCTACTGAGGCGAAAGACGGAACATGTGCGGAATCGTGGGCGTGATGGGGCAGAGTCCGGTCAACCAACTGATCTATGACAGCTTGCTGCTGCTGCAGCATCGCGGCCAGGACGCGGCGGGCATCGCCACCGCCCACGAGCAGTTCTTCAGCATGCACAAGGCGCATGGCCTGGTGCGCGATGTCTTTCGCACGCGTAACATGCGTTCGCTGCCCGGCAACAGCGGACTGGGACAGGTGCGCTACCCGACGGCGGGCTCGAGCGCCAGCGTGGACGAGGCGCAGCCCTTTTATGTGAACGCGCCGTTCGGCATCACCTTCGTGCACAACGGCAACCTGACCAACTGGCGCGAATTGCGCGAGGCGCTGTTCAAGCACGACCGGCGGCACATCAACACCAATTCCGATTCCGAGGTGCTACTCAACGTCTTCGCGCACGAGCTGCAGCAGGCATCCAACGGTGTGACCCTGGACGAGCACGCGGTGTTCGAGGCGGTGCGCGCCGTGCACCGGCGAGCCAAGGGGGCGTATGCGGTGATCGCGCATATCTCAAGCTTCGGCCTGGTCGCGTTCCGGGACCCTCACGGCATCCGGCCCTTGTGCCTGGGCCGCCACGACGGCGGGGCAGGGACGGAATGGATGCTGGCCTCCGAATCCGTGGCCCTCACCGGCTGCGGCTTCAATCTGGTGCGCGACGTCGCCCCGGGCGAGGCCGTCGTCATCACCGAGGATGGCCGCCTCAGCAGGCAGGGCTGCGCCGGGGACGATCGCGAGCACACGCCCTGCGTGTTCGAGTACGTGTACTTTGCCCGCCCCGATTCAGTGATGGACGGCGTCTCGATCTATGACGCCCGCCTGCACATGGGGGAATACCTGGCCGACAACGTGGCCAAGTCTCTGCGGCTGGGCGATATCGACGTCGTCATGCCGATTCCCGATTCCTCGCGGCCTTCGGCCATGCAGCTCGCGGCGCGGCTGAACCTTTGTTATCGCGAGGGTTTCATCAAGAACCGCTACGTGGGCCGCACCTTCATCATGCCCGGCCAGGCCGTGCGCAAGAAATCCGTGCGCCAGAAGCTCAGCGCCATCGACCTCGAATTCCGCGGCAAGAACGTCCTGCTGGTGGATGACTCCATCGTGCGAGGCACCACCAGCCGGGAAATCGTCGACATGGCGCGCGCCGCCGGCGCGCGCAAGGTGTTCTTCGCCTCGGCGGCCCCAGCGGTGCGCTACCCGAACGTCTACGGCATCGATATGCCGACTCAGGCCGAGTTGATCGCCACGGGTCGCGACACCGAGCAGGTGGCCCGCGAGATCGGTGCCGATGGACTGGTCTACCAGGCGCTCGAGGATCTTGAACAGTCCCTGCGCGACTTGAATCCGGCGATGCGCCGGTTCGAGTCCTCGTGCTTCAACGGCGAATACATCACCGGCGACATCGATGCCGCCTACCTCGAGCGGTTGAGCCTCAGTCGCGGCGGAGCGGTGCGCTCAGGCGCGATGGCCGCCGACGGCGACGAGGCATGATCCAGCGGGCCGCCTTTGACCGGGCGCAATGCCGCGCTATCGGCTGCGGGCCCGTAGCAGGACCCATACCGCCAGCGCCAGGCATAAGGCGAACAGGCCCAGGGCCCAGAGCGCATACTCGATTCCCAGCACGCTGACGCGCGCGTCCATGCAACTCGCGTAAATCCCGAACAACCAGGGCAGGGCGGCGTCCAGTCCGCTGCCGGCGACGAATTTGTCGGCGAAGGTCTGGTCGCAGGAAAACATGTGCGCCGCGACCGTATATTGATACCAGGCGGCCAGCATCCCGCAGACCGCCAGGATAGCCGCGAGCGCGGCGCCGAGGACGTGGATGCGGGCCGAGCGCCAGCCCGCCGTCGCCAGGCCGCAGACGGCCGCGATCGCCAACAGGATCAGGCGCTGCAGCACGCACCAGGCGCAGGGCTGCATGTCGAACCCGTATTGCGAGACCAGGGCGACGCCCACGCCCGCGAGGCACAGCAAGGCGATGCTGCGCAGAATATGCTCGGTGGAGAATGTTTTCATTTCGGCCTGAGAAGCAATTTCGAATGTGGAGAAACTATACCTCGGGCACGGCCCGGGGCGCCTGGCCGCCCAGCACGTCCAACACATCGCGCTCGAACCGCATCTGGCCCCGCGGAAGGTCCAGTGCCTCGCCCTCGAGAATGAAAATGTCCTCGACCCGATCGCCCAGTGTCATGATCTTGGCCATCTTGAGGTCGATTCCATGCCGGGCAAAGACTTGAGCCAGATCGTGCAGCAGGCCGACGCGATCGGCCGTGGTCACCTGCAGGCGCCAGCTGCGATGATTCTCGTCGGCCTGCAGGGTGACGCTGGGCATGATGGGAAATGCGCGCGAGCGGCGTGACCCCGGCATCCCGGCCGCCCGGCGCCCCGGGCGCCGGATCCCGGCGCCGGCCAACTCATCGCGCAGCTCGTGCTCGACCAGCGTGGCATGCGAGCGGTAGTCCTTTTCGTGGTCGGGCAGCAGGACGATGAAACTGTCCAGCGCCCAGCCCTGGTGTGTGGTGTGGATGCGCGCGTCCTGCACGCTCAGTCCGTGGGTGTCGAAATACGCGCAGATCGTCACGAACAGGTCGTCGCGGTCCGGCGCGTAGGCGAGAATCTGCAGCGCTTCGTTCTGGCCGACCACGCGGGCCTTCACCACCGGCTCGGCGCCTTCGCCGCGGTGGTACAGGTGTCGCGTGTGCCAGGCGATTTCGTTGGCGTCGTGGCGCAGGAAATAGGCGACATCGAGCTGAGACCAGAATGCGTCCCGGCTCTCGTCGCGCAGGCCCATGCGCCGGATCTCGGCCGCCGCGGCTTCCTTGCGCTGGGTCAGGATGGTATGGGTGTCCGGCCGCTCGCCCCCCAGTGCCGCCAGGGTCTGGTGGTACAGGCTCTCGAGCAGCTTGCCCTTCCAGGCGTTCCAGACCTTGGGGCTGGTGCCGCGGATGTCGGCCACGGTCAACAGGTACAGCGCCGCCAGGGCGCGCTGCGAACCCACGCGGATGGCGAAGTCGTGGATCACCTGGGGGTCGCTCAGGTCGCGTTTTTGGGCCACCTGGGACATGGTCAAGTGCTCGCGCACGAGGAATTCCAGCAGGTTCGTGTCCTCTGAGCCCAAGCTATGGGCGATGGCGAACTTGCGCACCTCGGAGGCCCCCAGGGCCGAGTGATCGCCGCCGCGGCCCTTGGCGATATCGTGAAACAGCGCCGCGATATACAGCAACCAGTGCCGGTCCAGATCGGCAATAAGCTGGCTCGCCAAGGGGTATTCCTGCGCATGCTCGGGCATGGTGAAGCGGCGCAGGTTGCGCACGACCGTCAAAATATGCTGGTCCACCGTGTAGACGTGGAACAGATCGTGCTGCATCTGCCCCACGATGCGCCGAAATACGGGCAGGTAGCGCGGCAGGATGTTGAGCATCGTCATGTCGCGCAGCGCGTGCACGATGCCGCGGGGCTGCCTGAGGATCTGGATGAATTGGTGGCGATTGACCGGGTTTTCGCGGAACTGTTTGTCAATCAGGCGCCGCGCATGCCAGATCGCGCGCAGCAGGCTTGCCGACATGCCTTGCAGCTCGGGGTGCTCCTGCATCACGAGAAAGACGCGCAGCAGCAGGGCAGGATTGCGCTCGAAGCCGTCCTCGCGCACCAGGCACAGTCGCTGGCGGCGGACGCAGAAGTGCTCGTCGATGGCTTGGGCGGCCGCGGGAGGTTGGGGGAAGATGGTTTCCTCGAGACTCTGCATCAGCAGCCGGTTCATCTGGCAGACCACGCGGGCGGCCCAGTAGTAGCGCTGCATCAGCAGTTCGCTGGCCAGGCGGTTGGCCTGTGGTTCGAAACCGTAGAGCGTTGCCAGTTGTGGCTGCAGATCAAAGAGCACGCGATCCTCACGCCGGCCCGTCAGCAGATGCAACTCCACGCGCAGGCGCTTGAAGGCCAGCTCGGCGCGGCGCAGTGCCCGGAACTCGGCCGCGGTCAGCAGGTCGGTGCGGGCCACTTGCGGCCAGCTCGACCCCAGCCCCGCGGCGCGCGCCAGCCACAGCAGTACCTGCAAGTCACGCAGGCCGCCCGGGGCCTCCTTGCAGTTGGGCTCCAGGGCGTAGGGCGTGTCCTGGTGTCGCGCGTGGCGCTGCTGCATTTCGGCACGCTTGGCAAGGAAAAATGCCTGGGGATCCAGATCGGCGTGCATCTGGTCCTGCAGGCGGCCAAACAGGGTCTTGCTGCCGGTGAGCCGACGCGCCTCCAGCAGGGAGGTCTGCACGGTGATGTCGCCCGCGGCCTCGTCTCGGCATTCCTCGAGCGTGCGCACGCTGTGGCCGGGCTCGAGCCCGACGTCCCACATGGCAGCGATCAGCGCCTCGATCCGGTCGCGTTCGGGCGCGTCGGGCGCGCGTTCGAGCAGGATCAGGATGTCGATGTCGGAGTGCGGATAGAGCTCGCCGCGCCCGTAGCCGCCCACGGCGGCGAGCGCCGCCCCTTCGGGGATCGGAAAGAGCCGCGTGAGCTCGTCCAGCAGCTCGTCGGCGATGCGCCGCAAGGCACTCAGCAGGGCTTCGGCGCGCAGGTGCTTGCGGTAGGCCGCGACGGCCTGCGCGCGCAACTCGGTGTGGCGTGCGCGCAGGGCGACAAGCCCCACGTGCCCGGGATTCATGCGGCTTGAGCCGCCTTGGCGAACGCGGGCGGCTGCGGCATGCCCGGCGACACGGTGAGGACCTCGTAACCGGCGTCGGTCACCAGAATGCTGTGTTCCCATTGTGCCGAGAGGCTGTGGTCGCGCGTGACGACCGTCCAGCCATCGGCCAGAGTGCGAATCTCGCGCCGGCCCGCATTGATCATGGGTTCGATGGTGAAGATCATGCCGGGCTCGAGGCGCAGTCCGGTACCTTGTTTGCCATAGTGCAGGACCTGCGGGTCTTGGTGGAACTTGCGCCCCACGCCGTGGCCGCAGTATTCGCGCACCACCGAAAAGCCCGCAGCCTCGGCGTGTTTTTGGATGGCGTGGCCGATGTCGCCCAGCGTCGCGCCCGGACGCACCTGCTCGATGCCCAGCCACATGCATTCGTACGTGTTGTCGATCAGGCGGCGCGCCAGGATGGAGGGCTCGCCCACGCAGTACATGCGGCTGGTGTCGCCAAACCAGCCGTCCTTGATCACGGTGACGTCAATGTTCATGATGTCGCCGTTCTTGAGGACTTTGTCGCCGGGGATGCCGTGGCAGATCACGTGGTTGACCGAGGTGCAGATCGAGCCCGGAAAAGGGGGGTAGCCGGGCGGGGCGTAGCCCACCGTGGCGGACTCGACGCGCAGCTCGTTGGCGATGTAATCCAGGCACAGGCGGTCCAGGTCCCCCGTCGTGACCCCGGCGCGCACATGTGGTGCCAGGTAATCGAGCACGCTGGCCGCCGCCTGGCAGGCGGCGCGCATTTGATCGAGTTCGGCGGGGTCTGTGATGGGTTTGCTCATGGGGAACTTGCTGTTGATGTGGAAAGAATAGTAGAATTATAGGCTTACTTCGAGTTGCTTTGCCTTTGGTTTGGGTTCAAGGATAGGCCCGAAAGGATGGGCTTAGAAGGATTGGGCCTAGGGCAGGGCTCGAAGAAAATCGCGTGCATGGCCACCCAAGGGTGCCCGGGCAGGGGCGAGCCGACTCGTCCATGTTAGTCCCGGATACTGGCCATGTACAGGACCCAACCCTCAGGAGAATCCTATGTCCCTCATGCGCGAAATGCTGGAAGCCGGTGTGCACTTTGGCCACCAGACCCGTTACTGGAACCCCAAGATGGCCGAGTACATCTTTGGCCAGCGCAACAAGATCCACATCGTCAATCTGGAAAAAACCGTCGAGAAATACCTCGAGGCCAGCCAGTTCGTCCGCCAGGTTGCGGCGCGCGGCGGCAGCATCCTGTTCGTGGGCACCAAGCGCGCGGCGCGCGAGCTGGTCGCCGCCGAAGCCCAGCGCTGCGGCATGCCTTACGTCGACAGCCGCTGGCTGGGCGGCATGATGACCAACTTCAAGACTGTCAAGACCTCGATCAAGCGCCTCAAGGACATGGAAGCTCAGCAGGCCGAAGGCGCCACCGAGCACATGACCAAGAAAGAAGCCCTGATGTTCGAGCGCGAGCTCGATAAGCTCAACAAGTCGATCGGCGGCATCAAGGACATGAACACCTTGCCCGACGCCCTGTTCGTCATTGACGTGGGCTACCACAAGATCGCCGTCGCCGAGGCCCGCACCCTGGGGATTCCCGTGGTGGGCGTCGTCGACACCAACCACTCGCCCGAGGGTATTGATCACGTGATTCCCGGCAACGACGACTCCGCCAAGGCGATCGCCCTGTATGCCCGCGGCATGGCCGATGCCGTGCAGGCCGGCCGCGAGCAGAGTATCAACGGCCTGGTCGAAGAGCTCGCCCAAGGCGAGGAATTCGTCGAGATCGAGCAGGATCAGGATCAAGAATAAGCTATACGGAGAATCGCAAATGGCACAAATCACCGCATCGATGGTCAAGGAACTGCGTGAAAAGACCGATGCCCCCATGATGGAATGCAAGAAGGCCCTGACCGAGGCCGACGGCGACATGGCGCGTGCCGAGGAACTGCTGCGCGTCAAGCTCGGCAGCAAGGCCAGCAAGGCCGCCAGCCGCGTGACCGCCGAGGGACTGATCGGCGTGCACATCGCCGCCGGCGCCAAGGTCGGCGCCGTGATCGAGGTCAACTGCGAGACCGATTTCGTGGCCAAGAACGAGGATTTCATCGGTTTCGTGAACCAGCTCGCAGCGCTGGCGGCGGAACGCGCCCCGGCCGACGTCCAGGCGCTGAACGCCCTGGCGATGGGCGAGGGCACGGTCGAATCCACGCGCTCGGCCCTGATCGGCAAGATCGGCGAAAACATTTCGGTGCGCCGCTTCCAGCGGTTCGAAACCGGCGACGGCCTGTCGAGCTATGTTCACGGCGGCAAGATCGGCGTGCTGGTCGACTTCGCCGGCGGCGACGATACGGGCAAGGACGTGGCGATGCACATCGCGGCCACCAAGCCGCGCGCCCTGGACGCCAGCGGCGTATCCCCCGAGGACATCGCCGCCGAGCGTTCCGTGGCCGAGCAAAAGGCCGCCGAATCTGGCAAGCCCGCCGAGATCGTCACCAAGATGGTCGAAGGCGCGGTGCAAAAGTACCTCAAAGAAGTCACGCTGCTGTCGCAGCCCTTCGTCAAGAACGACAAACAGTCCGTCGAGCAGATGCTCAAGGAAAAAGGCGCGCGCATCAATCGCTATGCCTTGTTCGTGGTCGGCGAAGGCATCGAAAAGAAATCGACCGATTTCGCTGCCGAAGTGGCTGCTGCCGCCAGCGGCTCCTGATCCGCGTCAATTTCAGGTACGATGGCATCGCGCGGCCCGCGCGATGCCATATCGGTCCAGTATCGCGCCCAGCACGCGAGCCCGTCACGCTCGAACCGGCGGCGGGTTCCCGGGGCGCGGCACTGCAAAGCGCATCCTTTCAATTCATTTTTCCGGGAACCAGGTCCATGTCGAATCCCGCCTATCGGCGCGTGCTGCTCAAGCTTTCTGGCGAAGCCCTGATGGGCAGCGACCCCTACGGCATCAATCGCGCCACCATTTTGCGCATAACCGAGGAAATCCATGGCATCGTGTCGCTGGGCGTGCAGCTCGCGGTGGTGATCGGCGGCGGCAATATCTTTCGCGGCGTGGCGCCGGGCGCGCAAGGCATGGACCGCGCGACGGCCGACTACATGGGGATGCTGGCGACCGTCATGAACGGTCTGGCCCTGCAGGACGCCCTCAAGAATCACGGCGTCGAGACGCGGGTCCAGTCCGCCCTCAACATCGATCAGGTGGTGGAACGCTACATCCGTCCCAAGGCCTTGCGCTACCTCGAAGAGGGCAAGGTCGTGGTCTTTGCCGCCGGCACGGGCAACCCGTTCTTTACCACCGATACCGCGGCGGCCCTGCGCGGCGCCGAGATCGGCGCCGAGGTCGTCCTGAAGGCCACCAAGGTGGACGGCATCTACAGCGCCGACCCCAACAAGGACCCCAGCGCCACGCGCTACTCGAGCATCAGCTTCGACGAGGCGATCGTCCGGCGCCTCGAGGTCATGGACGCCACGGCGTTCGCGCTGTGCCGCGACCAGAAGCTGCCCATCAGGGTCTTTTCGATCAATAAACCGGGGGCGCTGCGGCGAGTCGTCTGCGGCGAGGACGAAGGCACCCTGGTCCAGGTCTAAGGAGTCATCATGAGCTTATCCGAAATCCGTAGTTCCGCCGATGCGCGCATGGCCAAGACCATCGACGCGTTCAAGGCCGGCTTGTCCAAGATTCGCACGGGGCGCGCCCATACCGGGATCCTCGATCACGTGCTGGTCGAGTACTACGGGTCACCGGTGCCCATCAGCCAGGTGGCCAATGTGAATTTGATCGATGCGCGCACCATCAGCGTCCAGGTCTGGGAAAAGCCGATGGCGGGTGCGGTCGAAAAGGCGATCCGCGAGTCCGATCTCGGGCTCAACCCGATCGCCATGGGCGACAACATCCGCGTGCCGATGCCCGCGCTCACCGAGGAGCGGCGCCGCGATCTCACCAAGGTCGTGCGCGGCGAGGGCGAGGATGCCAAGGTCGCCGTGCGCAACCTGCGCCGCGAGGCCAACGAGGCCCTCAAGAAGCTCGTCAAGGACAAGGAAATCTCCGAGGACGACGAGCGCCGCAGCCAGGACGAGGTGCAAAAGCTCACCGACCGCTATGTTGCCGAGCTCGACAAGCTCGTCAGCCAAAAAGAAGCCGAGATCATGACGGTCTGACGCCTTCGGCGCCCCGACCCTGGCCATGAAGATATTCCCGTCGAGCACCACGCAAGCCATTCCAGAGACTGGGGAAGTGCCCGTGCACGTGGCCATCATCATGGACGGTAACGGACGTTGGGCCAAGCAGCGCCTGATGCCGCGGACCGCGGGCCACATGCGCGGCGTCCAGGCGGTACGGCGCACGGTCGAGGCCTGCGGCCAGCGCGGGGTGCGCTACCTCACGCTGTTCGCCTTCAGCTCCGAGAACTGGCGGCGGCCCCAGCAGGAGGTTTCCCTGCTCATGCGGCTGTTCGTGCAGGCCCTCGAGAAAGAGGTCGACAAACTGGTCGAGCAGGGCGTGCGCCTGCGCGTGGTCGGCGACCTCGGCGCCTTCGACGAACATCTGCGGGCGCTCATCCATGACGCCGAGCGTCGCACCGAGCACCTGTCGACCCTCACGCTCACGATTGCGGCGAACTACGGCGGGCGCTGGGACATCCTGCAGGCTACGCGCCGCCTGCTGGCGGCGCGTCCCGAACTCGCCGAGCGCCCGGACGCACTCGACGAGTCGGCGCTCGCCCCCTATCTGTCGATGGCCTATGCCCCCGAGCCCGATCTGTTCATCCGCACCGGCGGCGAGCAGCGGATCTCGAATTTCATGATCTGGCAGCTCGCCTATACTGAGTTGTATTTCACCCGGACATATTGGCCGGACTTCAATGCCGCTGCGCTCGACGAGGCCTTCGAATGGTACCGGGGCCGCGAGCGCCGGTTCGGGCGCACCAGCGAGCAGCTCAGGGTGCCGCAGTAGGGCCTTGTTCACGCCCAGGAGTCGCGAACGAATGAAACGAGGGACTGATCATCAGCACGCGCGTCGCCGCGCGCATGCCCGTGCCTGCAAGGCTGGCGGCGCCGGACCGCTGGCGTGAGCCTGCGCTAGGAAACCGAATGCTCGGACAGCGCATCCTCACCGCGATCATTCTGCTGGCCGTTCTGGCCGGCGTGCTTGCCGCGCCTGGACCCTGGCCGCTGATGATCTTGTTGGCCGTGGCCGCGGGCTGCGCCCTGTGGGAATGGATCCGACTGGTGCTGCCCTCAGCCTGGCCGCGCCGGCTGATCCCGGCACTGTGCGTCCTGCTGATGCTGGGCCTGTCGGCCTCCTGGCTGCAATTTCATCCAGACCAGGCCCCGCCGTGGGCGCCGTTGTTCGAGCGCGCACTGGTCCCCCTGGCCGCCCTGTTCTGGGTGCTGCCGGCGACGCTGATGGTGCTGTGCGCCCGGCCGCTGCCGCCGTTCGGCCCTCGGGTCCTCGCCGGCTGTGCCGTGCTGGCGCTGTTCGCGGTCTGGTATGCACTCGCCAGGATCTACCTGGATTTCGGAGCCCAGTGCCTGGTGAGCTTGCTGGCCCTGATCTGGTGCGCCGACATCGCGGCGTATTTCACCGGGCGCGCGTTCGGCCGCCACAAGCTCGCGCCGCGGGTGAGCCCCGGCAAGACCTGGGAGGGCGCCGGCGGCGGCGTGGCGGCGGCGACCGCCTGGCTGCTGGTCACCGCCTGGTGGTGGCCGGAGAGCTACGGCGCGCGCCTGCTCGAGCTCGGTTCGACGGCCTGGGTGCTGGCGGCCGGCGTTCTGCTGGCCGCCTGGTCCATCATTGGCGACCTGTTCGAGTCACTGCTCAAGCGGCGCGCCGGAGTCAAGGACTCCAGCCGCCTGCTGCCGGGGCACGGCGGGGTGTACGATCGGATAGATGCCGTTCTGCCCGTGACGGCAATCGCCTTGCTGTTCCTGATCAATTGACCATGCACGCCATGCACCGACTTTGTATTCTGGGCTCGACCGGCTCGATCGGCGTCAGCACGCTGGACGTCGTCGCGCGCCATCCGGATCGCTTCCAGGTCTATGCCCTCAGCGCCCACAGCCGCATCGAGGCCCTGGCCGAGCAGGCTTGGCGGACGGGTGCTCGCGTGGTGGTGGTGCCCGATGATGCCGCCCGCGCGCGCTTCATGGCGGCCTGGCCCGCCGGTCGCAGACCGCCCGAGCTGCGTCAGGGCGCCCAGGCGCTCGCCGACACGGCGGCCGATCCCGAGGTGACCGCGGTCATGGCGGCCATCGTGGGCGCGGCGGGCCTGCCGGGCGCGCTGGCCGCGGCCCGCGCCGGCAAGCGGGTGCTGCTGGCCAACAAAGAGGCCCTCGTGGCGGCGGGCAATCTGTTCATGCGCGCCGTGCGCGAGGCCGGCGCCGAGCTGTTGCCCATCGACAGCGAGCACAATGCGATTTTCCAGTGCCTGCCGCGCGGCGCGGCGCGGGCGCACGCCCCCGCGGACCCCGCGCCCGGCGTGCGCCGCCTGTTGCTGACCGCCTCGGGGGGGCCGTTTCGTCGCGTCGCTTTGGATCAGCTCGAGGGGGTCACGCCCGAACAGGCCTGCGCGCACCCGAATTGGCGCATGGGCCGCAAGATCTCAGTGGACTCGGCCACCATGCTCAACAAAGGCCTGGAGGTCATCGAGGCGCACTGGTTGTTTTCCATGCCTTTGCAGCGTATCCAGGTGGTGATCCACCCGCAAAGCGTAGTCCATTCCATGGTCGAGTACGAGGACGGATCCATTCTGGCACAGCTCGGCCAGCCCGACATGCGCACGCCGATCGCCTATGGCCTGGGCTTTCCCGAGCGCATCGACAGCGGCGTCGGCCTGCTCGAACTTTCTCGGCTCGGGCGCCTGGATTTCGAGGAACCCGACCTGCTGCGCTTCCCCTGCCTGCGTCTGTCACTCGACGCCCTGGGCAGCGGGCAGGCCGCGTGCATTGCGCTGAACGCGGCCAACGAGATCGCGGTCGACGGCTTTCTGAACGGCCGCATCCGCTACACGCAGATCCCCGACATCATCGAACGTTGCCTGGATGATTCCGTTACGCGCTCCGGCGGCGATCCGGGCTCCCTGGACGACATTCTGGCCCTGGACGCCCAGACGCGGCGCATGGCCGCCGACCTGTGCCACGCCACAGATTGACGGCGGACTCGACATGGCGCTGACCCTGCTTGCCTTCGCCTTCGCCCTGGGCTTGTTGGTGACTTTTCACGAGTTCGGCCACTATTGGGTGGCACGGCGCTGCGGCGTCAAGGTGCTGCGCTTTTCCGTAGGCTTTGGCCGGATCCTCTGGCAGCGCACAGACCGCCGCGGCACGCAATGGGCCTTGTCGGCCATTCCGCTGGGCGGCTACGTCAAGATGCTCGACGATCCGCCCCCCGGTGCCGACGAGAGCGCGAGCCACGAAGCCTTCAACCGCAAGAGCCTCGCCCAACGCAGTGCAGTCGTTCTTGCCGGTCCGCTGGCAAACCTCCTGCTGGCGGTGCTGCTGTACACGGGCCTGGGCGTGATGGGAACGCTCGAGCCCGCGGCGATTCTGTCGGCGCCCGCCGCGGGCACCCCCGCGGCGCAGGCCGGGGTTGCGGACGGAGACGAGTTGCTCGAGGTCGACGGCACGCCGGTGCACTCATGGAACGACGCGCGCTGGCGCCTGCTCGGCCCGATCGTCCGGGGGGGCGAGATCACCCTCTCCGTGCGTCCGGCCGATGGCGGGCCGCCGCGCGGGCTGCGCCTGCACACACAGGCTGGCGACGTGGCGCCGGACGGCCCGGACCCCTTGGCCGCGGCCGGCCTGGCGCTGGCCGACGCACGGCCCCGGCTCGGCGAGCTGACCCCCGGCGGCGCCGCCGAACAGGCGGGCCTGCGCGCCGGTGACTTGGTGGAAGCCATCGGCGGGGTGGAACATCCCAGCGTGGCGACCATGATCGAAGTCATCAGTGCCCATCCCGGCGAGGCGCTGTCGTTGCGCGTGCGCCGCGACGACGCCGAGCTCACGCTGGAGGTCACGCCCCGCCCGGCGCAAGACGGGCAGGGGGCCGCCATTGGCCGGATCGGTGTCCTGGTGCAGGGCGAGCGGCCCATGGTCGAGCGTCGGCTGGGGCCGGTGGACAGCCTGTGGCAGGGGGTGGCGCGCACCGTGGAGATGACCGGGTTCAGCCTGCGCATGATGGGCCGCATGCTCATCGGCGAGGCATCGCTCAGGAACGTCAGCGGGCCGGTGACGATTGCGGACTATGCGGGCCAGACCGCGCGCCTGGGGCTGGAGCCCTACATCGGATTCCTTGCCCTGATCAGCATCAGCATCGGCGTATTGAACCTCCTGCCGATCCCCATGCTCGACGGCGGGCACCTGTTGTTCTATCTGATCGAGGCGATCCGCGGGCGGGCGGTCTCCGAGCGGGCGCGCGAGGCCGGCCAGCGTATCGGCATCGCCTTGCTGTTCGGTTTGATGTCGTTGGCTTTTTTCAATGATCTAGTCCGCCTTTTCAGTTAGAGTCGTTGTGACTTACAATCCCGCATCGCTCATGCGTTGTCCCTTTCACGGCTGACCAAGGATTCACCAGGATGTCGTTTCGACCAAAGTCTCGTTCCGCAAAATACGTTTTGCCGCTCGTCCTGGCTGCCTTGATGACCCCGGCCATCGCCGCCGCCTTTACCCCCTTCGTGGTGCGCGATATCCAGATCAAAGGAATAGAGCGCGTCGATCCGGGCACGATCTTCACATATCTACCGGTCAAGATCGGCCAGACCTTCACCGAGGAGCAGGCCGGCGAGGCCATCCAGAAGCTCTACGCCACCGGGTTCTTCAACGACGTCAAAATCGATGCGCAGGGCAATGTGCTGGTCGTGACCGTCGACGAGCGCGCGACGATCGCGTCGATCACCTTCAACGGCATGCGCGAGTTCGATGCCAAGGCGCTGACCAAGTCCCTCTCGCAGGTCGGCTTCGGCCAGGGCAGGATCTTTGACCAGGCCATGCTCGAGCGCGCCGTCTTCGAGCTCAAGCAGCAGTACCTGTCCAAGGGCAAGTACGGGGTCGAGGTCAACCCCATCATCACGCCGCTGCCGCGCAATCGCGTGGGCGTGAGCTTCGATATCTTCGAGGGCGATGTGGCCAAGATCGCACGCATCGACTTCATCGGCAACAAGGCGTTTTCCTCGGGCACGCTCAGCGACCAGATGGAGCTCACGACTTCGGGCATGATGACCTGGTATACGGGCTCCGACAAATATTCGCGCGAAAAGCTC
Source organism: Castellaniella sp. GW247-6E4 (assembly GCF_040276065.1). NCBI lineage: Bacteria > Pseudomonadati > Pseudomonadota > Betaproteobacteria > Burkholderiales > Alcaligenaceae > Castellaniella > Castellaniella sp. GW247-6E4. The sequence continues at coordinate 38,335 of NZ_JBELOI010000004.1, read as the reverse complement.
GAGGGCGACGTCGAGCGCATCCGCTCGTACTATCTGGACCGCGGCTACCTCGAGTTCACCATGGAGCCGCCCCAGGTCACCATCTCGCCGGACCGGCGCGAAATCTACATCACCATGACCGTCCATGAGGGCGAGCCCTACACCCTGGGCACTGTTCAGTTGGCGGGCGATCTCCTGGGGCTCGACGACAAGCTCCAGCCCCTGGTGACCATCAAGGAAGGCGAGGTCTTCTCCGCCGTCAAGACCAATGCCGTCGCCAAGTCCATTACCGATTATTTGGGCGGCCTGGGCTATGCATTCGCCAACGCCAACCCGAATCCGGAGCTCGATCGCGAAAACCACGTGGCCAAGCTGACCTTCTATGTCGACCCGGGCCGGCGGGTGTACGTACGCCGGATTCAGGTGGGTGGCAACACGCGCACGCGTGACGAGGTGGTGCGCCGCGAGATGCGCCAGCAGGAGGCCGCCTGGTACGACGCGGGCAACATCAAGACCTCGCGCGATCGCATCGACCGGCTGGGCTATTTCAGCGAGGTCAACGTCGATACCACGCCGGTGCCCGGATCGCCGGACCAGGTCGACGTCAATGTGGACGTCAAGGAAAAGCCCACCGGCATGATCAACCTCGGCGTGGGCTACGGCTCGACCGAAAAACTCATGCTTTCGGCAGGCATCAGCCAGGACAACGTCTTTGGCAGCGGCAATTCGCTGTCGCTGCAGCTAAATACCAGCAAGTCCAATCGCGCCGCCGTCATCAGCCACACAAATCCGTACTGGACCAAGGACGGCATCAGCAAAACCACCTCGCTGTACTATCGCCGCATCACGCCTTACGATGCCTCGGACAGCGACTCGCTGGGCTGGTACAAGATCGAGTCCATGGGGCTGGGCCTGAATTTCGGGGTGCCGATTTCGGAATTCGACCGGGTGTTCGCCGGCTTCACGCTCGAGCGCAACTCGCTCAAGGACATTCGCCGCACGGGCGACAATCCCGCGCCACAGGCCTACCAGGATTTCGTCGACGAATACGGCGAAACCACCAACGCGGGCATCTTCACCATGGGCTGGGCAAAAGATACCCGCGACAGCGCGGTCGCGCCCAACAAGGGCAGCTATACGCGTCTGTCGGCCGATTTCTCGACGATGGACCTGCGCTACTACAAGCTCTCAGGCCAGCAGCAGTACTACTGGCCGCTGGGCCGTGCCTACACGTTCGCCGTGAACGGCCAGATCGATTGGGCCAAGGCCTACGGCGGCAAGAGCTTCCCGGTGATCAAGAACATGTACGCCGGCGGCATCGGTTCGGTGCGCGGCTACGAGGGCGCGTCCCTGGGCCCACGCGACACGCTCACGGATACATACCTCGGCGGTTCGCGGCGCATGTACGCCAATGTCCAGCTCTATTTGCCGTTCCCCGGCGCCTCGCGCGACCGCACCCTGCGCTGGTTCATGTTCTCGGACATCGGCCAGGTCACGACCACCGACGGCTCCGACTGCGCCAGGGGAATCGGCAACAATGTCGAGGATCCCTGCGGCTGGAAATATTCCGCCGGCCTGGGCCTGTCCTGGGAATCCCCCCTGGGTCCGCTGCAATTGTCGGTGGCCAGGCCCCTGAACGCCAAGGAAGGCGACCAGAAACAGGTGTTCCAGTTCCAGATCGGGACCGGTTTCTGATTCCCACTGTTTGATGGCACAATAACTCTTTCACATTCGCATCACTCGCAAGGTAGATCCTTCATCATGTTCCTTTCAGGTTTGAATTTTTCAGGGTTGACTGAACGCGCCGTGCGCGGCCACCGGACGCTCGCCGTCGCCGCCGTGCTGGGGCTCGGGGCCTTATTCGTCGCCCCGTCCTATGCGCAGGGAACCAAGATCGGCTTTGTCAGCACCGAGCGCATCCTGCGCGATTCCAAGCCGGCCAAGGCAGCACAGGCCAAGATCGAGTCCGAGTTCAAACGCCGTGACGATGAACTGCAAAAGCTCGCCAACAATCTGCGGGCACAGGCCCAGAAGCTCGACAAGGATGCTCCCGTGCTGTCCGAGAGCGAGCGCATCAAGCGCCAACGCCAGCTCGCCGACCTGGATTCCGACCTGCAGCGCAAGCGTCGTGAATTCCAAGAGGACTTCAACCGCCGGCGCAACGAGGAATTTTCCGCCATCGTCGAAAAGGCGGACGCGGCAATCAAGAAAATAGCCGAGCAGCAAGATTACGATCTCATCATCCAGGACGCCGTCACGGTCAGCCCTCGCGTCGACATCACCGACCAGGTCATCCAGGCGCTGGGCGGCTGATTTGCGATGCCGGTTTTGCTCGCGCCGGATCAGGCGCCCGACCTGCCCGAGCTCCTCAACGCGGCTAGTATCGTAGGGCTGGACTGGTCGCTGGGCGAATCTGGCGGCGGGCGTGACATCCGGATCGCCGGCATCGGTTCCTTGTCGGGGGCCGGCCCCCTGGAAATCAGCTTTCTCTCGAATCCCAAGCTGGCCGATCAACTCGCCGGCTCGCGGGCGGCCGCCGTGATCCTGCGCCCGCAGGACTGGGAGGCGGTCCGCGCCGCCGGCCCAGCGCCGGCATGGACTGCCGTCCTGTGCAGCCAACCTTACCTGATGTATGCGCTGCTCGCCCAATGGTTCGATCAGCGGCGCCAGCAGGGGCTGCCCAAGGGTATCCACCCATCGGCGGTCATTGCCGAGGATGCCGAGATTGCGCCCGGGGCCAGCGTCGGGCCGCTCGCTGTGATCGAGGCGGGCGTGCGCATCGGCGCCGGCACGCGCATCGGGGCAGGGTGCGTGATCGGGCCGGGATGCGTGATCGGCCGCGACGGCATCCTGCATGCTCGCGTGACGCTCTACCATGGCGTACGCGTCGGCGACCGTGCCATCCTGCACGCGGGCGTGGTCCTGGGAGCCGATGGCTTCGGATTCGCGCCGGATCCCGGCAAAGACACCGGCGCCTGGTCCAAGATCGCGCAGTTGGGCGGGGTTCTGTTGGGCGATGACATCGAGATCGGCGCCAATACGACCGTGGACCGTGGCGCCATCGAGGACACGGTTCTGGGCAACGGCGTCAAGCTCGATAACCAGATCATGATCGGCCATAATTGCCACATCGGCGACCACACCGCCATGGCCGCATGCGTGGGCGTCGCTGGATCGACCACGATGGGCAAGCGCTGTGTCATTGGCGGCGCGGCGATGTTCGCGGGCCACTTGACCCTGGGCGACGACGTACATATTTCAGGCGGCACCGCCGTGACCGGCGATATCCTCGAGCCGGGTCGGTACACCGGGGTGTTTCCCGCCGCCGGACACGCCGAATGGCAGCGCAACGCGGCGGTGATCGGGCAACTGGCGCAGCTGCGCAAGCGGTTGCGGGCCATCGAGCGCCAAGGCCAGGGCTGACTATCGCGCGGATCATGGGCATGGACGCTTTCGTATCGTTAGCAGGACAAAAATAGATGGAACTTGATATCAAAGACATCATGGAGCGCTTGCCGCATCGACAGCCGATGCTGCTGGTCGATCGCGTGCTCGAGATGGACCCTGGCAAGAGTATCGTGGCGATCAAGAACGTCACCTACAACGAGCCCTTTTTCCAGGGGCATTTCGCGCACCATCCCGTGATGCCCGGCGTCCTCATCATCGAGGCCCTCGCGCAGGCCGCGGCGCTGTTCTCGTTCGCCGACGCCGGGGCTCCCAATCTGGCCAGCACCAAGATCGCCTACTACCTGGTGGGTGTGGACGGCGCGCGTTTCCGGCGGCCGGTGGTTCCAGGGGACCAGCTCCGCCTGGAGGTTTCGGCCGACAAGCTCAGCCGCTCGATCTGCAAGTACACCGCCGTGGCCAAGGTGGGCGACCAGATTGCGGCCGAAGCCAAGATCATGTGCGCCGTCCGCATCCTGGAGGAATAATGGGGGTCCAGATCCACCCCACGGCCATCATCGCGCCGGGCGCCGAACTGGACGACGACGTCAGCGTCGGTCCCTACAGCATCATCGGCGAGCACGTGCGGATTGCCGAGGGCACCCGCGTCGGCCCGCATTGCGTGATCGACGGACGCACCACCATCGGCACGAACAACCATTTCTACCGCTTCTGCTCGATCGGCGGCATTCCGCAGGACAAGAAATACCAAGGCGAGCCCACGCATCTCGAGATCGGCGCGGGCAATACCTTTCGCGAGTATGTGACCGTCAATCTGGGCACCCAGCAGGACGTCGGCACCACGCGCCTGGGCGATGACAACTGGATCATGGCCTACGTCCACATCGCCCATGACTGCCAGGTCGGCAACCATGTGGTGATCGCCAACAGCGTCCAGCTCGCAGGACACATCCACATCGGCGACTGGGCCATCCTCGGCGGCCTGTCGGCCGTGCACCAGTTCGTGCGCATTGGCGCGCACGCCATGATCGGTGGCACGAGCTCGGTGCGCCAGGACGTGCCGCCCTACATGATCGGCGCAGGCGACCCTTTCCGTCCCGTGGGCATCAATTCCGAGGGGCTGGGGCGGCGCGGCTTCACGCCGGCCGACGTCCTCGCACTCAAAGAAGCCTACAAGATCCTCTATCGGCGCAAGCTCAATGTCGAACAGGCCATCGACGCGCTGGGCGAATTGCAATCCACCCAGCCCGGCGAGGCCCAGGCCATCCAGGCCCTGCTGGATTTTCTCGCCGAGTCCAGCCGGGGCATCGTGCGCCCATGAGGGCGCCATGACCGTGCGCGTCGGCGTGGTGGCTGGGGAGCCATCCGGCGACCTGCTGGCCGCCCGCATGATCGAGGGTGTACGGGAACGGGAAGCGGATGCGCGCCTGATGGGCATTGGCGGGCCGGCCATGGCGCGCGCCGGGTTCGAGGCCTGGCATCCCATGGACGCCTTGTCGGTGTTCGGCTACGTGGACGCCTTGCGGCGCGCGCCGCGCCTCATCCAGACCTACCGCGATACCCGCGCCCGCCTGCTGGCGCAGCGCCCCGACGTGTTTGTCGGGGTGGACGCGCCCGATTTCAACCTGCACCTCGAAGGGCAACTGCGGTCGGCGGGCATCCCGACCGTGCATTTCGTCGGCCCTTCGATATGGGCTTGGCGCTTCGAGCGCATCCATGCGATCCGGCGCGCGGTCTCGCACATGCTGGTGCTGTTTCCCTTCGAGGTCGAGATCTATCGCGAACATGGTGTACCCGTGACCTACGTCGGCCATCCGCTGGCCGAGCTCATCCCGCTGCGCCCCGACCGCGAGGCGGCCCGGCGTCGCCTGGGCATCGAGCCCGGCCGCCGCGTATTGGGTCTGCTGCCCGGCAGCCGCGAGTCCGAGATTCGCCTGCTGGCCCCGCGTTTCCTCGAGGCGGCGCGGCGCCTGACGCGCGAGGATCCAGAGCTGCTGGTCCTCGTCCCCATGGTCAATCCCCAGCGCCGCACCCAGTTCGAGGCGGTGCTGCGCGCCCATCCGCTGCCCGCCTGCCGGGTGCTCGATGCCGTGCCGGGCGGCGGGGCGGCGGACTCGCAGACGGTTGCCTGGCCGGTCGCCTGGCATGTCATGGAGGCGGCGGACGCCGTGCTGGCCGCCAGCGGCACGGCTACCCTGGAGGCGGCCCTGTTCAAGCGTCCGCTGGTCATCTCTTACGTGATTTCGCCGTGGATGCGACGCATCATGGCCTGGAAGTCCGGTCAGGACGCGCCGAGCGTGCCCTGGGTCGGCCTGCCCAACGTACTGGCGCGGGATTTCGTCGCGCCGGAACTCTTGCAGGAGGCCGCCACACCCGAGGCGCTGGCCGAGCACACCTGGCGGGCGCTGAGCGATCGGGGCCACAGCGAGGCGGTCGCACGCCGCTTCCTTGAAATCCACGAGTCGTTACGCCGAGATACGCGAGGCCTGGCCGCCCAGGCGATCCTGGAGGTCTGCGGTGGCCGGCCAGCCTGACTTGTTCGATCCCATGCCCGGCGACGAGTTGCTCGTGGCGGGCGTGGACGAGGCCGGGCGCGGGCCGCTCGCAGGGCCGGTGTTCGCCGCTGCCGTGATCCTCGATGCGCACCGGCCTATCGCCGGCCTGGACGACTCCAAGAAACTCACTGCCGCGCGCCGCGAAGTCCTGGCCGCTCAGATCAAGGTGCAAGCCCTGGCCTGGCGCATTACGTGGACCGAGGCCGCCGAGATCGACCGCATCAATATCCTGCAGGCGACGCTGGCGGCCATGCGGGCGGCCTGCCGGGGCCTGGACATCGTGCCCGGCCTGATCCTGGTGGACGGCAACCGCCTGCCCACGGGCTTGCCGTGCGTGGCGCGCGCCCTGATCGGCGGCGATGCGAGCGAACCCTCGATCGCGGCGGCCTCGATCCTGGCCAAGACGGCGCGCGACGCCTGGTGCCTCGAATTGCATCGGCGCTATCCGCTGTACGCCTTCGACCGTCACAAGGGCTACGGCACCGCCTTGCACCTGGCCCGGCTGGCCGAATACGGCCCGTGTCCGGAACACCGGCGCAGTTTCGCGCCCGTGCGTCGCAGCCTGGTGGACGCATGACGCGCGCCGCCGCCCCGCGCCACATCGCCTCGCGCGACAACCCGGATTACCGCCTGTGGCTGCGGCTGGCCCAAGGGCGCGCCGCGCGCGCGGAGTCGCGCGTCCTGCTCGAGGGCGAGCACCTGTGCCGCGCCTGGGTCGAGCGTTACGGAGCCGCACCGCTGGCCATCCTGGACGAGCGGGCGGCGGGCACCGCCGATGGCCGCTGGCTCATGGGCGTCGCCGAACGCCATGTCACGCTCGAGGCCGCCCTGGCACAAGCCCTGTCGCCGCTCGCGCATGGCCCGCCGGGATTGTTCCTGCTGGTCGAACCACCGCGCCCGCAGCCGCCCGCGCGCATGGCCGAATCCTGCCTCTGGCTCGACCGGGTCCAGGACCCGGGAAACCTGGGGGCCTTGTTGCGCACCGCGGCGGCGGCCGGCTTGCGCGTGGCCCATTTGTCGCCGGGATGCGCTGCGGCCTGGTCTGCCAAGGCCCTGCGCGGGGGGCAGGGTGCTCATTTTTCACTGCAAATTCACGAAGGCGTGGATTTGCACGCCGCTCTCGATCGACTGGACATTCCACTGGCAGTCGCGACGCTGGATTCGGCTCGCGACTTGTATGCCCTGGACCTGCGCGCGCCCTGCGCCTGGGTTTTCGGCAACGAAGGCGCGGGGGTCGATCCGGCCTTGGCCGGCGCCGCGACCCTGAGGGTGCGGATCCCGCAGGCCGATGCGGTGGAGTCCCTGAACGTGGCCGCGGCGGCGGCGGTATGTCTGTTCGAACAGCGGCGCCAGCGGCTAAGTCTCGCGCGCCGGCCCGCCTGACGGTATTCACATTAGGGGTAACCAGAGTTTCCGATTTTTTTCGGCTTGCATGATATACACTGAGCGAACTTGATGTACCGTTTGGTTAATACGCCGGCACGGGTTCCAAGGCGGATGCCAAACACATTGGATTTCGACACGCCAATCTCTCGCCTCAGGAGGAAGACATGACACCAAGTATCAAGCGTCGCCAGGTTCTAATCGGTACCGGACTCTTTGCGGCGGCGGCCGCCCTGCCGGCCATGGCCAAGGACAAACCGAAACTCCGCTTTTCGGCGGTGTTCTCGGATCAGGACATCCGCGCGCAAATGATGAAAAAATTCGCTGACGGGGTCAAAGACGATTTCGTCTTCGAAGGGTATTACGGCGGCACACTGTTCAAGCAGGGCACCGAGCTCGTCGCCCTGCAGCGCGGCAATCTCGAAATGAGTAACGTCGCGCCGCAGGACATGTCCAAGCAGTTACCGGCATGGTCCATCGTGACGGCGGGTTATCTATTTCGCGACGCTGCGCACGTCAACAAGTTCTTCCGCAGCCCCGAGGCCGCCGAGCTGAAAAAAATGTCCGAGGAAAAGCTCAACGTCAAGGTCCTGGGGCCGACCTATTACGGGGTGCGCCAGCTCGGCCTCAAGCCTGACAAGAAAATCATGACGCCCGCCGATCTCAAAGGGATCAAGCTGCGCATGCCCGCCGGCGACGCCTGGCAGTTCCTCGGCAAGGCGCTGGGGGCCGACCCGACACCGATGGCGTACGCCGAGGTGTACACGGGCTTGCAAACGGGTGCGATCGACGCCCAGGACAACCCCCTGCCGAACGTCGAAAACATGAAATTCTACGAGGTCATGAGCCAGATCGTCCTGTCCTCGCACCTCGTGGCGTTCGACTTGCTCACGGTATCCATGAAAGTCTGGAACGGCATGAGCCCCGATGTCCAGGCCAAGGTCCAGGCCGCGGCCGATTCGGCCATCGACTTCTCGACGCAACGGCACTTGGCGCGCGAAAAAGAGCTCGCGGATTCCTTCGCTAGCAAGGGCTTGAAGCTCTATACGCCCGACCTCGATGCCTTCCGCACGCACGTCCAGAAGGCCTACCTGGCGTCCGACCTTTCCAAGGAATGGATCCCCGGCATGATCGACAAGATCAACGCCCTCTGATACACGGCATGTCCCTGGGTTCCGCTGGCCGATGAATCATCGGCCAGCGGCTCCTGTTTCCTTCATCATTCCAGGAATGGCCAGAGATGCCCCCAATTGTGTACTCCATAGGCGGCTGGCTCTACCGCCGCGCTGAAAATGTCCTCGCCCTCATGCTGGCGACGATGTTCTTCGCTTTTCTCGTTCAGGTGTTCTTTCGCTATATCCTGAGCTGGCCCAGCGGCTGGTCGAGCGAACTCAGTTCGGCGCTGTGGATATGGATCGTGCTCTGGGGAGCGGCCTTTGTCGTCAGGGAAGAAGAGGAAATGCGCTTTGACCTGATCCTGTCCATGGCGGGGCCCAGGGTTCGCAGCGCGATGTTCCTGATCACCGCGGTCTCGATCATTCTGCTCTACGGCATTTCCTTTCCGGCCGTGGTCGACTATGTGACCTTCATGAAGGTCGAAAAGAGCTCCTATCTCAATATCCGCCTGGACTGGCTCTATTCGATCTACATCCTGTTCGTGATCGGCATCATCGTCCGCTATATCTGGCTGTCGTGGCGTGTGCTCAGAGGCCACGATCGCGATGCCTACGACCCCACCAAGGCGGGGTCCGGCGTATGAACTTTGCGAGCCCCTTTTCCATATCGCTATTTGCCATCACCGCCCTCGCGTTTCTCGGCCTGCCGGTCGGGCACGCGATGATTGCAGGCTCGATTTTATACCTCGGGCTGGCCGGCCTCGACATGGGGACGGCTGCCGAGCAATTCTTGAATGGAATGATGTCCAATTACATCATTCTGGCGGTGCCCTTGTTCATACTGGCCGCGGAGTTGATGAACATCGGCTCGATGACCGACCGGCTGCTGAAATTTTGCAATGCGCTCGTCGGCCGGTTTCGCGGCGGTCTGGCGCAGGTCAATGTCCTGCAGAGCCTGATTTTCGCCGGCATGTCGGGTTCGGCGATCGCCGATGCCGCGGGGTCTGGGAAGGTCATGCAAAAACTGATGACCGACGGCGACCGCTACCCGCCGAGCTATGCGGCGGCCCTGACCGCGGTGACCGCGGTGATCGGGCCGATCATCCCACCTTCGATTCCGATGATCATCTACGCATTCGTCTCGGATACATCGATCGGCTACCTGTTTCTCGCGGGCGTGGTGCCGGGGCTGCTGATGACGCTGTTCCTGATGGTACAGGTGGCTTATCAGGCCAGGCACAGGCAGTTCCCAGTCGAGCCGCCGACACCCTTGCGCGAGTTGCCGCGCATCACGGTGGAGGCTTTTCCGGCACTGATGATGCCGGTGGTGCTCCTGGGCGGCATCTATTCGGGCATCACGACGCCCACCGAGGCCGCCGCGGTCGCGGCGGGCTACGCCTTGCTCATCGCCGCCGGCCTCTACCGCAGCGTGACTTTCTCCGAGTTCTATCATTCCGTGCTGGCGAGCGCGCGCACCAGCGCCTCCATCGGCATGCTGATCGCGGGGGCCCTGGTCTTCAATTACGTGGTGACGATCGAGAACATCCCGGAAGCGCTCCGGGTTTTCTTGACCGGCTGGGACCTCTCGCCCATCGGCTTCCTGATTCTCGTCAATGTGATCCTGTTGCTGCTGGGTTGCATACTCGAGGGGACGACGATCATATTGGTCATTCTGCCGGTGCTCATCCCGACGGCCAATGCGTTGGGCATCGACCTGGTGTATTTCGGCGTCGTCTGCATCGTCAACATCATGCTCGGGCTGGTCACCCCGCCTTACGGCTTGCTGCTCTTTATCATGACGCGGATCGCCGAGGTGCCATTGCGCGACATCGTGCGTGAGGTGCTGCCCTTTCTGTTCGGGCTGGTGGTCTGCCTGGGATTCCTGATCTTTTTCCCGAGCCTGTCGCTCTGGCTGCCCCGCCTGTTCGGCTACGGCGCTTGAGCGGCCCCCGTGCCCGCTAGTAGGTCAGGCGGTCGAGGCCCACTTCGTCGAGAATCTTGGTCGAGATCTCTTCGATCGAGCGCGTGGTGGTGGACAGCCAGGGGATGTTTTCCATGCGCATCAGGCGCTCGGCGTCGGCGACCTCCTGGCGGCATTGGCGCAGCGACGCATAGGTACTGTTGGGCCGGCGCTCGTTGCGCACCTCGGCCAGGCGCTCGGGATGGATCGACAGGCCAAACAACTTCCGGCGATAAGGATGGAGCGTGTGGGGCAGGGCGCCGCGGTCGAAATCCTCGGGAATCAGGGGGAAGTTGGCCGCCTTGACCGCGTACTGCATGGCCAGGTACAGGCTCGTCGGAGTCTTGCCGCAGCGCGAGACGCCCACCAGGATCACGTCAGCCTGCTCGAGGCCGTCGACGAACTGGCCGTCGTCGTGGGCCAGGCTGAAATTGATGGCCTCGATTCGCTTGTTGTACTGTTTGGAAAGCCCGTTGGTGTGCGAGCGCCCGATCGAGCGGCTGGACTTCATGCCGAGGGCTTCCTCGAGGTGCTGGACGAAGGCGCCGAACAGGTCCAGGAACACGCAGGGCTCTCCGCGGATGCGGTCCGCGATCTCGGAATCGACCAGCGTGCTGAAGACCAGCGGCGGCAGGGCGTCCTGGCTGGCTTTTTGGGCGATACGTTGCGCCGCAGCATCGGCCTTTTCGATCGAGTCGATGAAGGGCAGCCGCACGGCCTCGAACCGGACCTGCTCGAACTGTGAAAGCACGGCGTGACTGAAAGTTTCCGCCGTGATTCCAGTGCTGTCGGAGACGATGAAGACGGTGCGTTCGATTGGGGATTCGGCCATGAATTTAAGCTACTAGGCATCAGAAACGGTACAATCCGCAAAGATTAACAGTCACCCGACCAGCAAGCAAGGCTGGTTTGCCGGGCGCACATACTGCATGGCACAAAACATCGCCGCCAGCGATCCAAAACCTGTGTGCGCCGGGCAAACACGCTTTCTCTATCTTTAAAGGTGACTCTATGTCGTACGTCGTATCTTTCGAGCAGCTCCGCATGACGGACGTGGACTCGGTAGGAGGCAAGAACGCATCATTGGGTGAAATGATCAGCCAGCTCGCCGGCACCGGGGTCCGGGTGCCGGGCGGATTCGCGACCACGGCCGATGCCTTTCGCGACTTCCTGGGATCGACCGGGCTGGATGCGCGCATCAATCAACGCCTGGATGTGCTCAATGCGGACGACGTGCGCGAGCTCGCCGAGGCCGGTGCCGAGATTCGCCAATGGGTCATCGACACCCCGTTTCCGGCCGATTTCGAGCACGCCATCCGCACGGCATTCGCGGCGCTGGACGCCGACGGCAAGGGTTCGTTCGCCGTACGCTCGTCGGCCACCGCTGAGGATCTGCCCGACGCCTCGTTCGCCGGCCAGCAGGAAACCTACCTGAACGTGGTCGGCATCGACGAGGTTCTCGACAAGATCCGCCACGTGTTCGCCTCCTTGTACAACGACCGTGCCATCTCGTACCGTGTGCACAAGGGCTACGCCCATGCCGAGGTCGCCCTCTCGGCCGGGATCCAGCGCATGGTCCGTTCGGACAAGGGCAGCGCCGGCGTGATGTTCACCCTGGATACCGAGTCGGGCTTCAAGGACGTCGTGTTCATCACCTCGTCCTACGGCCTGGGTGAAACCGTGGTCCAGGGCGCGGTCAACCCCGACGAGTTCTATGTGTTCAAGCCCATGCTCGCCTCGGGCCACTACCCCATCATCAGCCGGCGCATCGGCTCGAAGCTGATCAAAATGGAATTCGACGAGCAGCGCGCCTCGGGGCACGCGGTACGCACCGCCGAGGTGCCTGCCTCCGAGCGCAACCGCTACTCGCTGACCGACGACGAGATCATCGAACTCGCGCATTATGCCGCCATCATCGAGGCCCACTACCAGCGCCCCATGGACATCGAGTGGGGCCGCGACGGCATCGATGGCAAGCTCTACATCCTCCAGGCGCGCCCCGAGACCGTCAAGTCCCAACAAGGCCACCATGACATCCAGGAGCGTTACCGCCTCAAGGCCACCGGCGAGGTCCTGATCACCGGCCGGGCGATCGGCCAAAAGATCGGCTCTGGGACGGTGCGGGTGGTCGCCGACGTTACCGAAATGGACCAGGTCCGCCCGGGGGACATCCTCGTGACCGATATGACGGATCCCAACTGGGAGCCCGTCATGAAGATCGCCTCGGCCATCGTCACCAATCGCGGCGGACGCACGTGCCACGCCGCCATCATCGCGCGCGAACTGGGCATTCCGGCCGTGGTCGGCTGCGCCACCGCCACCGACGTGCTGGCCAACGGCCGCGAGGTGACCGTGTCCTGCGCCGAGGGCGACGAAGGCCGGATCTACGACGGCCTGATCGAGACCGAGATCGAGGAGGTGCGCTGGGGTCAGATGCCCGAGATCGGCGTCAAGATCATGATGAATGTCGGCAATCCGCAGCTCGCCTTCGATTTCTCGCAGATCCCCAACGCCGGCGTGGGCCTGGCCCGTCTCGAGTTCATCATCAACAACAACATCAACGTGCACCCCAAGGCCGTGCTCGACTATCCCAATGTCGACAGCGACTTGAAAAAAGCCGTGGAATCGGCCGCGCGCGGCTACGCCAGCCCGCGCGCCTTCTTTGTCGAGAAGCTCGCCGAGGGTGTGGCCACCATCGGCGCGGCCTTCTACCCGAAGCCGGTCATCGTGCGCCTGTCGGACTTCAAGTCCAACGAGTACCGCAAACTCGTCGGCGGCTCGCGCTACGAGCCCGAGGAAGAAAACCCGATGCTGGGCTTTCGCGGCGCCTCGCGCTATATCGCCAAGGATTTCGAAGAATGCTTCCGCATGGAATGCGAGGCCCTCAAGAAGGTCCGCGATGACATGGGGCTGACCAATGTCGAGATCATGGTGCCGTTCGTGCGTACCCTCGGGCAGGCGCGACGCGTGGTTGATCTGCTGGCCTCGCATGGCCTCAAGCGCGGTGAAAACGGCCTGCGCCTGATCATGATGTGCGAGGTGCCTTCCAACGCCATCCTCGCCGAGCAGTTCCTGCAGTATTTCGACGGCTTCTCGATCGGTTCCAACGACATGACTCAGCTCACCCTGGGCCTGGACCGCGATTCGGGGCTCGAGCTGCTGGCGGCCGATTTCGACGAGCGCGACGAGGCGGTGCAGTTCATGCTGCGTCGCGCCATCCAGGCCTGCCTGAAGGCTGGAAAATACGTCGGCATCTGCGGGCAGGGCCCCAGCGACCATCCGGACCTGGCCCAGTGGCTGCGGGACGAGGGCATTCTGTCGATGTCGTTGAATCCGGACACGGTCGTCGACACCTGGCAGCGCCTGGCCGACACCCCGGCCGCCGCCGCTTGATGCGGACAGGGCCGGCGAGCTGCCATCAGAATCACAACATGTATTTCCATGCCGTGATCCCGTCCCCGCTGGGCCCGGTCCTCTTGCGCTCGGACGGCGCCAGCCTGCTGGGCCTGTACTTCGTCGGTCAGCGGGACTGCCCCGATCTGCCGGGGGCCGCGCCCATGCGGCCCGCGCACTTCGATCCAGCCGCGGGCGAACTCGACGGGCGACCCATGCGCACGTTCAAGGTGCGGCGTCGGGACCCGTCTGGTGATCTGTTCGAGGCGCTGGCCGCCACCGACGTCACGGCGGACGATTTCGACGGAGGAGCACTCGAGCTCAGGCAAGCGGACACCCCCGAAAGCGCGCTGGCGGTGTTTCGCCAGACCCGGCTCGAGCTGTCTGAGTATGTGCATGGCAGGCGCCGGATTTTCGACATCCCGCTGGCGCCCGAGGGCACGCCGTTCCAAAAAACGGTCTGGAAGGCGCTCCTCGAGATTCCCCTCGGCCAGACCGTCTCGTATGGCGAACTCGCCCGCATGGCGGGCCTGGGCACGGGTCACGGCCGGGCGGTTGGAGCCGCCGTCGGCCACAATCCCATCAGCATCATCATCCCCTGTCATCGCGTCCTGGCCGCCGGTGGCGCCTTGAACGGCTACAGCGGCGGACTGGATCGTAAGGCGCGGCTGCTCGAGATCGAAGGCTTCGTGCTGCAATAGTCGGACGTCACACGCGGGACGCCTCTTGGCCGACGCCCAGCTCGCGTAACGGCAGGCCCTCGAGCACCCGCGATTCGATGGCCTCGAGCGACACGTGCCGGGTTTCCGGCAAAAACCGGATTCCCAGCAGCAGGGATAGCAGGCAGACCACCAAAAACAGCAGCATGGCGCCATCCAGGCCCACGGTTTCGACGATGGACAGAAAGGTCAGGGCGATCAAGGCATTGAACAGCCAACTGACGGCCGAGGCGGCGGCGATGCCTTTTTCCCGCAAGGCGCTGGGAAACAGTTCCGACATGAGGACGTAGGGCAGGGGACCCAGGCTGACCGCGAAGGCGAGGATATAGAGACACAGGCCCACCAGCCCGAGCCATGGCGAGCCGTCACGAGCGGCGAAGATGACCGCCGCCAGCCCGACGGCCATGACGGCCGAACCGCCGATCCACAGCCGGCGGCGTCCGAGGCGATCGACCAGCACCACGCTGGCGAGCGTGGCCAGGAAGTTCGCCAGCCCGAGGCCGAATGTGGCGCCCAGCGCCGCGCTGCCGGCCGAGAAGCCCAGGCCCTTGAAAATCTGTGGCGCGTAATAGAGGATGCCGTCGATTCCACTGAGGTTCTGGAGGATGAACAGCGCGCTGCAGAGAATCAGCACTCCCAGCACGCGTCCCTGGCGCAGCCCGGGGCGGATCGCTGTCGCCGGTTCGGCTGCGGCCAGCCATTCGCCCGCCAGGCCCAGGCGCGCGGCGGCGCGCGCCGCCTCCTCGCGGCGCCCACGCGCGGCCAGCCAGCGCGGGCTTTCGGGCAAGGCCGCCAGTCCAAGCGCCGCCAGCGCGCTCGGTGCCAGGCCGGCGCCCAGCACTAGAGACCATTGATCAGCGGCGTCCAGCCACAGCCCCAGGCCGTAGGACAGCAGGATGCCACCCGTGATGGCGAGCTGGAACAAGGCCACCACGGCGCCTCGCCGCGCGGCCTGGGCGGTCTCGGCCGCATACATCGGCACAACCATGGAATACAGCCCGATCGACAGGCCCGCCAATACGCGTGCCGCGATCAATCCCGTCAGCGTCGGGGCGCTGAGCAGAAACCCATAGGCGCAAGCGGATGCCAGCGTGGCCGCGGCCATGGCCGGCCGGCGGCCCCAGCGCAGCGAGACGGGCCCGGCTGCGGCCGCACCCGCAAAACAGGCGGCCACCAGCACGAACACCAGGAATTGGGTTTCGCGCAGATCCAGTGAAAACAGGGGGCTGAGCGTATCGAGCACGCCCGCGATGGAAGTGATGCCGTAGCCAAAGAGCACGCCTGCGCACGAGACCAGAAAGGCGATCCGCAGCGTGGGATTCGGCATGGCGAGTACTCGCGGAAATGAGATTCTGGCTGGCGCAAGAGTGGCGCGAAACCAAGGGGTCTACAAGTGGTCCGTGCGTGATAAAAAATCTTTACAACTAGACTAAATTATACTTAAATTTGTTTCTTCGCTACAAACTCACGCTACAAAACCCACTGGAGTCGGTGTCTCACGACGGGTCTTTCGTAAGCTGTACAGAGTGGCACGCCGCCGGACTAGACTCATCCCGAGGAGCTTTCCATGCGCAGCGCAGATACAGCAAGCAAAGACACCCGTCTGGACGATGGCCGCCTGGCGATCGATGGCGGCACCCCCGTGCGTACTCGGCCACTGCCCTGGGAGTTGCCCGGCACGCACTGGATCGGCGAGGAGGAACGCGAGCTTGTCGAGCGCGTGATCCTCGCCCGCAGCCCCTTCCGCTTCTACGGCCCCGACCTCCAGGGGATGGTGGACACCTTCGAGAACGAATGGAAAACCGCGTTCGGGCATCGGCACGCCTTGGGCGTGTCCTCGGGCACGGCCGCGCTGAGCATCGCCATGTCCGCGCTCGAGATCGGGCCAGGCGATGAGGTCATGGTGCCGGGCTATCTGTGGGTGAGCTGCGTCTCGGCGATCGTGCGCGCTGGCGCCATCCCGCGCCTGGTCGACATTGACGACACGTTCTGCCTGGACCCCGAGGACCTCGAGCGCAAGATCGGGCCGCACACGCGCGCGGTCCTGTGTGTCCACATGAGCGGCGCGCCCGGCCGCATCGATCGCATCGCGAGATTCTGCCGAGACCGTGGGCTGGCCTTGATCGAGGACTGCGCCCAGGCCGCCGGGGCGAGCTTCAACGGCACGTCGGTCGGGCGCTTTGGCGATATCGGGATTTTCAGCTTTCAGCTCAACAAGAACATGACCTCGGGAGAGGGCGGCATGGTCGTCTGCCAAGACGATACATTGTTTCGACGAATCGTGGCCCTGCACGATCTCGGCTATCCACGCACATCGGCGGGGCGGCTCGACACCAACGACCCGAACATCCAGCTCTGGGGAGTGGGCGCGCGCATGCATGAACTCACCGGCGCCATGGCCCTGGCGCAGCTACGCAAGCTGCCGCGTGTCACCAGTGCCATGCGCTCGGCCAAATGGCGCATCCGCGAGGCCCTCGAAGGCACGCCCGGACTGGCGTTCCGGCGCATCCTCGACCCGGGGGGCGACACCGGTCCCTTCCTGCTGATGAGCCTGCCCGACGAAGCGCTGGCCGCGCGCTTCGTCAGTGCGCTGCGCGCCGAGGGCATCGCAGGTCCGGCGGGCAGCCTGGCCTGCCTGACCATGCGTGAATGGGGCCTGCACTGGTACTCGAATATTCCGAGCCTGGTGAACCGCCGGTCGAACAGCCGCGACGGGCATCCCTGGACACATCCCGCCAACGCCTTCGCCAAGGATTACGACTACCGCGCCGGGGTGTTGCCGGGCTGTGATGCGCTGCATGCGAACGGCGCGCTGCTAACCATCGCCTCCAGCCTTTCGGATGAGGACGTGGAGGACATCTCCACCGCCATGCGCAAGGTCGCGGCCGGGGTCCTGTCATGATTTACGTCGTCGCCATCATCGCCGGCCTGGCGGGGATTCTTTTTGGCTTCGACGAAGGCGTCATCGCCGGCGCGCTTGGCTATCTGCGCGAAGCGTTCACCATCACCCCGAGCGCGGAGGGTTTCATGACGGCCGCCGTCCCGCTCGGGGCCTTGTTCGGCGCGCTCGCCGCCGGCTGGAGCGCCGAGCGCTACGGGCGGCGGACCTCGCTGATCGCCGCGGCCGTGCTGTTCGTCCTCGGCGCAGTGGCCTCCAGCCAGATCACGGCGGTCTGGATGCTGAGCGCCGCGCGGCTGATACTGGGTTTCGCGGTGGGCGTGGCGGCGCTGGTGGCGCCCCTGTATATCGCCGAAAGCGCGCCCGCGCGCCAGCGCGGCATGCTGGTGTCGATCTACCAATTGGCGGTCACCCTGGGCATATTGGGCGCTTATGTCGTGAACTACGCATTCGACGACGACTGGCGCACCATGTTCCTGCTGGGTGCCGTCCCGGGCCTGGCCCTGTTCGCGGGAATGCTGTTTCTGTCCGACACGCCGCGCTGGCTGGCGAGCCGACGCGGCCCCGAGGCGGCCCGCGAGGCGCTGGCGCGGCTGCATGGCGCAGTGTCCGGCGACCCTGAAATCGAGCGCGAACTCGGGCAGATCATGGCGGCCGACCAGTCCGTCCGGAGCGAGAAGGGCGCGCAGTGGCGCGACCTTCTCGCCCAGGGCGTACGCCCGGCGCTGATTGTCGGCGTCGGCTTGTTCGCGCTGCAGCAGTTCAGCGGCATCAACGCGGTCATCTACTATGCGCCCACCGTCTTCAGAGAAGCTGGATTCGACTCGCACGGCACCCAGGTCCTGGCCACCATGGGCATCGGCGTAGTCAACGTCCTCATGACGCTCGTCGGCATGGCGCTGATCGACCGCATCGGCCGCAAGCCGCTGCTGTTCATCGGCTTTGGCGGCGCCGCGGCGAGCCTGGCGCTGATCGCGCTGGGCGCCTGGACCGAGGCGCAGTGGCTCGACCTCATCGCCGTGGTCGGACTGATCGCCTACATCGCGGCGTTCGCGGCCAGCCTGGGACCTTTGCCCTACGTGATGATGTCCGAGGTGTATCCACGGCATATCCGCGCCCTGGGCATGAGCATGGCCACGCTGGCCAACTGGGGGCTGAATTTCGTTGTCGTATTCTCGTTCCCGATACTGGTCGCGGCCTTCGGGCTGGGGGGCGTCTTCGCCTTCTATGCGCTGGTCTGTTTCGTCGGCCTGTTTTTTACGCGGCGCTATGTCCCCGAGACCAATGGCGTGCCGCTGGAGGCCATCGAGGCCCACCTCGCCTCGGGACAAGCCCTGCGCCTGCTGCGTCCCGGCATGACCGCGCCGGCGCCGGATATGCGGGCGGTCGAGGCCAGCCTCGCCCTGCCGCGTGAACGGGCCGAGGGGCTGGTTCAGGCCCTGATCGGGATGAGCCCCTATCGAGAGGACTTGCTACCCATGGCCGCGCGCGTCGCCGCGCTGGCTTACGACAACCACCAGGTGCGGGTGGCCCTGCACGCCATCTGGCTGCGTGTCGGCCAATCCGAATTGAGCCGCCACGCACTGGGCGCGGAGGGGCGGGTACTGACGATGTTCCTCGAGCACGTGCGCTACGCCTCGCCGGCATTCCTCGCTTCGGTCGGCGAAGGACCGAATGCCGAGGAGCCAAACCATGGCTGAGTTCGATTGCGAAGTCTGCATCGTCGGCACCGGCGCCGGCGGCGGCATTCTCGCCCATACGCTGGCCGGCGCCGGCATCGATGTGATGTCCCTCGAGCAGGGACCGGCGCTGCCCGACGATCAGTTCAGCCGTGTCATGCCTCCCGATGGCGGCGAGACGCTGGGCATCGGACCGAAAACGGTCTGGCCCAACGACCCCCATGACAGCCTGTTCATCCACCCGCTGTTTGCGGATGGCCGGACCGGATCGACCGCAAGACGCCCGGGTGGATTCCAGCATTTCCAGGTCCTCGCGCTCAACGGCCTGCAAAACCTGTGGAACGGGGTGAGCGTGCGTTTTTCGCCGGAAGACCTGCGCGGCTGGCCCATCGACTACGCCACGCTCGAGCCGCATTATGATGCCGTCGAGGAACTGATCACGGTCTGCGGGACTCGCGAGGGCCTTCCCGAACTGCCCGACGGGCACTACGTGCCGCCCAAGCCGCTGCGGCCCGCGGACCGGATCATCGTCGAGACGGTGCGCGCCCTGGGCGAACCCCATTCACACGCGATTCCCAATCGCAAGGCGATCAACACGCGCGAGGGTACGCCGCATAGCTGTATCTCGACCGGCATCTGTACTTCGGGCTGTCCGGTGGGTGCGGTCTACAAGTTCTCCGTCAGACTGCTGCCCTCGATCGCGTGCCGATCCAACTATCGCCTGCGCACCGGCGCCAAGGTCGTGCGCCTGCTGATCGACGACGATGGCCGGCGCGTGACCGCGGTGGAATACCTGGACGTCGCCACCGGCGAGCGCCACCGGGTCCGCGCCCGGTGCGTCGTGCTGGCGGCCGGCGCGGTTGAGACGCCGCGCATCCTGTTCAATTCGGCCAACGAACGATGCCCGCAGGGCCTGGCGAACCACGAGGACCAAGTGGGCCGGCGCCTGCAGGACAATCCCAAAGTCGTGCTGTCCACTTCGCTCTACAAGCTCTGGGGCAAGCGCCGCGACTACGATATCGGCTACGGTGATCTGCTGATCCTGCTGTCACGCGGGCGCCTGCCTGATGGTTCGGAGTTCCCCTTCATTGGCCACGCGATTCACGGCATCCCCACGACGCCGCACTATCTGGGCTCGATGCGTCATCTGGGCGCGGGACTGAAGGACCGGCTCGCGCGCGCCATGTTCCACAGCTATATGACGCTGGGGCTGTTCTGTGCGGGGGAGCCTCTGCCCGGCAATCGGGTGAGGCCGGGAGACTCGCTCGACGCCTGGGGGATTGCGCAGGTCGATATCGATTTTTCCGTGCCGGCGCGCGCGCACCAGCAGATGGACGCCATGATGGCCTGGGGGCGCAAGGTGCTGCGCCGCGCCTCCGCGACGCTCTACCACACCACACGCGACAACAGCGGCACGGGCATCCATTACGCCGGCACGACCGCCATGTCCGGCAGCGCGCGCGATGGCGTCGTGGACGCCGACCTGAAGGCTCATGGGCTCGAGAACCTGTACGTCTGCGACGGTGGCGTGGTGCCGGTGCTGCCCGACAAGCACCTGACCCTGACCATCATGGCGCTGGCGCACCGGCTGGGCGAGCACCTGGCGCGGCGCCTGCGGCAGGCTTGAGGCGCGCGCGCCGCGCGCGACGCGCTGCCGGCGGCTCAGTCGGCCCGGCCGCGCCGGGTGTCGTGCTTCATGAGGCGTTCTTTTTCACGCGCCCAGTCCTTGTCACGCGCCGAGTCCCGCTTATCATGGAGCTTTTTACCGCGTCCCAGTCCGAAATCGAGTTTGATGCGGCCATTTTTGTAGTGCAGGTTCAAGGGCACCAGGGTGTAGCCGCGCTGCTCGACCTTGCCGATGAGCTTGCTGATTTCGTCGGCCTTGAGCAGCAGCTTGCGGGTGCGGGTGGCGTTGGGGTGGATGTGCGTCGAAGCGGTGGGCAGGGGGCTGATGTGCATGCCGATGATCCAGAGCTCGCCATTGCGCACGATGACGTAGCTTTCCTTGAGCTGCACGTGCCCGGCGCGGATCGCCTTGACCTCCCAACCCTCGAGCACGAGCCCCGCCTCGAAGCGATCTTCGATGAAATAGTCGTGGGTCGCCTTGCGATTATCTACAATGCTCATGAGTCCATCGGGCCAGGGCCGCTAAAATCCTTCAATTCTATCCCATCCCTCCTGTTTATCGATGCATACCGTACAGCGTTCAGTCCTGGTTCCCTATCGCCCCGAGCAGATGTTCGACCTGGTGGCGGATGTCGCCCGATATCCCGAGTTCATGCCCTGGTGCGCTGGTGCCGAGGTGCAGTGGCGCAATGACGAGGGCATGCAGGCGACCCTGCGCATCAGCTTCGCGGGGATACGCCAGAGCTTCACCACCCGCAACGAGCACGAATTCCCCGATCGCATCGTTTTTCACCTGGTCGATGGCCCGTTCTCCAATCTGACCGGGCACTGGGCCTTTCGGGCCTTGGGAGGGGAGGGCTGCAAGGTTCTCTACACCATGGAGTACGCATTCGCGAGCC
Organism: Castellaniella sp. GW247-6E4; assembly: GCF_040276065.1. Taxonomy (NCBI): domain Bacteria; kingdom Pseudomonadati; phylum Pseudomonadota; class Betaproteobacteria; order Burkholderiales; family Alcaligenaceae; genus Castellaniella; species Castellaniella sp. GW247-6E4. The sequence goes on along the minus strand of NZ_JBELOI010000004.1, from coordinate 16,723 downwards.
GCGCCCTCGAGGCCGTCATCGGCCCGGTGTTCAACCGGATCGCCACGAGTTTCATCGATTCGTTCACGCAGCGCGCGCGCGTGGTCTACGGGGCCTGAGCGCCATGCGTGTCAGCCTCGTGTTCGCGGCGCCAACCGGCCTTTGGCGCGAAGACCTCGATCTACCGCCCGGCGCGACCGTGGCGCAGGCCATCGCGCGTAGCGGTTTCGCGCGGCATCATCCCGAGTACGCCGATCCGATGCCCCCGGTCGGCATTTATGGCGAGCTCTGCGCGCCCGAACGCGCCTTGCGCGCCGGCGACCGGATCGAAATCTATCGCCCGCTGGTATTCGATCCCCTGGAGTCCCGCCGCCGCCGCGCCGACCACAAAGCCGCGGACGCCGGGGCGCCGGCCGGTCGCTCGTCGCGAGACTGAGTGCCCGGATACGCGCGCCCAGGAGGGCTTGGGGTCTGGCGTGTCCCGGTGTTACAGTTTAGGGCCTGTCGATCCGGAGACCCGCGACATGGATTTTCGCCTCAGCGAGGAACAACACGCTTTTGCGCAAGCCGCGCGCGAGTTCGCCCAGGGTGAGCTGGCCCCGAATGCGGCGTACTGGGACGAGCACGGCGTCTTTCCGCGAGCCGCCTTCGCCAAGGCGGGCGAGCTCGGGTTCTGCGGCCTGTATGCCTCGGAATCCATCGGCGGGCTGGGCCTGCCCCGGCTGGATGCCACTCTGGTGTTTGAGGAAATGGCGGCCGTCGATCCCTCTACCACGGCCTTCATCACCATCCACAATATGGCCACCTGGATGGTCGGCCAGTGGGCGCAGCCCGCGGTGCGCGACCATTGGGGGCCGCTGCTCGCCACGGGCGAAAAGCTCGCTTCCTATTGCCTGACAGAACCCAACGCGGGCTCGGATGCGGCGGCGTTGTCCACGCGGGCGCGGCGCGAGGGCGGGGGCTACGCCATTGATGGCGCCAAGGCCTTTATTTCAGGGGCCGGCGACACCGACCTGCTGGTCGTCATGGCGCGCACGGGGGGGCCGGGCGCGCGCGGCATTTCGGCCTTTGCCGTGCCCGCCGACACGCCGGGCATCCGGTACGGTCGCAAGGAACACAAAATGGGCTGGAACAGCCAGTCCACCCGGCCGATCGCTTTCGACGACGTGCGCATCCCCGCCGAAAACCGCCTGGGCGCCGAGGGCGAAGGCTTCAAGCTCGCCATGCGGGGCCTCGACGGCGGGCGCATCAATATCGCGACCTGTTCGGTGGGCGCGGCCCAAGGCGCCTACGAGGCGGCGCGCCGCCACATGGGCGAACGCCGCCAGTTCGGCCGCCCCTTGGCCGATTTCCAGGCACTCCAGTTCAAGCTGGCGGACGTGCTGACCCATATCGTGGCGTCGCGCCAGATGGTCCGCCTGGCGGCGGCCCGGCTGGACGCGGACGACCCCCAGGCCTCGTCCTATTGCGCCATGGCCAAGCGCCTGGCGACCGATCTATGCTTCCAATGCTGCTTGGATGCCCAGCAGATCCTCGGCGGCTATGGGTACCTCAAGGACTATCCCCTCGAGCGCCTGGTGCGCGACACGCGCGTGCACCAGATTCTCGAGGGCACCAATGAAATCATGCGCCTGATCGTTGCCCGCCAGGTGCTCGAGAACGGAGCCGATCTCAGATGAACGACCTCATCGTGTTCGAGGAACTCGAAGCCGCCAGCAACCATCGCATCGGTTTGGCGACCCTGAACAGCCCGCAGACACTCAACGGCGTGTCGCTGGCCATGTGCGAGCAGCTCGATGCGCGCCTGCGGGCCTGGCAGGACGATCCAAGCATCGCGGCCGTCCTGCTCGACGGCGCGGGCGGCAAGGCGTTCTGCGCCGGCGGCGACCTGCACAGCCTGTATCGCGCCATGCTCGAGAACAAGAGCGGCGAGGCCTGGGGCAACCCCTATGCCCGGCGCTTCTTCGAGGTGGAGTACCGTCTCGATTTCCTCATCCACCGCTATCGCAAGCCCTTGCTCTGCTGGGGCAATGGGATCGTGATGGGCGGGGGCGTCGGCCTGATGATGGGTGCGAGCCACCGCATCGTGACCGAGACCACGCGTTTCGCCATGCCCGAGGTCGCCATCGGCCTGTATCCGGACGTGGCGGGCACCTGGATGCTCAGTCACCTGCCGCGTGGAATCGGCGTCTTTCTCGCGCTCACGGGGGCGCAACTGGGCGCGTCGGACTGCCTGCGCCTGGGGTTGGCCGATCGCGCCTGCCGGTCCACGGGCCTGGAGGCCCTGCGCGCCGCCCTGGCCGCCACCTCCTGGAGCACGGATGTCGAGGCGCGTGCGGGTCAGGTCGATCGCCTCATCGACGGCTTGCCCGATCCCGAGCCGTTGGTCCCGGGGCCCTTGCAAATCCATTTCGATGCGATCCGGGCCGCCTGCGATCGCGCGGACTTCGCCGAAGTTTGCGCCGGGATCCGGGCCTGGACTGGCCACGAGGACCCGTGGCTCGCCCGCGCAGCCGCGACGTTTGCCGCCGGCTCGCCAGGCTCGGCGCGGCTGAGCCACACACTGATCGAGCGGATGCGGCCACTGTCGCTTGCCGATGTGTTTCGCGAGGAATACATCATCTCGCTGCATTGCACGGCCGAGGACGATTTCCAGGAAGGCATCCGGGCCCTGCTGATCGACAAGGACAAATCGCCGCGATGGCGGCCCGCCACCCACGAACAAGCCGATGCACGGTGGGTCGAGCGATTTTTTCGCCGCCCATGGCCCGAGGGCCAACCGCATCCGCTGGCCGACCTCCAGGCCTGAACCAAGCCTCGGGCACCGGCGGCCGCCGCGCACGCACTAAACCCCAAGGAGATCACGCATGAGCAGCCATATCGCATTCATCGGCCTGGGCCACATGGGCGCGCCCATGGCGTCGAACCTGCTCGAGGCGGGCCACCGTCTCAAGGTATTCGACCTGGTGCCGGCGGCGGTGCAGGCCCTTGCCGGGGCCGGCGCCGAGGCCTCGGCCAGCGCTGCCGACGCGGTGCGCGGTGCCGAGCTCGTGATCACGATGCTGCCCGCCAGCCGCCACGTCGAGGGCCTGTATCTCGGCAAAGAAGGCCTGCTCGGCGCAATCGCCCGGGGCACGCTGGTGCTCGAGTGCAGCACCATTGCGCCCGAGTCGGCGCGCAAGGTTTCGGCGGCGGCCATCGCCGTGGGCATCCGGATGCTGGATGCGCCGGTCTCGGGCGGCACGGCCGGCGCGGTGGCCGGCACGCTGACCTTCATCGTGGGCGGTGCCGCCACCGACCTGGAGGCTGCGCAGCCCTACCTGCGGGCCATGGGCAAAAACATCTTTCATGCGGGAGCGGCGGGGGCGGGGCAGGTGGCCAAGATCTGCAACAACATGCTGCTGGGCATCCTGATGGCGGGCACCGCCGAGGCGCTGGCCCTGGGGGTTGCGAACGGCCTTGATCCCAAGGTGCTGTCGGACATCATCGCCAAGAGCTCGGGTCGAAATTGGGCGACCGAGCTCTACAACCCCTGGCCCGGTGTCATGGAGCACGCGCCGGCCTCCAAGGGCTACAGCGGCGGGTTCGGGGTCGATCTGATGCTCAAGGACCTGGGCCTGGCCACCGAGGCTTCTGTCCAGAGCCGTAGCGCCACGCCCTTGGGCGGGCTGGCGCGCAACCTGTACGCCATGCTCAGCGCCCAGGGGCATGGCGGCCTGGACTTCTCGAGCGTGCTCAAGCTCTACGAGCGCTGATCAGGCGGGCGCCGCGGCCCGTGGCGGCACGAGACTCAGCGCGGGCCCGCCGGGCGAGGCCAGGGCATAACGCGTCGCCGGCCAGTCCGACAAGGTGATTTCGACGGCGGCGTGGACAGTGTCCGCGACCCTCGCCAGATCAATCACGCGCCCCACGGGCCGTTCGCCGCCGCCGGCCTCGAACAGGTCGTCGCCCGGCTGGGGCAGGGGATGCCCCTCGGGCCAGGTTGCGGTGCCATAGGCCATGCGCCGCTTGACCGCGCCCCGGTAATGCGCCCGTGCGATGACCTCCTGGCCTGGGTAGCAGCCTTTGCCGAAGTCGATGCCGCCGTTCAAATCCATGTCGAGCGCGGTCGGCAGGAACAGATCCTGGGTGGCCGCGCGGATCCAGGGCAGGCCCGCCGCCAGGTCGGCCGCATGCCATGCGCCGCCGTCCGGATCGACGCTCAGGGGCCGATCGGACACCCGCCAGGCCCGGGCCCGGGCGTCATGCGAGGGTGCGGCAATCCAGTCGCCATCGGCGTCCTGGCAGCGCATCCAAGGGGCCATGACGGGGGCGTCGTCCGAGTCTGTGCAGCCGTGGACATGAAGCCCGTCCTCGCGCCAAATGCGCACCTTGGCGCGCAACACGAACATGCTCAGGCGCCGCGCGACGGTCTCGGCCAGATCGCGTGCCAGCATCAGGCGAAAGGCCTCGGGCCCCGCGCGCCACACCACCAGATTGACCAGCATGCGGCCTTGCGCCGAGCAGTAGGCGGCGAGCCGCGCGTGGTCATCGGGCAGGCCCTGGACGGCATTGGTGATCTGGCTGTGCAGGAACGCCTCGGCGTCGGGCCCCTCGAGGGCGAGAATCGCAAGGTCGTCCAGTCGGGAGCAGGCCGGGCGGGATAACTCGGACATCGATATTTCACTCATTGAACACATGGGATGGGCGATACAGTTCCCATGATAGCCGTCCCGCCGCGAGACCGCATGCGAACCCGGACGCGTGGGCGGGGCATGACTGCAATTCCGCGCATCGCCTCCGGTGGGCTCGGTTAAACTGGCGCCCATGAGAACCATCAAACGCGTGTTCCTCTGGGGACTGGTCCTGTTGCTGGCGGCGATTGCCGCGGGCCTGCTCGGATCGGCCTACTGGGGCTGGCGCCAGGCGGTGCCCATGGCGGGCGAGGTGGCCGATTACGTCGTGGATTCGGGCAGCACGCCGCGCCAGATCGCTCAGACCATGCGGGACGCGGGCATCGAGATCCAGTCCGACGCCTTCGTGGCGCTGGCCCGCCTAAGCGGCCTGGACAAGCAGCTCAAGGCGGGCGCCTATGAGGCGCGCCGTGGGGACACGCCCTGGCGCCTGCTCGAGCGCATGGCCAACGGCGACATGACGCAAGTCCGGCTGACCTTCCCCGAGGGGTGGACCTACGCCCAGATCCGGGCGGCCCTGCGCACTGATCCCAACGTGCGTCAGACCCTGGACGGGGTCTCGGACGCCGACCTGCTGCACCGGCTTGATCTGGACGAGAAATCCCTCGAGGGGCTGTTCTATCCAGATACCTATGTCTTTTCGCCGGGCACCAGCGATTTCGACATCCTGCGCCGGGCCGTGCTGGCCGGCCGCCAAGCCCTCGACCGCGCCTGGGCGGGGCGCGACCCGGGCCTGCCCCTGAGCACACCCTACGAGGCCCTGATCCTTGCCTCGATCGTCGAAAAGGAAACCGGACACGATGCCGATCGCGGCCGGATCGCGGGCGTGTTCGTCAACCGCCTGCGCCTGGGGATGCCGCTGCAGACCGATCCCACGGTGATCTACGGCATGGCGGACGCCTACCAGGGAAAAATCCGAAAAAAAGACCTCGAACGCGACACGCCCTGGAACACCTATACCCGCCCCGGGCTGCCCCCGACGCCGATCGCCAGCCCCGGCAAGGCGGCCCTGGCGGCGACCCTGCATCCCGAAAGCCATGATTACCTGTACTTCGTGTCGCGCGGCGATGGCACCAGCGAGTTTTCCACCAATCTGTCCGCCCACAACCGGGCCGTGGGCACATATATTCTGAAACGCAAATGAGCGACGACCGCCGCAATGCCTGCTTCTTGACGCTGGAAGGCCTGGACGGCGCGGGCAAGAGCACGCATGTCCAATGGATGGCCGATGCCCTGCGCCGCGCGGGAATCGAACTGGTCTGCACGCGCGAGCCCGGCGGCACCGCGCTGGGCGAGGCCCTGCGCGAGCTGGTGCTGCGCGAGCCCATGGACTTGCGCACCGAAACCCTGCTGATGTTCGCCGCCCGCAACGAGCACCTGCGCACCGTGATCCTGCCGGCGCTCGAGCGTGGCCAGTGGGTGCTGTGCGACCGCTTCACCGACGCGACCTACGCTTACCAAGGAGGTGGGCGCGGCCTGGGGCCGGCCCCGATCGCGGCGCTCGAAGCCTGGGTTCAGGGGGAGTTCGCCCCCGATCGCACCTTTCTGTTCGACGTTCCGCTGGCGGTCGCGCGCCAGCGCCTGGACGAGGGGCGCGATGCGCCGGACCGGTTCGAGCGCGAGGGCGCCGCCTTCTTCGAGCGTACTCGCGCCGCCTACCATGCACGCGTCGCCGCGCATCCCGAACGCTTTACGGTTATCGACTCGACCCAGAGCATCGACCACACCCGCGGCGTCCTGGCCGCTGAGCTGCGCGCACTGCTGGCATCGCACGGCCGCGACCCGGGGGGCTTGTGAACACGCCGAGCCATGACGGTGGATTCCTGCCCTGGCAGGTGACGGCGGCGCGCGCGTGGCTGGCCGACCGCGAACGCTACGCCCACGCGTGGCTGATCCACGGGCTGCGCGGCGTGGGCCAGATCGAATTCGCCCTGGCCGGCGCGGCTGCGCTATTGTGCGAGACACCCACTGACGGTCTGGCCTGCGGCGCCTGTCAGGCCTGCGGCTGGGTGGTTGCGGGCAATCATCCCGATCTGCGGCGGATCCGGCCCGAGGCGACCGCGCTCGCCGAAGGCTGGGGCGCCGATGCCGAACCCTCCGCCGAAGGCAAGAAAAAACAACCCTCGCGCGAGATTCGTGTCGAGCAGGTCCGCGGACTGTTGCCCTGGTTCAACACCGCGACTCACCGGGGCGGGTGGCGCGTGGCGGTCTTGTACCCGGCCGAGGCCCTGAACGTCATCTCGGCCAATACCCTTCTCAAAATCCTCGAAGAGCCTCCCGAGCACACCATATTCCTGCTGGCTGGCCAGGCGCCCGACCGCCTGTTGCCCACGCTGGTGTCGCGCTGCCGCCGATTTCCGCTGCCGGTGCCCGACGCTGGCGCGGCGCGGGCCTGGCTCGAGTCGCAGGGGGTCGAGCCGGCCGACGCCTGGCTGTCGGCCTGCGGCGGGGCGCCTTTGCGGGCGCTCGAACGCGCGCGCGCCGGCGGACCGGCCTGTCCGGCCTGGCTCGAGAGCTTCCTCGCGCTGTGCGAAGGGCGCGGCACGGCGGGCGATCTCGCCGATGCGCTCGCCGACGAGGAGATCGCCGACTGGGTCGATGGCTTCCAGCGCCTGCTGGTCGACCTGGCCTTGAGGGCGGGTGGCGGCCCTTCACGGTATTTTCCAGCCCAGGCGGCCCGCATCGAGCCCTTGGCCGCACGTCTGGATGCCCGCCGCCTCGCCGAGGCGGCGCACTGGCTCGCCCGCCAGCGCCGGCTCTCGGGCCATGCGCTCAACCCCCGTTTCCTCGCCGATCACGCGGTGGCCCTGCTGCTCAAGGCCTGCGCCCCCGCCCCGATTGGCGCCTGATGCACGGAACCTTCCCATGTATGTCGATTCGCACTGCCATTTGAATTTTCCCGACCTGGCGGGCCGTCTGCCCTCGATCCTGGACGACATGCGCGCCGCCGACGTTGGCCACGCACTGGTCGTCAGCGTGAACCTGCGGGATTGGCCCGGCCTGATGGCCCTGGTCGAGGATCGGCCCAACCTCCACGCCTCGGTGGGCGTACACCCCGACAACGACGCCGAGGACGACGACGGGGCCGAGCCGAGCCTGCAGGACCTGCTCGAGCGGGCGGCGCATCCCAAGGTCGTCGCCATCGGCGAAACGGGCCTGGACTATTACCGCCTGGCCGAGCCCCTGGACTGGCAGCGGGACCGTTTTCGCACCCATATCCGCGCCAGCCTCGAGACCGGGCTGCCACTGATCATCCACACCCGCTCGGCGGCCGAGGACACCTTGCGCCTCATGCGCGAGGAGGGCGCCCACACGGGTGTCATGCACTGTTTCACGGAATCCTGGGAGGTGGCGCAGGCGGCCATGGCGCTGGGGTTTTATATTTCATTCTCGGGCATCGTGACCTTCAAGAGCGCCACCGCCTTGCAGGACGTGGCGCGCAAGGTGCCGCTCGATCGCATGCTGATCGAGACGGATTCCCCCTACCTGGCCCCTGTGCCGTATCGCGGCAAGCAGAACGACCCGTCCAAGGTGGTGCACGTGGCCGAGAAGATCGCTCAACTGCGTGGCGTGCCGGCGAGCACGATCGCCCAGGCGAGCACCGATAATTTCTTTGCCTTGTTCAGCAAAATTGGGCGCACGACTTGATTGCGAGGAGCTCTCATGACCAAGACACAGGCGCGCAGCGCGCCAACACCCCATCGCATTTCATCTTTGGCGGCGTGGAGCCTCCTGTTGTGCCTGCTGGCCATCGGCTGGGCGGCACGCGCGGCCCAACCGACGGCCGACTGGTGGTCGGCCATCCGCCGCGACGATCTCTCGACCGTGCAGACCATGCTGCAGCGGGGCACCGACCCCGCGGCCCTCAATGCCATCGGCAATCCGGCCCTGACGCAAGCGGCTCGCGACCAATCGTGGAAGGTATTCGATCTCTTGCGCATCGCGCGCGGGGTCGAAATCGATCAACCCAACGCCTACGATGAAACACCCTTGATGTACTTGTGCATCCTGGGCCAGACCGAGCGGGCGGCCGGGCTGATCGACGCAGGCGCGCAGGTCAACCGCCTGGGCTGGACACCCTTGCACTACGCCGCCTCCAAGGCGCGGATGGACACCGCACGCCTGCTGATCCAGCGGGGCGCCATCGTCAACGCGCCGGGACCGGACGGCACCACACCCCTGATGATGGCCGCCCTGTCGGGCAACGAACCCATGGTGCGCCTGCTGCTCGAGCATGGGGCGGACGCCACCATGTTCAATACCCAGCGTGAGACGGCGGCGGACTGGGCGCTCAGGGGCAAGCACAGCGCGCTGGCCGCCAAGCTCCAGACCCTGGACCAGGAGGCCGCCGCGCGCCGCCAGTCGGGCGATGCCGCCACGTCCGCCGCCGCGAAGCCGCCGGCCAAATCCTCCAAGCCGCGGGCAGAGGACAAGAGTTCTTTTTCCCGCTACTTCGACCTGGACCGCTTCGAGGACACGCCGGCGGGCCAATAAGGGGAGGGCGCTCGCACGCCCGCCTGGCCGCTCAGGCGGCCGGCAGGTAGCGTGGGCGCAGGATGCCCCGCAACTCGGCGTAGGGGATCAGCAGCTCTGGGTGACCCGACGAATAGGGCGCGATCTGGTAGGACTGGTACTTGGCCACGACTCCCAGGTCGGTGATGGCGACATTGTCCGTGGCACGAAACGGCCAGAGGCGGCTGTAGTTCTGGGGATCCTCGCGTGCGGCTGGATTGTCCTGCAGCCAACGGGCATGCGCCCGGCGCAAGGCCTCATCGAAGGCGGGACGCGCGCCCGGCGCCAGCAGGTCGTCCAACGCAAGCGCCTTGCGCGTGTCATTGTCCCAATTCAGAAACTGGATCCCCGAGATTCCGTGGGCCATGCCGGTGCGATACTGGCCCGCATTCAGCTCGACGACGGTGATGTGCCGATTGCGGTAACGCGTACGCGCCTGCAGCCAGGTCTCGTCGCGCGGACCGGCGGTCTTCCAGAAATAGGGCTCGTACTCGGCAATGGTGAAGTAGGGGACGGGCTCGTCCTGATCCAGCCACGTCATGGTCACCAGCGCGTGGTCGACCAGCTCGGTCAGCATGCGATGCCCCGGAAAGGCCAGCGAGTCGACGACCAGCTTGGGACACTCGCCCTTGCAGCCCGGGCGGGTATGGGTCCATGCGACCTTTTGCGTGAACAGGCCGTCCTTGCTGGTCTGCTGGTCGAGCTCGGAGGGGATCAACGAGATCCGGTCGCTGGGCGTCGCGCAGGCCGCGAGCAGCAGCGCGCAGGCCGCCGCACCCAGGATGCCGCGCCCCCGCGCGGCGAACCGATGCGGTGCCTTCATTGCGTGCTCCCGGTGCTCTGGCCGAACAGGGGCCGGCGCGCGGCCTCGCGGCTCGGCGCCCCCCTGATCGGGAGTGATCGGCGTGATCCTGTGCCCATCGGGCGTCGTCCAGTCATAGTGATCCATCATGGAGGGATATTCCTTGTTCATCAATCTGGAATGATCGTGGATAATGACGCATCCCGTCATGCGAGATGCCAGTGACCACCCAGATGATCAAAATCTACCACAACCCACGTTGCGGCACGTCGCGCAGCGCCCTGCAGGCCATCGAATCCAGTGGCCAGCCCGTCGAAATCATCGAGTATCTCAAGACCCCGCCTGTGGGGGATGAGCTGCGCGCGCTGATCCGCGCCGCCGGCCTCACGGTGCGCGAGGCCATGCGCGCCAAGGAGCCCGTCTACCAGGACCTCGGCCTGGACGCCCCCGCGCTGTCCGACGAGCAATTGCTGGCCGCGATCGAACAGCACCCAGTGCTCCTGAACCGCCCGTTCGTCGTCACCGAAAAGGGCACTCGCCTGTGCCGCCCCCTCGAGAGAATCCAGGAAATTCTTTAGGGCGCATGGGCGTCAAGAGAGACCAGCCATGCCTTTATTCGAGTTCGTTTATCAACTGCCCGATTGGGCGCTCTTTGTCCTCTCGGTCGTCGAGGTTGGCGTCATCGGTGCCTGCTCGATTGGCCTGATGCGGCTGCTGCGCAGGATCTGGCCCGAGCGCCACGGGGCGAACCTCGTCAGCACCATGCTCTCGGGCATTTTGCTGCCTACGGGAATGGTGATCGCCTTTGTCGCGGCCGACGTCTGGCAGACCGATGCCAAGGGGCGCAATGCGGTCGAACAAGAGGCGATCGCGGTCTCGGACACCTTGCGCATCGCGCGCTTCCTCGCCCCTGAGGCCCGCGAGGCGGTCCTGTCCGACATCAACCGCTACATCCGCGAGGTTGTTGAGGAGGAATGGCCCCTGATGGCCAGAGGCCAGGCGAGCGATACGGCCGAAAGCCTCCTCGAAGCCCTGGTCGTCACCTCGGTGAGTGTTGAAGGCAGCGTTCAGGAATTCAGCCAGCGCCGCGCCGCCCAGGAGCTGCGGCGCTACGTCCTCGAGATCGAGCGGGCGCGCAACCAGCGCCTGATCGTCTCGCACCAGCATGTCAGCATCACCAAGTGGTTCGCGGTCCTGATGCTGTTGTTCGTCTCGGCCTGCGTGATGGCCGAGCTGCACATGGCCCACAAGCGTCCGATGTACGTGTCGATGGGCCTGTTTTCCCTGGGGTTCGGCGCCACGCTATTCCTGATTTCAGCCTACGACGGGCCTTTTAAAGGGACGAGCAACATCGAGCCGATCTCGCTGACCGTGATGCTGCTCAAAGGCTGAAGCCGACCGTCGTCCCGTCCCCCGTCCGAGAGGGTCGGGTCTTTTCAGCTCTGCCGGTGGATCTTCATCCCGGCAAAGCTCTGGGCCACGGGCATCAGCTCGATGCTGTTGATGTTCACGTGCGCGGGGCGCAGCGCCGCCCAGGCCACGGTTTCGGCGATGTCCTCGGCGCTGATGGACTGTACGCCCTCGTAGACGGCGGCCGCGCGCTCGGCATCGCCTTCGAGGCGAACGACCGAGAACTCGGTGCCGCCGCACAGCCCCGGCTCGATATTGGTGACACGCACCCGTGTCCCCCACAGATCGGCGCGCAGGTTCAGGCTGAGCTGTCGCACGAAGGCCTTGGTGGCGCCGTAGACATTGCCGCCCGGATACGCGTAATTGCCAGCCACCGAGCCGATGTTGATGATGTGACCGCTGTCGCGCTCGACCATGCCTGGCAGGGCCTTTCGCGTCACTCGGGACAGGCCCAGGACGTTGGTCGCGATCATGCGCTCCCAGTCCTCCATCCGCGCTTCCTGGGCGGGCGCCACGCCCAGCGCCAGGCCCGCGTTGTTCACCAGCAGGTCGAGATGGGGAAAGCCGGCCTGAATCCACTCGAAAGCGCGGTCGACCGACCCGGTGTCGCTGACATCCAGTTCGAGCGGATGGAACGCGGCGCCGAGCTCAGCGCGCAGCGCCTCGAGTCTGTCGGCGCGCCGGGCGGCGCCAATCACCGTATAGCCGAGTTCGACGAACTTCCGGGATATGGCCGTGCCGAAGCCGGCCGATGCGCCGGTCACCAATGCGATGCTGCCCATGTCGCGACGTCCTTTCTTCTGGGAAATTGGGAAATGATCGTCATACGATACCACCTGCGCGCGCGGGCAGCGGCGCTCAGGGTTGGATGGAGGAGGGTATGCCGACCGGAAAATCCCGGCCGCGGTGCGTGACGGGCAGGCTGCGACCCTTGAGCAGGATGTTCCAGTAGAACCACGGCATGAACGAGCGCTTCAGCCACCAATACACACGGCGTGGAACGCGCGGATCGACGGGAAAACTCGGCGTGATCGCGCCGCCATAGGTGAACTCGGCCAGCAGGACCTTGCCCACCGATGTCGTCAGCGGGCACGCGGCATAACCGTCGTAACTTTCGGTGTTGCCCGCGCCGCGCAGCGCCCGCAGCAGGTTGCCGACCAGGACGGGAGCCTGGCCCTTGATGGCCGCGGCGGTCTTGCTATTGGGCGTCGAAGTGCAGTCCCCCAGGCCGAACACGTTCGAATAACGGACATGCCGCAGCGTGTGTCTGTCGACGTCCAGCCAGCCGCTGGCATCGGCCAGCGGACTGCGGCGAATGAAATCGGGCGCGCTCTGCGGCGGCACCACGTGCAACAGATCGTAGGACACCTCTTCGCGCACGACACGGCCATCGATCATCGACTCGAAGATGGCGATCCTTTCCGGCCCGCGGACCTGGATCAGGTTTTGTCCGAAATGCGGCTGGGCGCCATAGGAGGCCATGATCCTGTCCAGGGCCTGGGCATAAAAGGGCACGCCGAACACCGCGGCACCCGCCGTGCGGAACTGCAGACGGACGGCCCCGATGCCATTGCGGCGGAAATGGTCGGCGGCGAGATACAGGGCCTTTTGCGGGGCGCCGGGGCATTTCACCGCGCCCGCGGGCTGCGTGAACACCGCCGTGCCGCCCCGGAACCGCTGCACCAGTTCCCAGGTATAGGGGGCCAGGTCATAGCGATAGTTGCTGGTGACGCCATCCTTGCCCAGGGCCTCGCTCAGGCCTTCGATGGCGTCCCAGTTCAACTGGATGCCGGCGGCGACCACGAGGTACTCGTAGCTCAGCGCGGAGCCGTCCGCCAGTTCGGCTCGCCGCTCGTCGGGCAGCAGCGCCGTCACGGCCTGTGCGATGTGGTGGACGCCCAGAGGCAGGCAGTCGCGCAGCGGCCGGCGGGTGTCCTCGGCCCGATAGGCACCGCCGCCGACCAGGGTCCATGCGGGCTGATAGTCGTGATTGAGCGCCGGATCGATGATCGCGATGTCCAGATCGGGCCGCGCGCGCCGCAGGCGTGCGGCGACCGAGATCCCACCTGTTCCCGCGCCGACGATGGCGATGGTATGTTTGCGAATGGGGGATATGCTGGCGCTCATGATTGCCTCGGGCCTTGCGCGGCGGGAAATGAATCGATTCGCGTCATTCTAGGTGGAGCGACCAAGCCCGGGAACGATTGTTGGGTAATGTCCTTATGACCGATTTCGCGCAAAACCCTTTGCATGACCAGATTTTGATGCAGGGAGGGGCGGCTGCGCGCCCAGCGCCAAAGCGGATAGAATGTCGCCCATGAAATCGCTGTCTTCCCATCTCGAGGTCGAAACGCTCTCTGTTCTGGTCCGTGGCAAGGTTCAAGGCGTGGGCTTTCGCGCGGCGACGGTGCGCCAGGCCCATCTGCTCAGACTGGGCGGCTGGGTGCGCAATCTGGACGACGGGCGCGTCGAGGCCCTGTTGCAGGGCGAGCACGACGCCCTGGACCGGATGCTGTCATGGCTGCTTCAGGGGCCACCCATGGCGCGCGTGGACGAGGTCACGCACGAGGACGTCCGCACGCAACGGCACTACGACCGCTTCGAGCAGATTTAGCGCCCGGCCGATTCTCATGTGCGAACGACGGAGGCGGCCGGCGGGTGGCGCCGCGAAACGAGGCGACGAACCGCTTCAATAGCCCGCGTCGGACTGTGCCGCCCACAGATGCGCCGCCAGCAGCGCCCGCCAGGGGGCGAACGGCAGCAGCCATTCGCGGGCTTGGGCTTCGCCAATGCGCTCGGGGGCACCGAGCAAGGCCTGAATGCCGCGCCGCACGGCGACGTCGCCGTGCAGCGACCCGTCCAGCCAGCCAAAGCCGCGCAGCAGCGCGTAATCCACGGTCCAGGGGCCGATGCCCTTGATCGCCAGGAGGCCGCTGCGAATCGCCTCGATCGGCAGGTCCCGCAGCCAGTCTTCCAACGGTAGCGAGCCGTCGGCGACGGCACGGGACAAGGTCGACAAGGTCCGAGCCTTGGCCGCCGAAAAACTCGCGGCCCGCAGGATATCCTCGTCCAGCGCGGCGGCCGCGGTGGCATCAGGATGGCACCACAGGCCCGAGGAGTGGCGGATGTCGACCGCCCGCACGAGCTTGCGGCGCAGGGAAATGGCCACCGCCACGCTGATCTGTTGGCCGGTGATTGCCCAGGTCAGCGCCTCGAACGGCGTGGCCGCCATGGGCACGCGCAAACCTCGCCGCGGCGCGAGCAGGGGGCCGATCAGGGGATGGCTGAGGTATAGGGCCTCGAAGGCGTCGATATCCTGGTCCAGGCCCAGCAAGCGGCGCAGCATGGCCGCGAACCGCGCGGATTCGTCCGCGGACCCGTGAACATCGCCGTCCACGGCCAATTCGGCCGTCGCCCGTCCGCCCGCGAGGCGCAGCGACAGGCAAGCCGGTTCACCATGCCAGACCAGGCCCTTGCGCATGCAGTCGCCCTCGACCCGTTCGGCCAGGCCTTCGCGATCACGCCGATGGAATGCCAGCACCTCCTGGGCGCGAAAATCCGGCGGCAGGCGCAAGGTGCATGACAATCGACGGCCTTTCACGCGGCATCCTCCTCGTGTTCGCGTTCCAGCAGGATGCGTTTGCGGTCCACGCCCCAGCGATAGCCCGCCAGCCCCCCATCCTGGCGCAAAACCCGATGGCAGGGAATCGCCACCGCCAGGCGATTGCTCGCGCAGGCCCGGGCGGCGGCGCGCACGGCGGCGGGCATGCCGATTTTGCGGGCCAGATCCGCATAGCTGAGCGTGCATCCCGGCGGAATGTCCCGCAGCGCGGCCCAGACCCGCTGCTGGAACACCGTCCCTTGGATATCCAGCGGCAGATCCAGGCCCAGGCGCGGCGCCTCGACGAACCCGACCACGCGCGCCACCAGATGCTCAAAATCGGCGTCGCCACCCAGCAGATCGGCGCGGGGGAACATGTCCTCGAGGTCGCGCAGCAGCGGCTCGGGCTCGTCGCCGATCAGAATGGCGCACAGGCCGCGATCCGTGGCGGCCACCAGGATCGCCCCCAGGCTGCATTGGCCGATGGCAAAACGGATCGTCACGCCTGCGCCCCCCGCCCGGTACGTGCGCGGCGCCATGCCCAATACCCGGTCCGATTCCTCATAAAAACGGCTGCCGGACGGGTAGCCGGCCTCGTAGATCGCCTCGGTCACCGAGGGTCCGGCTCGCCCTGGGGACAGGGCCTCGCGCAGTCGCCGCGCACGACAGTTCGCGCCATAGGCCCTGGGCGTGAGGCCCGTGACGGCCTTGAAGACCCGATGCAAGTAGTGGGGGCTCAGACTGCTGGACTTGGCCAGCGCCTGCAGTGTGAGGGGGGATTCCGAGGCCTCGATCCGGCGGCACAGCCCGGCCACCAGGGCCGCCTGGCGGTCGGCCAAAGGCGGTAAGTCCGGGCGACAGCGCCGGCAAGGCCGGAAACCGGCGGCCAGGGCGGCGGCCGCGCTATTGTGAAACCGGACATGTTCGGGGCGCGGCGTGCGGGCGCCGCAGGACGGCCGGCAGAACACGCCGGTGGTGTCGACGGAATAAAAGAAATGGTCGTCAGCTTTGGGGTCGCGCGCCAAGACCTGCGCCCAGCGCGGATCGTCCAGCGTGGCGCGCGCCTCGCGTCGGTCGGCTGGCTGCCTCCCGCGTGCGGTGTGTGATGTGAGGGTCATGATCCGGGTCCGGTCGTTTGGGTAGGGCCACGATAGCGCCGGCCGTGGCCGGGCGCACCCCGAAGCTTGCTTTTGAATTCTAGCGCCGGAGGAGTGCGCAGAACTAAACGCGGATAATTTCACAATGTGGTATGTGCTTTTATTTCAATAGCTAACAGACACATCTTAATCTAGATTATATAAGTTCTAGCCGACTTTAGTTCCATTTTAATCGCCTATTCAATCGATGCTGGTAGGCATCGGAACTAAAGTTGGCAAATTGATGCTGCTGCGGGCCTACTTCGATTTCAATCACCACGAAAGTGTTGAGTGGTGGCCCCTTGACTGTGATTGTCTGTGCTCAATCACCACAGCACTCGCCTTATGCTGAGTCTGAAGTGAACTCTAATGCGATTTATATAGCATAAATTAGCATTTATGGAATATTAGTATACCGTGTAAGTGGTTGATTTCAAGCAATAATTTTATTGACAAGCGCCCTACATGATCTAGGGAAGGTCTGATCAAGCCGATTTCAGAATCCGCTTTTCCAGCCCAATCGACTCGGTTTTCATAATGCAGAAAAATTGCTCAAAAATAGGCCAAAAGCGGGATGATTTTCACCGCGACAGGCCCGTTTTGGGCGCTC
>NZ_JBELOI010000003.1:0-246520 GCF_040276065.1 Castellaniella sp. GW247-6E4 | reverse complement strand
CGCACGCTCCCGAGCAGGCCGCGCCCGCGCGCCTGCCGTCGCCACCCGAAAAAGTCGTCAGCCCCCCGCCCAGGCGCTCCGCATCGAGCGGGTCCGAGGCCATGGCCGGCAGGCCGGCCATGGGGGCGCCGGCGCTGGCGGGCGCCTCCTCCGCCCCCGGAGAGTGGACCGAGTTCTGATGTCGCGGGACGCTCCCGCGCGGCCACGGGGCGTCGTCTGGGCAAACACGCTACAATACAGGGTTACTCAATTTTGCCGGAATCGATTCGTCGGTTGCGGCGGATTATCGCTTGATTGGAACGACGATACGCATGAGCAATACCCGTAAACGCCTCGTCATGGGCAACTGGAAAATGCACGGCAGCCTTGCCGCCAACGCCACGCTGCTCGATGGTCTGGTGTCCGGCGCGGCGCGGGCCGGGGATGCCGAGCTCGCGGTGTGCGCGCCGTTTCCCTATCTGGCCCAGGCGCGCGACGCCTTGGCGGGCACCCAGGTCTCTTGGGGGGCCCAGGACGTCAGCATTCATGCGCAAGGTGCCTATACCGGCGAGACCTCGGCCGGCATGCTGGCCGACTTCGGCTGCGTCTGGGTGTTGTGCGGTCACTCCGAGCGCCGTGCCCTGCATGGCGAAACCAGCGCTCAGGTCGCCGCCAAGGCGGCATCCGCGCTCGCCGCGGGCCTGACCCCGGTGGTGTGCGTGGGCGAGACCCTGGCCGACCGCGATGCCGACCAGGTCGAGTGCGTCATCGGCGACCAACTCGATCCGGTCCTGGCTCTTGGGGCCGACGCCGTGAGGCGGCTCGTCATCGCCTATGAGCCGGTCTGGGCCATCGGCACCGGGCGCACCGCCACGCCCGAGCAGGCGCAGGCCGTCCACGCCTTCATTCGCCGTGCCCTGGAGAAACGGGATGCCGGCCAAGTCCGCATCCTCTACGGCGGCAGCGTCAAGGCCGGCAATGCCGCCAGCCTGTTTGCCCAGCCCGACATCGATGGCGCGCTGGTGGGCGGCGCCTCCCTGGCCGCCGACGAATTCCTGAACATAGCGGCCGCCTGAGGCCCGGAGTCCCTTGATCATGCAATGGTTGTCCCCGCTCCTGTTGACCCTCCAGGTCATTTCCTCGATCCTGATCATCGTGCTGGTCCTGTTGCAGCAGGGCAAGGGCGCCGACATGGGCGCCGCCTTCGGCAGCGGCTCGGCGGGCAGCGTGTTTGGCTCAGCGGGCGCGGCCAACTTTCTGTCGCGTGCCACCAAGTGGGCCGCGATCATATTTTTCGCAACCACCGGCGGCCTGGCCTGGGTCGCGCACCATCCCTCGGGCTCGCCTCTGGATGGCGGCGTGATGCAGGGCTTCACAGCCCCGGCCAAGGAGGCCGTGCCCGCCGGCCCGGCAGTGCCCTCGGTCGTACCCACCGCCCCTGGCGCGGGAGCCTCGCCGGCGTCCTCCGAGAGCGCCTCGCCCGCTGTTCCGTCGGCCACAGGCGTCCCGTCCGTGGACAATGCCGCAAAGGCCGATCCGTCGGTCCCCAGCGTGCCCGCGAAATAAGGAATCGTGTTAGAATGCCGCTCTTTGCCGAGAGGCGTCAAGCCGTCGTGGTGGAATTGGTAGACACGCTATCTTGAGGGGGTAGTGGCGAAAGCTGTGCGAGTTCGAGTCTCGCCGACGGCACCACAGTTAAAAATCAGGCTGTTCCAGAACAGCCCAGAAAGTACCGGAAACCCGCATGAACATTAGGTTCCTGCGGGTTTTTCATGTCTACATGAATCCGGTTGAGCCAGGCAATTCCCGTTCTATCCCAGCAAGGCGCCGCCAGCCCACCAGGCTGCGTACAGCAACGCGCTGAAGTAGACGATGGTCAGCACTGTGCCCAGGTAGCCCAGCAGCACAAACACGCCGTCGCGCTGAATCATGCCGATGGTCAACAGCAGGATGCCCACCGCCGGCGCAGTGTTTGAAAACGGAATCAGCCCGAACGGGGCCATGAGCAGCAGGCCGCCCAGCACCAGCACGCAGCCGTTGATCACCGTCATGCGGCCGGCGGTGACATGCAAGGCGCGAGGCCGCACCCAGGCATCGATGCGCGACACGATTGTCACACCCTTGCGCATGATGGGCACCAGTTTGGCCGCTTCGAGCCGACGGTGCAGGATGCTGTTGGGCAGCCACGGCATGCGGTTCAGGGTGATGGCGACCCCCAGCAGGACGATGGCCGCCCCGAAGACCGTGGAAACCCCCGGGATGGAAACGGGAAACAGGAAAGGCAGGGTCGCGAGGGCGCACAACAGCAGCAGCCCCTGTTCGCCGATGGCGGCCATCAGTTCGCGGAACGTCACCGTTTCGCCCTGTATCCCATCGATGGCTTGAGTCAGCGTGGCACTGAGCGTGCTCGAGGTATCGTCGAATTGCATGGGGTCCCGGTGTATGCGGTGACGGTCCGCGTCTTGTTGCAGGCCGTTGCGCTGGCGCTGCGCGGTTAAGGGTGGCGTCGAGATTGTAATGTGTTTGATGGATTTCATCGCCAGCCTGCGCGACGCCTTCCGTCTCTAAAGTTCTGACGCCGTCGACCGTAGAGCGATCTCAGGGGCCGCAGCGATCCGTGTGGCCCGCATCCCCGATCTTCCGACGAGGCATCATCGCCATGAGTGCTCTTGAGGCGCCTGCTTTTCCCGCCGCTCCCGCAGCGGCCGGCCCATCGTCCCCCGTCCGCCGGGATGCGCCGGCGGACGCCGTCCACGTGAACCTCGGTCCCGCCGGCACGCTGACGATCTCGTCGGCCGGGCGGGCGCTGGCCGGTGCCATGGGGGCCGCGGGCGGCTCGGACGATATCGAGGACAGCAGCCTGCCGGACCAGATCAAGAGCGTGCTGCGCCACATTCGCGAACTGCGCCGCATCCTCGAGCGGTTGGTCCTCCAGTTGCGGCAGGCACAGGCTGATGTCCGGGCAGAGGCCCCGGCCAAGCAGGCGCGCGAGCAGCAGTTGCAGGCGCAGATTTCGACGTACAACGCGGCGATGATCGCCGCCATGCACAAGCTCAACGGCCTGATGAGCCGTGTGGGCTTGGACAGCGCACAGAAAATGACTACGGTGCGCCTGGCCTTGAAATAAGGCGGGCTGCCCAGGGGATCGCCATCCGTAGCGGAAATGAGGGTGGGCTCAGGGACGGTCGGACGAATACTGCGCCTAGGCCCGATCCGTGACGTCGGTGGGCCGCTGGGAGGGTTTGCGCATCCGCGGCGGCGCGGGGAGCGCGGCGCTGGCCCTGGGGGACCGGATGGTGGGCCTGCATCTGGCCATCGGCGTTCTGGCGGGGATTGTCCAAGCGAGAGCGACCGGCCGTGGACAGAAGACTTGGAGCAAAGATATCGCAGGGAGCTAAGTTGGGCTATTATGGTTATCAACAATAATAAATTTTTGTCGGTAATATGTGATATGTTTGTTCTTTGTTATAAGATAATTGTTCAACTAAAATATAGATTATGTCCTCTACTATGGTCATCAGCTGACATGGATGGAATAGACTGACAGCACGATGCGCTCGGATTGGGTCAGATAGTCTTCCAGTGCCGCTGACGCCGCCCGCGTGTCGCCGGATTCAAACAATTCCAGCAGATGAATATTCTTATCGACGAAGGGCGCATGCAGGTATTCCGGATCGTCCAGCAAGCCAAAGGCCAGCCGCAGTTCCGCAGCGATGTCCGAGAACATCTTGGTCAGGCGCACGCTATCGGCCAGGGCGACGATGCCGGCATGGAACGCCATATTGGCCGAGCCCACATCGAGCCATCGACCGGTGTCGCGGGCCTGCCGGGCCTCTTCAATAGCTTGGATCATGCGTTTGTGCGCGGGGTGGCGCGGCCATGCCTGGGCGAGTGCCTGACATTCGATCAGGCGCCGCACGCGGTAGATGTCGATGATGTCGGCGATCGACGGCACCACCACCGACACGCCCCGGTTGGGTTCGTGACGCACCAGGCCTTCCTTGGCCAGGATGCGGAAGGCCTCACGCAGAGTATTGCGCGAGACTTCCAGTTGTTCGCTCAGCGCCGCTTCGGACAGCCGTTGACCTGCGCGCAAATGGCCGAGGATCAGTTGCTGGCGGATCTTCTCGGCCACGGTGTCGGTGAGGCTGGGGGTGGCGCCTCGGGTGGCGTAGTGCTTGGCGTTCATGGGGTTTCCCTG
The DNA here is from genome assembly GCF_040276065.1 of Castellaniella sp. GW247-6E4. NCBI lineage: Bacteria > Pseudomonadati > Pseudomonadota > Betaproteobacteria > Burkholderiales > Alcaligenaceae > Castellaniella > Castellaniella sp. GW247-6E4. The sequence continues at coordinate 242,340 of NZ_JBELOI010000003.1, read as the reverse complement.
GCGGATGGTGTGGATCGGTTTTGCAGAGACAGCGGGTCTCATCCGTGGATTGCTCAACAATCCACAAGTATTGGTTGAATCATAAGGGTGCATGATGGACTTGAACAGTGATTTGGGTGAGAGCTTTGGCCCCTGGCGCATGGGCGACGATGCCAGCATGCTCGAGGTCGTGACCAGCGCCAACGTCGCCTGCGGGTTCCATGCGGGGGACCCCGCGGGCATTTTGCAGACCTTGCGCGACGCGGCGGCACGGGGCGTGGCGGTGGGTGCGCATGTCGGCTATCCGGACCTGGTGGGCTTCGGGCGGCGCAACATGGACCCCACCAGCCGGGAGCTCGTGGCCGACGTGATCTATCAGATTGGGGCCCTGCAGGGTCTGGCGGCGGCCGCCGGCACACGGGTGCGCTACGTCAAACCGCATGGTGCCCTGTACAACACCATTGCCCACGATGCGCGCCAGGCCGACGACGTGATCGCGGCCATCCTGGCGGTCGACGACACGCTGGTGTTGATGGGCCTTGCGGGCTCACCCCTGCTGCAGCGGGCGCGTGATCGCGGCCTGCGCGTGGTGGCCGAGGCCTTTGCCGATCGCGCCTATACGCCGCAAGGGGCGCTGGTCTCGCGCCGCGAGCCCGGTGCGGTGCTGCACGATCCCGCAGAGGTCGCGGACCGCATGCTGGCACTCGCCCGCACCGGTCGGATCACCGCCATTGACGGCAGTTCGGTGGCCTTGCAGGCGGACTCGATCTGCGTGCATGGCGACAGCCCGGATGCCGTGGCCATGGCGCGCGCGGTGCGCGCAAAGTTGCAGGCGGCAGGCGTATCCCTGCGGTCGTTTGTGACCGCACCCGAGGAGTAGGCGACGTGCGTTTATTGCCTGCCGGTGATCGTGCCCTGCTGGTTGAACTGGGTTCTCTCGAGCAGACCTTGGCGGTGTTCCAGGCGCTGCGACAACACATGCCGGGGGGGGTGGAGGAGGTCGTCCCGGCGGCCCGGACGCTGCTGGTGCGTTACCAGCCGAGCAGGGTGTCGTCGGCACGGTTGGCGGCCGAGGTGCACCGATTGGTCGGGCTGTCCGGCGAGGCTGCGGCGTTCGTGGTTGCTGCGCCCAGTGACCGGTTGGTCGAGATCCCCGTGCGCTATGACGGCGAGGATCTCGAAGCTGTCGCGGAACTGCTGGGCCTGTCGCGTGCCGAGGTGATCGAACGTCATGTGGGCACAGAGTTCCAGGCTGCATTCGCGGGCTTTGCGCCAGGATTCGTGTATTTGGCGGGCGGCGATCCGTGCTTTCATGGCGTGCCGCGGCGCCCATCGCCACGGACCCGCGTGCCGGCGGGCTCGGTGGCGATGGCGGGTGACTTCAGCGCCGTCTATCCGTCCGAGAGCCCCGGCGGCTGGCAGTTGCTGGGGGTGACACCGTGCCGCATGTGGGATTTGGCGCGTACCGAGCCGGCCCTGGTCCAGCCCGGATTCCGCGTGCGTTTCCGAGATCTGGCGCGCGGTGACATCGTCGTCAGCCTGCCGGGCGCGGAGGCGACAGCCGCTGCTGCCCAGGTCGCCCCGCATGTGGCGGCGCTTGCCGCGGATCGCCTCGAGGTCGTGGCTGCAGGCCTGCGGACTTTGGTGCAAGACCTCGGGCGGCGTGGCCAGGCGGGCCAGGGCGTATCCTCGTCGGGCGCCCTGGATCATGGGGCTTTGCGGGCGGCCAACCGGATTGTCGGCAATCCGGTGAATGCCGCCGTGCTGGAAAATCTGTTGGGCGGCCTGGCGCTGCGCTGCCGTGGACGGGCGGTGGTGGCGGTGACGGGTGCCGCGGCCGACGTCGAGATCGTTACCGCCGCGGGGCGCCGGCTGCCGGTCCGGACCTGGCGGCCGCTGGCGCTGAACGACGGCGAGACGCTGCGGATTGGCGCAGCGCATGCGGGCGTGCGCTGCTATGTGGCGGTGCGCGGCGGCTGGGGGGTGGAGCCGGTGCTGGGCAGTCATGCGACCGATACGCTGTCGGGCATCGGGCCGGCGCCCGTGCGGGTGGGCGATGTGCTAGGCGTCGGCTCGGCGCTCGCGCCATCGGCCCTGGGAGCGGTGCTGCCCGACATCGAGCCGCCCGCGCCCGCGCCGCGTGCCGGCGATACGGTGACCCTGGACGTCGTGCTGGGACCCCGCGCCGACTGGTTTATCCCCGACGCGCTGACGCTGCTGGCCGCTCAGGCGTGGACGGTCACACCCCAATCGGACCGGGTCGGCATGCGGCTGGCGGGCGCCCAGCCGCTGGCGCGTCGCATCATGGGCGAGTTGCCTAGCGAAGGCGCGGTGGTCGGATCGATCCAAGTGCCCGCCAGCGGCCAGCCCGTGCTGTTTCTGGCCGACCATCCCTTGACAGGCGGCTATCCGGTGATCGGTGCGCTCGCCAGCCATGAACTCGACCGCGCCGCGCAAATTCCCGTCGGTGCTCACGTGTACTTCCGGCCGATCGGGCCGTTCGAGGAAATCCAGCCATGATACGTAAAGTCCTGATTGCCAACCGCGGTGAAATCGCCGTGCGCATCGCGCGCGCCTGCACTGATTATGGGGTGCGATCGGTCGCCGTCTACGCGGATGGCGATGCCGAGAGTTTGCACGTTCGCATGGCCGATGAGGCGTGGGCTCTGGAGGGGTCGCGGCCGTCCGAGACTTACCTGGACATCGACAAGCTGCTGGCGGTGGCGCGCAAAGCTGGCGCCGACGCCGTACACCCCGGCTACGGCTTCCTGTCCGAGCGTGCCGAGTTCGCCCGCGCGGTGATCGATGCCGGCCTGGCCTGGGTCGGGCCTCCGCCCGAGGCCATCGAGGCCCTGGGCGACAAGGTGGCGGCGCGGCGCATCGCCCAGTCGGTCGGCGCTCCGCTGGTCGAGGGAACCCCTGGGCCGGTGTCTGCGGCCGAAGAGGCCGTGGCCTTTGCCGAGGCTCACGGGCTGCCGATCGCCATCAAGGCGGCTTTCGGTGGCGGTGGCCGGGGCTTGAAGGTCGCCTGGCGCCTGGACGAGGTTGCCGAGCTCTACGAGTCCGCCGTGCGCGAGGCGACGGCCGCATTCGGCCGTGGTGAATGTTTCATCGAGCAGTTCCTGGACCGGCCGCGCCATATCGAGGCGCAGGTCGTGGCCGATACCCATGGCCGGGTCCTGGTGCTGGGCGACCGGGACTGCTCGTTGCAGCGGCGCAACCAGAAATTGGTCGAGGAGGCGCCAGCGCCGTTTCTCGACGATGTGCAGCGCGCCCGCATCCACGAGGCCGCGCAGGCCATCTGCGCGCGCGCCGGCTACGTCGGTGCCGGTACGGTGGAGTTCCTGCTGGCGCAAGACGGGCGGATTTCCTTTCTCGAGGTCAATACGCGCTTGCAGGTCGAGCATCCGGTGACCGAGGAAACCACGGGCCTGGATCTGGTCGTCGAGCAGTTGCGCATCGCCGATGGTCTGCCCCTGTCGTTGGCGGCCACGCCGACACCGCGCGGCCATAGCATCGAGTTCCGCATCAATGCGGAGGATCCGGGCCGTGGCTATCTGCCCACGCCTGGCCGGATCACCCGCTTTTCGCCGCCCGGCGGGCCGGGGGTGCGCGTGGACAGCGGGGTTGAGACTGGTTCGGCGGTGCCGGGTACTTTTGATTCGCTGATCGCCAAGTTGATCGTCAGCGGCAATACGCGGGACGATGCGTTGCGACGCGCACGTCGCGCGTTGCGCGAGTTTTGCATCGAGGGCGTGGCGAGCGTCCTGCCGTTTCATCGCGCGGTGCTCGAGGCTGCCGATTTCACCGGCACGGCGGGTTTCCGCATCCACACCCGCTGGATCGAGACAGAATTTCCCGTCGACCTGGCGACTGTGGACCGGCCTGAGGCTCCGGCCGATGCGTCTCTGCTGCGCACGTTCATCGAGCTGGACGGTCGCCGCGTCAGCCTGGGGCTGCCCGCCGCGCTGTTGCGCGGCGCCGAGCCGATGGTGGGTGCCGCCTCCGCGACGGATGCCGACGCCCAGGTGCCGGCACCCGCGTCCAGTCCGGGCGACGTGATGGCGCCCATCACCGGCACGCTGCTGGCCTGGAAGGTCAAGGACGGCGCCAGGGTTGACGAGGGAGACGTGATCGCCGTGATGGAAGCTATGAAGATGGAGACCCAGGTCACGGCGCCCGCGGCGGGAGCCTTGCGGCAACTGCGCGCCGCGGGCGACGGCGTCGAGGCCGGCGCGCCGCTGGCACGGGTCGAATAGCGCATGCCCTGAGGGACTCTGGGGCGCCCACCCCGCGCGGGCCGCCCGCATGCTTGTTTCATCGGCCGCATCGCGGCCGGTTCTATTCCCGAAACCCGCCGGTATTCCTATCCGGCGGGTTTCGCGTTTCTGGCCCGCCGCGCGGCTGGTCTGTGCCTTGTGCACGTCGGCGCGGCCCGTCTCCCTTTATTGACATCGATGCGTTGACATGAAACAGGCGCACGCTTATTATGCATCCACTTTATCTAAAAGTGCATACACTTTTAGATAAAGAAAATATCTAAAACTACCGAGGAGAGAGCAATGACAAAGGATGAGGTGTCCCGGCGTGCGTTCATGCGGACCGGGTCGGCCGCAGCTGCGGCCGCGATGGCGGGGGTAGCCCTGCCCGCGAAGGCGGCTTCCGAACCCAGGATCAAGTGGCGCCTGGTATCCAGCTTTCCAACGACACTCGACGTGATTCACGGAGGCATCGAGTTGATCGCACGGCGAGTCAAGGAACTGACAGACGGCAAGTTCGAAATCAGCGTGTTTCCCGCGGGGGAAATCGTCCCGGGCTATCAGGTGCTCGACGCGGTCCAACAGGGGACGACCGAGTGCGGGGTGACCTGCGGTTTTTACTATTTGGGCAAGCTTCCAGCACTGGTGTTCGATACGTGCCTGCCTTTCGGGATGACGCCCCGCCAACAGGATGCCTGGATGAACTACGGTGGCGGCCTCGAGCTCATGCGCGAACTGTATGGCCAATTCGGCGTCCTGCAATTTCCCTGCGGCGGAACCGGGGCTCAGATGGGCGGCTGGTTCCGCTCGGAGATCAAAAGCGCAGGAGACCTCAAGGGATTGCGGATTCGGACGCCCGGTTTTGTCAGCGAGGTCTATGCAAGGCTCGGCGCGGTGCCGCAGCAGATCGCCCACAGCGACGTCTATTCCTCTCTTGAGAAAGGCACGCTCGACGCCGTCGAAATCATCGGCCCGCATGATGATGAAAAGCTCGGCTTGTGGAAGGCGGCCAAGTTCTATTACTCGCCTGGCGTGCTGGAGCTCGATGCGCAGTTGAGTTTCATTGTGAACAAGAGCCGCTGGGACGGCCTGCCGCCGACCTATCAGGCGGCGGTCGCCGTCGCGAGCGCCGAGGCGCGCACCAAGATGATCGCAAAGTACGACGCGGTGAATATCGCCGCGCTGCGGCGGCTGCTCGCCAACGGCGTCAAGCTGCGCTATTGGCCCGAGGATGTCGTCAAGGCCATGTACAAAGCGACGGTGGATCTTTTGCAGGAAAAGTCGCAAGCCGATCCGCTGTTCGCCAAGGTCCACAAGCAGTGGGACGACTTCCGCGCGGGCCAGTCCCTGTGGTCGTCGATCAATGATGGGGCCGCCGAGCACTATGTCATGGCGTTCGCCAAACAATCAGGCAAGTGAGCCCGGCGGCATCGGTGTTGCGATTTGGAACAGCTCTGGAGAGGAAATGGCTACCGCTTTGCAAGGTATCAAAGTTCTGGAAATGACACGGTTCATCGCGGGGCCGTACGCGGGCAGCGTCCTGGCGAGCCTGGGTGCGGACGTGGTCAAGATCGAACCCCCGGATGGGGACGTCGTGCGCAGTTTCGGCCCGACGAAGGCAGGGGTCGGGATACCGTTCGAGATGATGAATCACAATAAAAAGGGTCTCGTCATCGACCTGAAGAAGCCCGGCGGACAAGAGGTCGTCCATCGCATGGTCAGAGACGCCGACGTCGTCCTCGAGAGTTCGCGGCCGGGGACCGCGGAGCGGTTGGGGGTGTCCTACGAGCGGCTGAGCCAGATCAATCCTCGAATCATCTACTGCTCGATCTCTGGCTTCGGCCAGGACGGACCCTATCGCACGCTTGGCGGCGTCGACATCGTGGCGCAGGCGATGGGCGGGCTCATGGGCATGACCGGCGAGCAGGACGGCGAACCGGTCAAGGTGTCCCTGCCGATTGCCGACTATGGCTGCGGCATGTGGGCCGTGATCGGCATCCTCGCGGCCCTGAACGCCCGGCGCCATACCGGCCGCGGGCAGCTTGTCGATTCCGCGCTGCTGGACACGCCGATCGCCTGGTCGCTCTGGGAGGCTTCCCGGTACTTCGGCCTGGGGGAAATCCCCGAGCCGCTGGGGTCCTCGCACCGCAACGTCGCCCCGTATCGGGCGTTCCGCTGTGCCGATGACCGACACGTGGTCATCGGCGCCGCCAGCCAGGCGCTATGGGAAAAGCTCTGCCAGGCCTTGGGCGTGCCGGACCTGCTCAAGGACGAGCGCTTTGGCTCGCCGCCGCTGCGGGTGCGCCATCGGGCTGTCCTCGAAGCGGCTCTGGAGCCCCTGTTCCACGACAAGACGAGCGACGAGTGGCTGTCCCTTCTGAATGCGGCCTCCGTGCCCTGCGGGCTGGTGAAGCGCTACGACGAGGCGCTCAATGATCCCCAAGTCAAGCGCAGGGGGATGATCGCTCAGGTCCAGCACTCCAAGGCAGGCGAGCTCAGCATCCTGGACGTGCCGGTCTATCTGTCCGATACGCCCAGGGTGCCGGTGTCGCAGGCGCCGGGGCTGGGCGAACATTCGGTGTCGGTGCTCGAGGGCTGGGGGTTTGGGGATGACGAGATCCGGGCCCTGCTGTCCGGGGACATCGTAGCGTAAAGACGCACGTTGCGCGCACGGGGGGATTTGGCGTGGGCGCTGCGGCCCAGGCCGGGCCCGCCGGCGGCGCCCATGGGGAATTCTGTGATGAGAGCTTTACTGCTTTTTTCTGGGTTCGTGGACAGATTGTCCGCTCAGGTCGGGAAATGGGTGTATCGGCTCGTGCTGGTCACGGTGCTGATCAGCGCGTTCAACGCCGTCATCCGCAAGGTGTTCAGGTACAGCTCCAACGGATTGCTGGAAATCCAGTGGTACTTGTTCGCGGCGGTCTTTCTGCTGGGAGCGGGATACACCCTGATGCGCAACGAACACGTCCGGGTGGACGTGCTGGCAGGCCGCCTGTCTGCGCGGGCGCAGGCCTGGATCGATATATTCGGGACCGTATTTTTCCTTCTGCCCATGGTGGTCCTGATCTGTTGGCTGTCTTGGCCTCAATTCGTGGAGTCCTTCGTGCGCGCGGAGGTGTCCTCGAACACCGGAGGCCTGATCGTCTGGCCCGCTCGCTTGCTAATACCCGTGGGGTTCTTTTTGCTCGGCTTGCAAGCGCTCTCGGAACTCATCAAGCGCATCGCCTATTTGCGGGGCATGGGGCCGGACCCCAGGGACCAGGCGGGACGGGCGCCGGACGCGGCGGCCGAGGGCCTGGCCGGCCAGGCGCCCGCCGCGGCGGGGGATGTCAAATGACCCAATTCCTGATCGAGAATATCGCGCCGCTGATGTTCGCCGCGCTGGTCATCGTCCTGTTGCTGGGCTATCCGGTGGCGTTCTCCCTGGCCGCGGTGGGGATCGGGTTCGGCGCGCTGGGGATCCATCTCGGCTTGCTCGAGCCCTCGCTGGCGCAGGCCCTGCCTCAACGGATATGGGGAATCATGTCCAATGACACGCTGCTGGCCATTCCTTTTTTCACGTTCATGGGCCTCATCCTCGAGCGCAGCGGGATGGCCGAGGATCTGCTGGACACGATCGGACAGCTCTTTGGGCCGATTCGCGGCGGGTTGGCCTATGCGGTCATCTTCGTCGGCGCTCTCCTGGGGGCGACCACCGGCGTCGTGGCGGCATCCGTCATTTCGATGGGGCTGATCTCTCTGCCGATCATGCTGCGCTACGGCTATGACCGGCGGTTCGCCTGCGGCGTGATCGCGGCTTCGGGCACCCTGGCCCAGATCATTCCGCCGTCGCTGGTGCTCATCGTCATGGCTGATCAGTTGGGGCGCTCGGTGGGCGACATGTATGCGGGCGCATTTCTGCCGGCGGCCCTGCTGGTTGTGCTTTATGTGGCGTTCGCGGCCGGTGTTGCCGTACTGAAGCCCGACTGGGCGCCAGCGATGCCGGGGGACGCCGTCATGTTGCGGGAATCCGCCGAGCGCAGCGGCCTCAGGTCTTTACTGGTGCTCGTGGCCCTGTCCACGCTCGTCTCGGTCGGCCTGATGCACGCCGAGCTTCCCGCCGATACGCCCATGGACGAAAAGATCGTCATCCTGGTCCTTTCGATCACGACCCTCTCTTTCCTGGGAGCTTGGCTTTGCCGGCTGGCGTGGCCGGGCCTGCTGTCCCGGCTGGCCGAACGGGCAATCTTTGTGCTCGTTCCCCCGCTGGTGCTGATTTTCCTGGTCCTCGGCACGATTTTCCTCGGCGTGGCCACGCCTACCGAGGGCGGTGCCATGGGGGCGGTGGGTGCCTTGATCATGGCGACATCCCGCAAGCGGCTTTCTTGGACCTTGTTGAAGCAGGCCATGGATGTGACGGGAAAACTGTCGACGTTCGTTCTGTTCATTCTGGTGGGCGCTCGAGTGTTCAGCCTGACGTTTTATGCGGTGGAGGGGCACCTCTGGGTCGAGAACCTGCTGCTCGGCCTGCCGGGCGCGCAGACCGGCTTTCTGATCGTCGTCAACATCCTGATCTTTTTGCTGGCCTTCTTCCTGGATTTCTTCGAGCTGGCCTTTATTGTCATTCCACTGCTCGTGCCGGCGGCCGAGTCGCTCGGGATCGATTTGATCTGGTTCGGGGTGCTGATCGCCGTCAATCTGCAGGCCTCGTTCCTGCATCCACCGTTCGGGTTCTCGCTATTTTTCCTGCGAAGCGTCGCGCCCGACAGGGATTATGTCGACAAAATCAGTGGAAAGCCCACGGCGAAAGTCACCCTGGGGCAAATCTATTGGGGCGCAATTCCCTTCATTCTGATCCAGATCCTCATGGTCGCGGTCCTGGTCGTCTTTCCTGAGATTGTCATGGTCTACAAGAGCGGCGAGTCCACGGTCGATCCCGATACGGTCCAGATCGAGTTGCCTACGCTCCAGCGGATCGGCCCCATGGGCGGATTGGGGGGAAGCTGAACGTGCGCCGCGCCGCATTCTATTAAAATCCGTGGTATGAAGAAGCCAATATGAAGAAGCAGCAGTCCGAAATCCTACGCGATGCAATCGAGGAAATGGTTGCAACGGGAGAGTTCAAGCCTGGCCAGTATCTTGAGGAAGGCGAGCTTGCGAAACGATTCGAGGTATCGCGTACGCCGATTCGCGAGGCCTTGCTGCAGCTTGGTTCGGTGGGTATCGTCGAAATACGTCCGCGCCGCCGCGCGCGCGTGGCGCAGTTTGATCCGCACCTGCTCGTCGAGATGTTCGAGGTCATGGCCGAGTTGGAAGCAATGTGCGGCCGGCTTGCCGCCAGGCGCATGTCGGCCGACGAGCTCGATGAACTCGCGCGCGCCAATGAGGACTGCCGCCGCGCGCTGTCGGAGGCCCACGAGGATGCGTATTACTATGCCAACGAGAGATTCCACGAACTGCTGTATCTCGGTAGCCGAAACCGCTGCCTGATCGAGCAGACGAGGAACCTGCAGCGGCGGCTGCGGCCATACCGCAGGCTCCAACTGCGCTTGCGGGCGCGCGTCAGTCAGTCGTTCGAAGAGCATTGCGCCATCGTGAAGGCGCTGCAGGCGCATGACGAACAAGCGGTCGATCTCCTGATGCGGACGCACATCACCATGCATGCGCAGCGCTTTTCCGAGTTGATGTCGTTTCTTGCTTCGATGGGCAATCGCGAGGACTGAGGCCCGCTCCTTTAGAATCTCGTATTCACAGGAGATTGATTGTGCAGTCCAACGAGAATTTGTACGTGGTGCTCGCCTCCGGCTTTCCGGAGGATCGCGGGGCGGTCGCCCTTCAGACTCCCGAGCGAGGTTACTCCTGGGACGATATCGATCGCGGCAGCGCGCGCATCGCCAATGTGCTGCGCATGCTCGCGTGCCCGGGTGCGCGGGTCGCGGTGCAGGTTCACAAGTCCCCAGAAGCCTTGATGCTATACCTCGCGGCCCTGCGGGCGGGGCTGGTCTATCTGCCGCTGAACACGGCTTATCACGAATCTGAAGTCGCCTATTTCCTGGGCGATGCCGAGCCTGCGGTCGTCGTATGCGACAGCGGTAATCTGGAGTGGGTCGAGCGCGTCGCACGGCAGGCGGGGACGGCGCATGTGCTGACTCTGGATGCCGATGCGGGCGGCACCCTGATGGCCGCCGCGGCCGGGCAGGGCGATGCGTTCGTGGCGGTGGCGCGGCAGGCCGGCGACCTTGCGGCAATCCTCTACACCTCGGGCACCACTGGCCGCAGCAAGGGGGCCATGCTTACCCACGGCAATCTGGCATCCAATGCCCTGACCCTGAAGGAGTACTGGGGGTGGCGTCCGGACGATGTCCTGCTGCACATGTTGCCGATCTTCCACATCCACGGCCTGTTCGTCGCCACGCATGGCGCGCTGCTCTCGGGGGCCCGGATGGTGTGGCTGCCCGGGCTGAACATTGACCAGGCGCTGCGCTACCTGCCCGAGTGCACGCTGATGATGGGCGTACCCACCTACTATGTTCGCCTGCTGGGTGATGCGCGTTTCACCCGCGAGCTTTGCGCCGGGGTCCGCCTGTTTGTGTCGGGATCGGCGCCGCTGCTGGAGGATACCTTCCGTGAGTTCGAGGCGCGTATCGGCCCGCGGATCCTCGAGCGCTACGGCATGAGCGAGGCCGGCATGATCACGTCGAACCCTTGCGATCCGGCCTTGGGCGAGCGTATCGCGGGAACTGTCGGCCCGGCGCTGCCGGGGATCGCGGTGCGCGTGGTCGACGATGCCGACCGGTCTGTGGCTGCGGGGGTCACCGGCCATGTGCAGGTGCGCGGCCCCAATGTGTTCGCGGGATACTGGCGCATGCCTGAAAAGACGCAGCAGGAGTTCACCGGCGATGGCTGGTTTCGCACCGGCGATCTGGGCACGCTAGGCGGTGCTGGTATTCCGGATCATTACCTGAGTATTGTCGGCCGCAGCAAAGATCTGATTATTTCTGGTGGATATAATGTATATCCAAAAGAGATCGAGATCATCCTCGACGACATGTCCGGCGTCCAGGAATCCGCCGTTATCGGTGTGCCACACAAGGATTTTGGCGAGGCCGTGGTCGCCGTCGTGGTGCCCCGTCAGGGCGCTTCGATCGACGTGCCCGCCATGCTCGCCGGGTTGAAGGCCGAACTGGCCAATTTCAAGGTTCCCAAGCAGATTCACGTGGTCGACTCGCTGCCGCGAAACACCATGGGCAAGGTGCAAAAGAACGTGCTGCGGCAGCGATATGGATAGGGACATTGTGCATTCTCCCGTGCGCGAGTTGGCGCGCCGGGTCTCGAGCGGCTCCCTGAGCGCGGTGGATGTTGCATCCGCGTTCGCCGAGCGCGTCGAGGCGCGCGCCTCGGTTCACGCCTGGGCATACTTCGACCGTGAGGCGGTAATGAGCCAGGCACGGGCGATCGACGCGCGCGGCGGCGTGCTCCCCCTGGCGGGCGTGCCTATTGGCGTCAAGGACCTGATGGATACCTTCGACATGCCGACCGCCTATGGCTCGCCGATCTATGCCGGCCATGCGCCGAGCCGGGACGCGGCCTGCGTCGCCCAGAGCCGGCGGTTGGGCGCTGTGGTGATGGGCAAGACCACCACGACCGAGTTTGCGGCGTTCCAGCCAGGGCCTACGAGCAATCCACGCAGTCCCGCGGGTGTCTTGCACACGCCGGGCGGCTCATCCAGCGGATCGGCCGCAGCGGTGGCCGCGGGCATGGTGCCCCTCGCCCTGGGTACTCAGACCGCGGGTTCGATCGTGCGGCCGGCGGCCTTCTGCGGGGTGGTGGGCTACAAGCCCACCCTAGGCATGATTTCGGGGGTGGGGATCAAGGCGCTTGCGCCCAGCCTGGACACGGTTGGGGTGCTGGCCCGGCGGGTCGAGGACGCCGCCTGGTTCGTCGCAGCGCTGACCCGCTGGACGCTGGACCCGCAGCCGCTGCAGGGCCTGCGCGTCGGGGTCTGCCACACGCCATACTGGGATTTTGCGGACGCCGACACGCGCCGGGTTCTCGAAGAAGGGATCCGCCACTTTGAACGGATGGGGGCAAGGGTCTCGGACGCCGTCTTGCCCGCGGCCTCGGGCGGCCTGAACGAGGCCCAGGTGATGATCATGAACTACGAGGCCGCGGCGGCATTCGAAGCCGAGTCGCGGAGTGAGGCCGGAGGATTCAGCTCCTCCTTTGCGCATCTGCTGGGTCAGGGGGCTCGGGTCGCCGGCGAGAGCTATGCGCAGGCCCGTCGGCTGGCGGCGTCTTTGCGCGGCGATCTGGCGCGGGTGTTCGGATCGTTCGACGTGCTGCTCGCGCCAAGCACCCCCGGAGAGGCGCCGCGTGGCCTCGAATTCACGGGCGATCCGGTCTTCAACCGAATGTGGAGCCTGCTTGGCAATCCCTGTGTCCATGTGCCGATCGGCGCGGGGGCGACCGGTATGCCTGTGGGAGTCACAGTCGTGGGGGCACTGCATGAGGACGCCCGGATGCTCTCGGCGGCCTGGATGCTCGAGCGCGTGGCGCTTGCGCCATGATCCGGCGCATGGCAGTGTAGGGCCGGTGTCCGGTCCTTATTCGTCTGTCTATCCCTGTTTCTGACCGTTACGCACACTGTCTGCAAGGCAACCTATAGTGCGGGGCATGGAGCCTCGATTCTGGCTTTCGTATGACCAGGAGGGTCGAACGGCATGTCATCGCCAAGAATGTCCATTCGAACGCACGGCCGCTACGGAGCGGTGCTGTTGCTCGCCCTGCTGGTTTCGGGATGCTCGTCGGTCGAGTCGATGTTCTCGGAGCGCGGCGGAAACGAGTGCCAATGGAACCGCAGCCGGTGCCTCTACGAGGGGGCGTACGAGCCTGGGGAACGGGACTATGCTGAGCAGGAAGCAAGACGGCTGAATCAGGCGGCGCTCGACAGGTTGCGACGCGGCGCCGGCGGCTAAGCACCCTCCAGCGCCAAAAAAGCACAAGGGCTTACAGACCAAAATCTGTAAGCCCTTGACGTGTATGGCGCGGCTGGCAGGATTCGAACCCACGACCCCTTGGTTCGTAGCCAAGTACTCTATCCAACTGAGCTACAGCCGCAAAAGAGGCGTAACTATAGCATGCTTTTTTCGCCATGTCATGTCGGTTGCGGCCCAATCGGACACCGTTCGTTCATCTGCGGAGAGCCTTGCAGCCGAGCCTCAGGCGAGCTCCCGCCATTCCCCCGCGCCGTTGGGCAGCGCCCACGCGCGGGTCCTCGGCGTCCGGCGCAGCACGCCGTGGATGGCAGGTTCGGACATTACCGAGAATGCGGTGGATAGCGCGTCGGCGGTGGCGGCCTCGGGGGCCAGGACCGAGACGCTACGGTGGCGTGGGCGGGCCTCGCCCGTGTGCGGGTCGAACAGGTGGGTGTAGCGACCGGACCTGTCCAGGAGGGTACCCACGCCGCTCGAGGTGGCCAGCGCCTGGTTGCGCAGTTCGACGGTCCGCAGGGGACTTCCCGGGGCCTCGGGGTCGGCCAGGCCGGCTCGCCAGGGGGGCGCGACTCCCGTTCGGTCCAGGCCCCGGATCTCGCCCATATCGACCAGGGCGCGGTCCAGGCCGGCGTCGCGCAGCAACTCGGTCACGCGATCGGTGATGTAGCCCTGGGCGATGCCATTGAGTGTCAAGGCCATGCCCGGCCGGCCGAGGCGCACCGTGCGACCCTCGAGGTGAATGGCGGTATAGTCGACCCGCTCGAGGGTCTGGGCGAGAACCCGCGCATCGGGCGTCCAGGCCGGGTTCCGGGACAGGCCTTCGGCGTACAAGGTCCACAGCGGCTGGACGCTGGGATCGAAGGCGCCGCCGCTCAGGGCGCCAATGTGGGCGGACAGCTCGAGGATGCGCAGCATGTCGCTGGGCGCCTCATCGAGCCGGCCATCGCGGTTGAGGCGCGCGAGGACGCTGTCTTCGCGGTACAGACTGAAGACCTGCTCCAGGCGGTGCACTTCCGCGATCGATCGCTGGATCAGGTCTCGCGCGAACCGGCGGTCCGGATGATAGATGCGCAGCTCGGCGTCCGCGCCCAGGGCGATGCCGCGCCAGGTCTCGGGCTCGGGCGCGGCGGGCATGGCGGCGGCGCGCCGCGCGGCCCAGGGCACGGCACCGAGGGCCGAGCAGGCGGCGAGAATGCCGATGAAGCGGCGGCGTACAGGCGAGGGGCTCATGATGATGCTCCGACGGACGCGTGGCCCACATGGGGGTTCTGGGGGGCGGTCGCGGCGTCGCCTAGGATGTAGTCTTCGGGCATGTCTTCGAATCTCACCACGCGGCCACCATGGCGGCGCCCGGACGCCTGGGCGTCCTCTTCGTGGAGAAAAGGCAGGGCATCGGGTGCGCCCATGCCGCCGATGGCGCCACCCTCGATCAGGTAGTAGGCCTCGCGCGCGTCGATCCAGGCGTCGCTCGGGGGCGATCCGCCCGCTGGCGCGCGCCCCATGTCCTGCACGTAGATGGCGCGGATGGCCTTGGGCTCCTCGGGCAGCAAGGTATAGGCAAAAACCTGGCGGATGGTGGTAAACCATACGGGCTGCGATGTGTCGCGCAGCAGGATCTGGCCCTTGGGTCCGGTGTGCTCGTCGAGGTTCATTCCGCAATAGTGCCCCACGGCTTCGGAGGTGATGGCGTGTGGCGCCGGAGGCGGCTGGGTGGCGTCGTTCCCGCCACAACCCGCCAGTAGTAGGACGAGGGTCAGGGTGGCGGGCGCGAAGAGGCGCCTGGAGGCATTTTTCATAGGGACTTCCTCTTGAAGCTCAGGGCGGCCAGGGCAAAAGGCACGGCGATCCAGAGAAGCTGGGCCAGCAGCAGCGTGGGCATCGACAGTTTGGCCTGCTGGCTCAGCCCCGCCATGCCGGCGAACATGGCGATATTCTCGTAGCCGGTCAGGTTCATCAGGCGGTAGACGTCGGTGGGATTGAGCAACAGCAGGATATTGAGCAGCGGCGCGGTGATGATCCTGCCTTGGTCGGCCACCAGAACGCCAAGCAAGGCCATGTCGTAGATCACGACCAGAAACAGCCAGACGCCGATGGCGATCCCGGCCGCGGTCGCGCGCTCGCGGACCAGGGTGCTGATGAGGTAGCCCAGGGACAGGAAGCCGGCGCCCAGCAGAATGCTCGCGGCGATCAGGAGCGCGAACGGCGTCCAGGCCGAAAAGTCCAGTCCGCCGTGGGCCAGCTGCAGCGCGATCCCCGCCAGACCGTAGCCGCCGGTCGTGGCCAGCGCCAGAATGGACAGATGGCCGCAGAACTTGCCGACGATCACCTGCCAGCGGGCGACCGGGTAGCTGAGCAGCAGGTTCATGGTGCCGCGGTCGATCTCGCCCACGATGGCGTCGTAGGACAGCAGCATGGCGATCAGTGGTACCAGAAAGATCGACAGGCTCGAGAGGCTGACCACGGTCACCGTCAGGGGGTCCACTTTGACGGTGCCGGTGGGGGTGCTGCCTAGAAAGCCCAGTGAGAGCGCGAACATGGCCAGCAGCAGCGTGACGGCCAGGACCCAGCGGTTGCGCAGGCCATCGCGGATTTCCTTGCGGATGATGATGAGGATGGCGTTCATGAGTCGTCCCTGCGAAGGAAGTGGGCGTACATCTCGTCGAGGCCCGGGGTCTCGATCTCGAGGTCCTCGAGGCCTTCGAGGGCTTGCGCCCCGCGCAGCTCGGCGAGTT
This sequence comes from Castellaniella sp. GW247-6E4, assembly GCF_040276065.1. NCBI lineage: Bacteria > Pseudomonadati > Pseudomonadota > Betaproteobacteria > Burkholderiales > Alcaligenaceae > Castellaniella > Castellaniella sp. GW247-6E4. Next base: position 226,398 of record NZ_JBELOI010000003.1, on the reverse strand, counting down.
TGTCGCGTTCGGCGCAGCTGCGCTCGAGCCGCGTGGGCCCGAGGCGCCGCCAGCCGGGCGGGACCTGGTTCGGGCCGTCGGCACGCAGCGTCACGCGGATGCGCACCGGCAAGTCGGCGCTGCGCCGCAGCTCGCCCATCGTGCCGTCGGCGATCTTGCGGCCCTCGCGCATCACGACCACCCGGTCGGCCTGGCCCTCGAGTTCTGCCAGGGCGTGTGTGCTCAGCAGGATGCCGGCCCCCGCCTCGCGCAGCTCACGCACGATTTCGTAAAACAGCAGGCGCGAGGCCGGATCCAGGCCGGTGGTGGGTTCGTCCAACAGCAGGACGCGGGGTCCGCCCAGCAGCGCCTGCGCGAGCGCGAGCCGCTGGCGCATGCCCTTTGAATAGCCGCCCACCCGGCGGTCGGCGGCCTGGGCAATGCCCACGCGCGCGAGCAGCGCGCCGTTGCCATCGGTCGGCAGGCCCTTGAGGCGGGCGTAGAAGGCGAGGGTCTCGGCGCCGGTCAGCGAGGGGTGCAGGGCCACGGTCTCGGGCAGGTAGCCGACGTGGCGGCGGCTGCGCGCCGCGCCGCGGCTCGTCGCCGGGTGTCCCAGCAGCGACACCTCGCCCGCGTCGGGATGGATGAGGCCGAGGATCAGTTTGATGAGGGTGCTCTTGCCGGCGCCGTTGTGGCCGGTCAGCACGACGCATTCGCCCGGATGCACGGCCAGCGTGACGCCGTCCACCGCGCGCTGGCGGCCGTAGATCTTGCTGGCGTCCCGGAGCTGGAGATGGGGCGCGGTCATGGCAGGTCCTTGAGTTTTTCCCAGGTGGCCGTGCGCGGCATGGCCATCAGGGGCGCGCTGTCGATCACGCCGCCGGGCAGGATCGCCGGGAATTGTGATTGGGCCCAGCGCACGATGGAGACGGCGGGGCTGTTGAGCAGCAGGCGCGCGCCCGGCGCGCGCCACAGCACTTGGTCGATGATGCTGTTGGGACGGTAGGCGGTGTCGCCGATGCCGTCGCCATCCAGGTCGAAGGCGCTGTGGTCGCTCCAGTAATTGCCGCGCCCATCGGCGGACCATTCGAGGTAGCGCGTACCGACGTACTTGACCTGGTTCTGGTTGTCCGCAAAGACGTTGGCGCTGATGACGTTGCCCTGGGCACCGGCCGTGTAGTGCACGCCGATCTGGCAGTTGTGGAAGTGGTTGTGCGCGATGCGGTTGAAATTGGCGTTATAGATGAAGACGCATTTTTCAGCGCGGTCGATCACATTGCCCTCGATCGTGGATTTGTTGGCGGCATTGAGCATCAGGCCCTGGTGAGCGCTGTCGATGGCGATGTTGTCGGTGACGACGAGATTTTCCGAGAACATGATGGCGTAGGCGATCTCGTTGCCCACCGATATATTGCCGCTGACCTCGCTGTCGTTGGTGTACATGTAGTGCACCGCATAGCGCAGCCGGCTGAAGCGGTTGCCTCGAAAAAGATTCTGGCGGCTGTTGTTTGAAAAAATGCCGTCGCGGCCTTCTGAGATGTCGTTGTCCAGGACCCGCGAGCCCGGTGCGTTCCACACCGTGATGCCGTTGCCGCGCTCGTTGACGCGCAGGCCGGTGTTGCCGACGATGCGGTTGCCGCGCACCAGTGCATCCCGGGCGCCCCACAGGTAGACGCCGACAGAGTTGTCGATGATGTCGTTGTCCTCGATCCGCGCGCGTTCGGCGGTCTTGTCGAGGAACACGCCCGCGTCCATGTCGGGTAGGCTCAGGCCCGAATGACGGATGGTCAGATGCCGCAGCGCGACGTCGGCCGACTGGATCCACACCGTGCGGCCCGTGCGTTCCCCGATGAGGCGGGCGGACCGGTCCTGCGGACCGAGCAGCGTCAGTGGCTTGTCGATCACGATGTTGCCGGGGTAGTCGCCTGGCGCGAGGCGCAGGATGTCGCCCGGCGCCGCCGCCGTGATCGCCGCCCTCAGGTCGTGGCCTGGGGCGACGTCGATCTGGGCGGCGTGCGCGCTCCAGGCCGCCATGAGGGCGGCCAGGCCCAGCTGGGTGCCGAGTCCGAAGGACGCACGCGTCATGGCGGCTTAGGCCTTCTTCGGCAGGACGTTCATCTGTCCGGCCATTTCCATGTGCAGGGCATGGCAGAACCACTGGCAGTAGTACCAGTGCACGCCCGGGCGTGAGGCCGTGAAGGTGATCGAGGCCGTCGCTTGCGGTCCGATCTCCATGGCCAGGCCGTAGCCCTCGAGCGTGAAGCCGTGCGTCAAGTCCTCGATCACCTCCATATTGGTGACGATCACGGTGACTTCGTCGCCTTGGTTGACGTCGAACTTGGGCACGCTGAAGATCGGCGCCACAGCCACCATGTAGACGCGCACCTTGTTGCCGTCGCGGATGACGTTGGCCGCGCTCTCGAGGGTGACACCGTCCTTGGCGGCCATCTCGCGCACGTCGGCCCACATCGGGTCGTCACGCTTCCAGATGTGCGCCGGACGGACCTTTGAGCGGTGCACCAGCAGCATGTCGTGCGGCTCGGCGAAGCTCGGGCCATCGTGCACGAGCTTCATCTCGTCGCCCGAAATGTCGATGAGCTGGTCGTTCTCGGGCTTGAGCGGACCCACGTTCAGGAAGCGGTCCTTGGAGAACTTGTTCAGCGACACCAGCCACTTGCCGTCGGCCTCCTTGGTCTCGCCCATGGTGCTGTGGTTGTGGCCGGGCTGGTAGTGCACGTCGAGCTTCTGAACGATCGGATCGACGTTTTCGCCCGCATAGGCGCGCCTGGCTTTGTCGATGTTCCACTTGACCATCTGGCTGTCGATGAACAGGGTCGTATAGGCGTTGCCGCGGCCATCAAAGGCGGTGTGCAGGGGCCCCAGGCCTAGTTGCGGCTCGGCCACGACCACGTCGCGCTCTTTGATCTTGCCGGCGAACAGGTCATCGAGCTTGCGCACGTCGATGACCGTGACCGTGGGCGAGAGCTTGCCGTTGAAAACGACGTGGATGCCGTCGGGCGCGGCGTTGCAGCCGTGCGGCGAGTTGGGCACGGGGATATAGCGGGTGTATTTCGAACCGTGGCGGCCATCGACCACCGGCACGCCGTTCATTTCCTTGTAGTCGCCGCTCTTGACGGCCTGCTCGATGGCCTTGATGTCGAACACCACGGCCCAGTCCTGCTCGTTGGAGGACATGTCGGTGACGTTCAGGCCCTTTTCCGAGTTGTAGCAGGTCGCGAAGGAGTACTTGCCTTGGTAATCGGCATCGCCGTTGTCCAGGTTGCCGTCGACCAGGACCTGCCAGGCGACCTTCATGGTGTCGCCGTCGAGCGCCGTGTAGACCGCCCAGTAATTGTCCTTGGGATTGTCCAGAACCGTGCCGTCGTTGGGCAGGGGCACGATGTGCTCGCCGTTGGCGAAGACGTAGCCGGTGCGCGGATAGCGCTGCGGACGCAGACCGTGGATACCGGAGGCGTTGGGGATTTCAGTGATCTTGTCGGTCTTCATCACGTCGCAGCGGATGCGGGCCACCCGATTGTTGGCCTTGTCGTTGATGAAGATGTAGCGGCCGTCGTAGGTCGCGTCGGTGAAGGACATGTGCGGGTGGTGCGCGTCGCCGTTCGGGAATACGCCGCCGATGGACTTCACGTACTCGAGCGTGTCGGGCTGTAGGCCTTCGGTGAGGATCCTGCGGCTTTCGTTGGTACGGCCCCAGCCTGTGGCGCTGCACATATTGAACACCGGGATGCGCATCAGCTCGCGCATCGATGGCAGGCCCAGGATGCGGACCTCGCCCGACTGACCCCCTGAGTTGAAGGCATAGTATTCGTCCAGTTCGCCGGGTTCGACATGGGCCTTCAGGCCACCCGAGGCCTTGTCCTTGGCGGTGGCTGGCAGGTGCGAGCCTGCGATCAGGCCGGCGGCGCCCGAGGCCGCTGCGGTGCCGAGGAAGTTCCGGCGACTCAGGCCGGGCTTCTCAGGATTGTGGTCAGACATGGTGCTCTCCCTGGGTTTGCATAGCCTCGGGCGGACGGCTGCCCGCCTCTCCCAGGCTATGGGTTCGATGAAACTGGCTGGCCGTCGCCGGGTTGGCGAGGGCGTACGGTGGGGCTGCGGCGCGCAATGGTCTCGCCCGGTATCGCCGCGCCTGCCGCTGCCGGCGGCGCTTTACGCCGCTGCAGCTTGGCGTTCTTTTGCAGCAGGTGCGGGCATTTCTGTTCGTGGTGGTACAGCATCTGGCAGTGCAGGCACTGGATGCACTCGTTGGGATTGATGTCCCCCTCGGGGGCGATGGCTTGTACCGGGCAGTCCACTGCGCAGCGCTGGCAGGGGTTGCCGCACATTTTGTAGCGGCGCAGCCAGTCGAAGATGCGCAGCCGCGCCGGGATGGCCAGCGCGGCGCCTAGGGGGCACAGGTAGCGGCAGTAAAAACGCTCGATGAACAGTCCGGCCACCAGCAGCGCCGCGGCGAAGACCACGAAGGGCCAGTCGCGGACGAACTTGAGGATGATGGCGGTCTTGAAGGGCTCGATCTCGGCGAGTTGCTCGGCCAGCCCCAGCTCGTAGAGCGAGTAGCCAAACAGCACGAGGAAAATCACGTACTTGAGGCCCGCCAGACGCGTGTTGACGCCGTGCGGAACTTTGATTTGGGGCACGTGCAGCCGCCGCGCGATCTTGTTGGTGAGCTCTTGCAGCGCCCCGAACGGGCAGAGCCAGCCGCAGAAGGCACCCCGGTTCCAGAACACCAGCGATATCGCGGTGGCCACCCACAGGATGAACACTACGGGATCCATCAAGAAGTATTCCCAACGAAAATCGGAGCGCAGGGCGGTGGTGAATGTCAGCACATTGACCACCGAGAGCTGAGCCTGGGCGTACCAGCCGATCCACACCAGGCTGAAGGCGAGAAAGGCCAGGCGGAAGCGCTCGTAGAACACCTCGCGCTTGGTGAGTTGGTCCTGAAAAAAGAACACCCCCACGAGCAGCAGCAGGGCGGCCAGCACGGTGGCGACTTGACCAGTCTTGGCGCGCCAGATCTGTTTCCACAGCGCGGGCGCGGTCTCGGCCGCGTCGCGGGCGGCGCTCTGGGCGTCGTCCTCCAGCGAGGCCGCCGCGTCGGTGGCGCCGGATGCCGGGACCTGCTGAGCGGCCGGCCGGGTGTAGGCGTCGGGCAGGGCGTAGTTCAGATTGAAGGTCACGAAGGCCTTTTCCTTGACACTGATCACGCGTTGCACCAGGAGCTGCAGGCGCCAGGGCTCGACAGCGTCCAAGGTGGCGCTGGCGGGCACGGTGAACAGGGCGATTTCCTTGAACGACGGGGCCCCCGCGGCCATCAGATCGGCCAGTCGCTGATGGTCCAGGTCGGTGAAGTGGAAGCTGCCGTCCTGCTGGATCACTTCGATGCGATCGAAGATGCCGCCGCGCACGTAGCCCGAGCCCTTGAAGGAATAGGGGCCGTTGCCGGCGACCAGGATCGCCTGCTGCCCGGGCTTGAGGTGGTCGCGCAGATAGGCCCACTCCACGTCGCCCAACAGGCTGCGGCCGATCGAGGGCACGCTGACCAGCGCGGCATACAGATCGATGAAGGTGTCGTCCGGTTGGCCCGCTTCGGGGCGCTCGATCGCGCCCTGGCGGCCGGTGTCGGCAAAGGTCCGGTTGACCGCGTCGACCGTCAGGCGCATCTGCGCCACGGCGCCGGTTTGCAGCAACTGGTCCCAGGACTGGATCTCGTCCAGCGCGGTATTGACCTCGCGGCGCGGCCGGGGCGGGGCCTCGGCCTGGCCGGCCAGACCGATCCGGTACTGGCGCGCGACGGACAAGGCCGAGCGGGTGATGCTGTCGCCGATCACCATCAGGGTGACGGTCGCGCCGCTGATGATGTCGACCGGTGGCGGGGCGCCGGGGCGCGGTGGCGCCTTCACGTAATTCAGGCCAACGTAGCCTCGGATGAAGGCTTCGACTTTGGATTCGGGGATGCCGATGAGGACGATGGGCTCGTGGTGCTCGACCAGCCGCGCGCCCACGATCTCACCCTCGAGCGACAGGCCGACCAGGGTGTCGATGGGTTTGCTGGAATAGCCACGCGTATTGACGATGTCGCTCGTGAGATAGACGTAGCCCAGCATGCGTTCGCCCGCGTAGGCTCGGGCGACAGTGGGTTTGCCCTCTGGCGGGCCCAAGCGGTCGGCGCCTGGGAAAATGTCCGCCGGCACGATGGTTTGCAGGAAGTCGCCAAGGCGCGATGCCGCGTGGGCGGGCGCGGTGCACAGGCCCAGGGACAGGACTGCGATTGCCGCGGCCTGTGCCAGCCGGCGGCCGCAACGGAGGAGAAACCTGGGAAAGCAACGCATGGACCACCATCGAAATGCATCGTCGATGTGCCATGGTAGATAATAGGGGATAACCCTAGATTGATCTAGATCAAAAGATTTTGGCGAACCCGTCTGTTTTTATGCGTATTGTTGAAAATATGCGACGATGCCGCTAGATCAGTACTAAATCAGTTCTATATCGATGGTGTTTCGTGTGTGCCCGGATATGGGGTCGGTATTTCCGACCCGATCCTCAGTGCCTGCGCTTGCCCGGTGCACGGCTGACACAGGGGTGTCCGTCCGCATAGAACCGCAGCGGCTTGGCCGCCCATTCGCCCGCGTAGTCCACGCCGATCCGGGGGCCGCGCGCGATGTCGTAGCCCAGGCTCAGGCCATCGTCGGCCAGATACAGGCTGTCGCTGCACAAGTCCTGGCCGTAATGCGCCAGACTGATGCCCAATGCCTTGCACAGGCGTCCCGGGCCGTTGGTGGCGCAGGGCAATGTCGTGACCGGCTCGAGTGCGCGCAGCAGCACCGCCGTGCCGCTGCCCTCGGGGCCGGCCACCACATTCATGCAGTGGTGCATGCCATAGACCAGATAGACGTAGGCGTGGCCGGGCGGGCCGAACATCGCGCGGGTGCGTGGGGTCGGGCCGCGCGCCGTATGGGCTGCCAGATCGCCGGGCCCCAGATAAGCCTCGACCTCGACGATGCGGCCGATGCGCGCGTCGTCGGCAACGTGGTGGACGAGAAGCTTGCCGATGAGGGCCTGAGCCAGGCTCACCGCGTCGCGGTCGTAGAAGTCGTGACGCAGCTTTTCCAGGCTTGCGGTCTTCATGGCCGCGCCACCGCTCGCGCCAGGCGGTCGAGCAGACGGGCCTTGTCCGCCTGCGGCAGGAAACTCGCCTGGAGGCTGTTGGCCGCCAGGGTCGCCAGCTCGTCGCGGTCCAGGTCCAGCGCCGTGGCGCTGGCGGTGTAATTGTCCAGGACGTAGCCGCCGAAATAGGCGGGGTCGTCCGAGTTCAGCGTCACCATGACGCCCGCGCGTAGCAGCCGGGCCAGATTGTGCCGGCGCAGATCGTCGACCACGCCCAGTTTGAGGTTTGACAAGGGGCATACCGTCAGCGGGATGCGTCGTCGAATCAGCTCGGCCAGCAGCGCCGGGTCCTCGCTGGCACGTACGCCGTGGTCGATGCGCTCGACGCCCAGCGTCTCGAGGGCGCCGCGCACGTATTCAGGCGGACCCTCCTCGCCCGCGTGGGCCACTCGTCGAAAGCCCAGTTCCGCGCAGCGTGCGTAGACGCGTGCGAATTTCTCTGGAGGATTGCCGTGCTCGGCGGAATCCAGGCCTATGCCGATCCAAAGGTCGGCGTAGGCTTCGCGCAGCGGCAGGGCCTGCTCGAGTGTGCGCAGGGCGTCCTCCTCGGGCAGGTGGCGCAGGAAGCTCAGCAAGAGGCGGCTGGTCAGGCCGAGGGTGTCGCGTGCCTCGCGCAGGGCCGAGGCCAGGCCCGCGAACACGGTTTCGATCGGAACGCCGCGCGCGGTGTGCGTCTGCGGATCGAACATGATTTCCGCATGGACGACGCCGTCGGCGTGCGCCCGCGCCAGGTAGGCGGCGGCCAGATCGTGGAAGTCCCGCTGGGTACGCAATACGCCGGCTCCGGCATAGTACAGGTCGAGAAAGGATTGCAGGTCGGCGAAATGGTAGGCGCTGCGCAGCGCCTGCGCGTCGGCATAGGGCAGGCGTATGCCATTGCGTGAGGCCAGCTCGAACATCAGCTCGGGCTCGAGCGTGCCTTCGATGTGCAGGTGCAGCTCGGCCTTGGGCAGGGCGCGCAGCCAGTCGCGCAGCGCGGCCGGGTCCTCGGTGGAATCGGTGGGCATGGCATATCCGGTGAAAGACCTGCCCCTATTATAGGCACGGCGGGGGTGTCCGGATTCAGCCCGGCGCGGCCCGCCAGGCCGCCACGGCGAGAACCGCCCAAGCGGCGATCATGAGGGCGCCGCCCACGGGGGTGATGGCGCCCAGCACGCGCACGCCCGAGAGGGTCAACGCATACAGGCTGCCGCTAAACACCAGGACGCCGCCCAGCATCAGTCCGGCGGCCCAGGTGGCCAGACCGGCGTCCAGCGAGCGGGCGAGCGCGGCGAGCAGCAGCAGGCCCAGACCGTGGATCAATTGGTACAGCACGGCGGTCTTCCAGACCTCGAGCAGGTCGGGGGACACGATGCGTCTGAGGCCGTGCGCACCGAAAGCACCCGCCGCGACGCCCAGCGCGAGGAGGAGCGCGCCGGCAATGAGCATGGTCCGGATCGACATGGGGGAATCTCCGTGAAAGGGTGGATGGATGGTTCGGGCGGGGGCGCTTCCGGTCTCCAGGCGGACCGGGCGCGCGGGGCCGGCCCGCGTGCCGCCTGATTGTATCCCCCAGTGGCCTTGCGGCGATGGTCCCGACGGGCGTTCGCAGGTAGACTGGGAGTGTCCGAGGGTATCGGACGGACCCTGATGGAGGTGACCATGTCACTGGATGGCGAGGGGCCGCGCACGCAGCAGGTCGACAACCAGGTTCCCGACCTGGCCGACTACAACCTGTACCTGAGCGACGCTGCTTTGCGCGAAGGGGTGAGGCGAGAGGGTGCGGGCGCCGAGGAGCCCGGGCTCGAGGCCTATGGCGCGCTGCTGGGCCACGGCGAGACATTGGCGCTCGCCCGCGAGGTCAATCGGCACGGCCCCGAACTACGGGCCTACGACCGCAGGGGGGTGCGCGTCGACCAGGTCGTTTTCCACCCCGGATGGGCGGATTTCATGGGCATGGCGTTTACCCAGGGCATGCATTGCAGCGCCTGGTCGCAACCCGGCCCCGGGGCCCATGTGGCCCGCGCCGCGCGCTACCTGATGCATGGCCAGGTCGAGGCCGGGTCGCTGTGTCCGACCACCATGACCTCGGCGGCCATCCCCCTGCTGGCCTGCGAGCCGTGGTTCGCGGCCCTGCGGCCCCTGCTGTATTCACGCCGCTTCGACGGCCGTGATCGCCCGCTGGCGGACAAGGCCTCCATGATGGTCGGGATGGGCATGACCGAGCGGCAGGGCGGTTCGGACTTGCGCAGCAGCACCAGCCTCGCCCTGGCGGTTGGCGAGGGGGACGGCTGGTATCGTTTGAGCGGGCACAAGTGGTTCTTGTCCTCGCCCATGTCCGATGCGCATTTGGTTCTGGCGCGCGACGAGGAGGGCCATGGCTGCTTTTATGTGCCTCGTTGGCGCGAGGACGGTCGCCGCAACGGCATGCACATCCAGCGCCTCAAGGACAAACTGGGCAACCGCTCGAACGCCAGCGTCGAGGTCGAATTCGATGGTGTCATGGGCCGCCGGGTGGGGCCGGTGGGGCGTGGCATCCGCACGCTCGTCGAGATGGCCTCCTATACGCGCCTGGATTGCGTTCTGGGCAGCGCCGCGCTGCTGCGCCAGGCGGTGGTCCAGGCTATCCACCATGCCCGCCATCGCAGTGCCTTCGGGCGGCCGCTGATCGCCCAGCCCCTCATGCGCCAGGTCCTGGCGGACCTCGCCCTCGAATCCGAGGCGGCCACCGCGTTGGCCCTGCGCCTTGCGCGGGCCTTCGACGCGCCCGTGGACGAGGACGAGCATGCCCTGCGCCGCCTCTTGACGCCGGCCGCCAAGTTCTGGATCTGCAAGCGCACGATCGAGGCGGCGGGCGAGTGCATGGAGGTCTGGGGCGGCAACGGCTACATCGAGGACGGCCCGATGGCCCGCCTGTATCGCGAGGCGCCGGTCAATTCCATCTGGGAGGGCTCGGGCAATGTAATGTGCCTGGACGTGTTGCGCGCGGCTCGCCATGCCCCGGACGCTGTGGGCCGGGCAGTGTCCGGCATGGCGGCGGCGCATCCGGGCGAGACAGCGGTCCAGGCGGCTGCCCAGCGCCTGCTCGAGGCCTGGCGGCGTCCCGAGGACGAACAGCAGGCGGCGGCCCGTTATACTGCGCAGGATTTGGTCCTGCTGGTGCAGGCCGACCTGCTGCTGCGCCATGCGCCGGACTGGCTGGCGCGCGCCTTCGTCGACAGTCGCCTGGGCGGCGGGGGCGGACGCGTGTACGGCGCCCAGGCGGCGATGCTGGCCTCGGATGCCTTGCTGCGGCGGGCCTGGCCGGATTAACGACGGGGTGATGAAAGGCATGAGGATACGGAGCCGGGGGCCGGTCGGGCGGAAGATTCGCTGGCGGGCGGCGGGATGGCTACTGGCGGTGGCCTTTGCCGTGGGCCTTGGGGCGACGGCCTTCGGGCTGGGTGTCGAGGGTGCGACGCCGGCGCAGACCTATTCGCTGACGGGCCGGGTGGTCAGCGTGTCCGATGGCGATACGCTGACCTTGCTCGTGGGCCGTGCGCGCGAGCGCATCCGCCTCGCCAGCATCGATGCGCCCGAGACTTCGCATGGGCGGGATCGCCCCGGGCAGCCCTTTGGCCAAGCCGCGCGCAAGGCCCTGGCCGAGCAGATTGCCGGCGGCACCTACACCCTCGCGTGCTACGAGCGCGACCGCTACGAACGGCATGTCTGCGATCTGCCGCTGGGTGGGGGTGAGACCGCCAGCCGGCGGCTGGTCGCTGCGGGCATGGCCTGGGCCAATATGCAGGGCGGTGGAAAATATATGCGTGATGCCGTCCTGCCGGGGCTGCAGGACAAGGCCCGCGCCCAGCGCCTGGGCCTGTGGGCGCGACCGGACGCGGTCGCGCCCTGGGAATGGCGGTGGCGCTGCTGGGCGGCCCTTGAATCCGGCGCGGCCACCCCCATTTGCTGATCATGGCACTCAAAGTATTCGACCTTTCGTGTGAGCACGATCATCTCTTCGAAGGCTGGTTCGCCTCGCTGGAAAGCTATGAGGGCCAGGCCTCGCGGGGGCTCGTGCGCTGTCCCATCTGCCAGAGCTCGCAGATCACTCGTCGCGTCTCGGCCCCGCACCTGAATGTCAGCCACCTGAAAGCCCAGCGCGAGGATGTCGCGCCGCCGGCGGCGCCTTCTGGGGCGCGGGCCACGGTCATGGCGCCCTCGGGCGGGCAATTGGCCCAGTTGCAGGCCGAGGTGCTGCGCCATATTCGCCGGATCGTCAGCCAGTCCGATGATGTCGGCGCGCGCTTTGCCGACGAGGCGCGGCGCATGCACGAGGGCGAGATCGAGCATCGCGCGATCCGCGGCACCGCCACGGCCGAGGAATGCCAGGAGCTGCTCGAGGATGGGGTTTCGATCATGCCCATCCCCGACATCCTCGACGACGACCGCCTGCAGTAGGCGAGCGCCAGGCGGGTGATGCCGGCCGACTGGATATCAGGTGGGCCTGCCTGTGCCGGACTCGAGGCCGTCCTTCAAGGACTCGAGTTCTTTTGTTTGGTGCCTTCGGACTTACATCACGCGGCTGCGGTACTCGTTGGTGCGCGTGTCGATTTCGATCTTGTCGCCGATGTTGCAGAACAGCGGCACGGCGAGCTCGTAGCCGGTGTTGATCTTGGCGGGCTTGAGGACCTTGCCCGACGTGTCGCCCTTGACGGCCGGCTCGGTGTACGAGATCTCGCGCACGATGATCGTGGGCAGCTCGACCGAGATGGCGCGGCCTTCGTAGAAGACAACCTCGACGGTCATGCCTTCCTCGAGGTAGTTCAGCGCCTCGCCCATGCTGTCGGCCTCGACCTCGTGCTGGTTGTATTCCTCGTCCATGAACACGTACATCGGGTCGGCGAAATAGGAATAGGTGCATTCCTTGTTGTCGGGCACGACCTGTTCGAATTTTTCGTCGGCCTTGTAGACGGACTCGCTGGCGCTGCCGGACAGCAGGTTCTTGAATTTGAGTTTGACGACGGCGGAGTTGCGGCCCGACTTGTTGTATTCGGCCTTTTGGACGACCAAGGGATCGCTGCCGACCATGACGACGTTGCCGACGCGCAATTCTTGTGCGGTTTTCATAGGGGAAAGGACTCCGGGGTGATCTGCCCCGTGGGGTGCGGAGCACGGCTGACAAATATTAACTCTCTATTCTAACTCGTTTGGCGACACCGCATGCAAAACGCCAACAAATTCTGGGCCAGATCCGTGTGCGCCGACAGCGCGTCCGACCATTGCCGGCTGCGCTGGGACCAGGCCTCGAATCTCGGTGCCGCTAGGGCCTCCACCAGGGCTTGTGCGCAGGCCGCGTCGTCGTGGCCGTTCCAGGCGCGCACCGCGTCGGCGGCGGCCGGTGGCAGCGCCGCGAGCGCCAGCCAGGCCTCCAGTTTGTCGAGATGCGCGTCGTCGGCTTGGGGGTAGATGTGCCAGAGCAGCGGGGTGCCCGCCCAGAGGGCGCGCACCAGAGAGTCCTCGCCGCGCACAAGGTTCAGGTCGCAGCACCACAGCAACTCGTCGAAGCGCTGTTGAGGCACGAAAGGGACAGCCTGCACGTGCAGGCTGTCCTCGTCGGCCAGGCCGTCGGGCAGCGCGCCCGGCGCCAGCAGCAGAGTGGGGCGGGGATCGGTCGCGAGCGCGCGCCGCAGGCCCGCCAGAGGGGCGTCGGGATAGCAAAATAGCAGGACCACCCGGGCCTCGTCGGCCAGGTCGCCGAAATCCCGGCCGGTCAGGGCGTGCAAACGGTGCCGCCGGCTGATCATCCGCGCGGCATCGCGCCGGGCGATCAGCCCGGGCTCGCGCAGCAGCCCGCCGGTGCCTGGGGCAAAACCGGGAAAGAAAAAATACTTGGGAACTCCGTTGGCTTGGGGCGAGGGCAGGCCGTGACAGCCCCGCACCCAGTCCTCGGCGCTGAGGTACTCGAGATTGATCCAGAGGCAGCCGCGACCCGCCATGGCGCTCAGGTAGGCTGCGGGCGGCGTGCAGGCAAAGGCCTCAACGACGACGCCGTCCGCGGGCGGCAGGGCCGTTTCGGCGCCCGCCCAGGGCAGGACGCGGACGCCCGCCATCGTCTGGTCTGTCGACGAGGCGTCGATCTCGGGCAGGATCCGCGCCAGCGGCGCCAGGTCATCGATCCAGAGCCTGACGGCGTGGCCCGCGGCGGCGAGCTGGGCGGCGAGACGCCAGCAGACGCCGGCGTCTCCGAGGTTGTCGATCACCCGGCAGAACACGTCGAAGGCCGGTCGGGTCATCGGAGCGATGCCTCCTGGCGGTCTTGGCGGACCTTAATGGAAATGCATGGGCTCCGGGTCGATTTCCTCGGGCAGCTCGGGATGCTGCATTTCACCCAGCATATTGGGGAAGTAAGGGGTGCCGCAGTCGTCACAGAATTCGAGCGCCTGCACGCCCGGCAGGCGGCGAACGTCCTGGATGCCTTCCTCGCGCAGCAGCGCGGCGATCTCTTCCCAGGTGTTGACCTGCCCGTCGGCGCCGGGCTCTGGCGAGGCCTCCTCGCGGCTCAGGGCCGGCCAGACACAGCCATAGATGACGTCGTTGTTCTCGCGTGTGCAGAACCCGACCCGGTATTCCTCGATGCTTTGCTCCCCGCAGGCGACGATGGCCGCGCGCAGATCCTTGGCGGGGATGTGTCCGGCGGTCTGCAGCCAGGTCACGGCGGCCTTGATCGAGAGCGGGCGGATGCGCTGGTCGGCCAGGCGGGTGCTGGTGTAGTAGGCCTCGGGCTGCAGATACTCGACCTGGCAGCCTGTGAACGCCGGATCCAGGAGCCGGGCGCAATTCGCGCCCCAGCGGATCGAGGATTCCTCGCGCAGCTCGCCGGGGCGCTCGGCGCGGGCATCCTGCCACCGGAATAGCGGCTCGCCCTCGGGGACCGCGATCGCCCCCACGAGGAACAGCACGTCGGCGAGCAGATTGTCGGGTTGCTCGGCATCGCCCTGGACCGGCGCGCCTTGGCCACTGCCCAGGGCGCGCAGCGCGAGGCTTTGGGTCCAGGCGCGGGTCTCGTGGAAGGATTGCGGCAGGCGCTCGAAGCGGACCAGCTCGGGCAGCAGCGCCAGGTGCGCGCCTGGCGCCGCGATGGAGTCGGCCAGCAGGGCTTCCAGTTCGCGCGTCTGTGACGCGATCAGCCCGCCCTCAGGCAGCTTGTAGCGCGTCCAGGCCAGGATGGGGGCGGAAAACAGCAGGGCGTCCCAGGTCTGGCCCTGGTGCGTGAATCGCAGGGATTCCGAGCGGTTCTCGGCCTGTTCGACCAGGACCTCGTAGGCCTGCGACTGGGCGTCCATGAGGTGGTCGAGGGCGGATTCGACGGTGCGTCCGGGCTTGCCCGAAAGCGCGCGGTCCAGCAGGACGCCGATCTGGCGTTCCCAATACTCGTCCTCGATGCGGCTGCCCGAGCGCGCCAGCGCGTCGGCCAAGGCGATCAGGGACCGGGAGGGGCGGGAGAGGTGGGTGTGACGAGAGGTGGAGGCCATGACGTGCGGACGAAGAGCTACAGCTCACTAGTGTACCGCCATCCCCGCATAAGCGCCGGCGGTGCCGGGGGTGCGGTCATTGACCGCAGAGGGGCCTTCTGAATATAGATGATGCCTGGGTGTCGTTCGAGATGCAATGAGTAGCGTCAGTTTTCCTGGTCTGCATGCAGCTGGACTGGATCACAATAAGAGGAGTAAGGGTAAATGCGGCATGGCTTGCTGACCGGTTACACTGCTGGAGTATCCCCCGCCATCGGTGGCACATTGGATATATCTACTTCGGTGCCAATGAATCTGCGACTCTCCAAGCTTTTGCCGCCACTTTCCCCAGCCGCACTCTTGGTGCGTAATCGGCTTGGAATTGGCTCGGGGCTCTTCCCAGCAGCCAAGCTGATCGTGGTGCATGCTCCGGCAGGATTCGGAAAGACGACGCTTTTGGCTCAGTGGCGAGAGCAACTGCAAAATAACAAAACCGCCACGGCTTGGATTACGCTCGATGAAGCCGACAATGATCCGGCGCGCTTTCTGGGCTATCTTGTCGCGGCGTTGGCACCGATCGTGCCGGAGCTTGGCCAGGAATCCATACTTGGTTCCTATGGTCCTGATCAAGTGAGGAGTTTTCTTGGGATTGTGACTGAGCTGATCGACTCTCTGGCAAATCTCGAGGTGCCTTTTGTTCTCTTCCTGGATGATTTCGAGTACATTACAGACGAGCGCGTTCTGGAAGCGGTCCGTCGGCTTGCTGACCAACTCCCCATGCATCAACAGATTGTCATTGGTTCTCGACGCGCACCTGAGGTTGGCTTCGCCCGTCTGCGCGTAAGAGGTCTGGCGATTGAGTTCTCGATGGGTGCCTTACGATTCTCGGAGGACGAGACGCGGGAGTTTTTCCGCACCACCAGAGGGCTTGCACTCTCTGACCATGAGGTGCATATACTCCAGAAAGATACTGAAGGTTGGGTCGTGGCCCTGCAGCTTGTCGCGCTTTCTCTCGCGGCTGGGCAGAGTGCAGGGTCGCTGCTGGATGCGCTCAGCACCAGCTCGGCAGGTATCACAGATTATCTGGCGGATGACGTCTTTTCTCGCCAGTCTGAGGATATTCGCCTTTTTTTGCTGGAAACCTGCATTCTCAATCAACTTTCCGCCCCGCTTTGCGATATGGTGACTGGTCGGCAGGACAGCCTTTTTCTGCTCGAACAGATTGAGCGATCGAACCTCTTTCTCATGCCGCTAGACAGCGAGCGCACGCGCTTTCGCTACCATAGTGTGTTTGCGGAATTTCTGCGAGGCCGATTGTTGCGTACGCATAGCTTAGACGCTTCCGCGCTACATCGTAGAGCCTCGGCTTGGCATGCTGAGCAAGGCTGGTGGATTTCTTCGGTGCGCCATGCTCTCACTACTGGTGATATGGACTATGCGGCGCAGCGTATGGAACAGGGCGTTGACGAAACGCTTCACGCCGGGCGTATGGCGACGATCGCTGGATGGATCGATTCGCTACCCGCCGAGATTCTTCGGACGCGCATCGCACTCGAAATCAAGTACGCCTGGGCTTTGATCTTTCTCTACCGCTATGCAGAGGCGCAAACGCGCCTTGAGTCGTTGGCGCTTAGATTGGCGGCATCAGATGGTGGAAAACAGTGTCACGCCGACGATCTGCGGGCAATGCGGGTTGTGCTATTGGGTTTCACAGATCACTTTGAGGATGCCTATACCATGGGAGTCGAGGAACTCCCGCGCATCTCGAACGATGGCCCGTTTGGCCGGGCTATCGTCGCAAGCGCTATGGCCTATGCAACCATCGCCTCGGGTCGCTTCGCCGAAACGACCCCGCTTCTCGATATCGTCCGGGAAAGCCATCAGCGCACTAATAGCGCGGTCGGTCTTATCCACCACCAGCTTCTGACCGGGATGGCAGAGCTTGCGCAAGGGCGTTTGCATGCGGCGTTGCGGCATTTCACGGGCGCGTCCATCGTGCCCGAGGGGATGAGTCCAAACTCCCAGGGCCCAGTCGCTGCTGCCGTTTATCTAGCTGACGCGATGTACGAAACGAACCAGATCGGTGACAGCGAGAAACACCTGCTTTGTCACCTGGAGGGCATCACCGAAAGCGGCATGTGGGATTTCCTGATCCAAAGCCATCGCACTCTGACGCTAATTCACCGTGCCAGGCAGGATTGGGACGGTGCGCACAAATGGGTTGACGCGCTTGAGCGCCTGGGGCAGAAGCGCGAGGTTTCTCGTATCGTTGCTTCTGCGCGTCTTTTGCGGGCGAGGCTCGCGATCGATAGCGGCGACCTCAACTATGCTGAACAGCAAATTGAATTGGCAGAGGCGGGAGCCGACTGGTTGCGCTACGAAGATTGGCGTCCCTTCGCCAACGAGCATTTAATGCCCTCCTACGTTCGGTGCCGCCTCATGCTGGCCCAGGGCGAGTATCATGCCGCTCAAGCGAGGCTTAAGCTCCTGCTGCGGCAAGCTGAAGCCAAGCAACGCTCGCACCGCGCTTTGCTCATCAGGGTACTTTTGGTCAAGGCGACAGTGCTTTCGGGAGACGAGGCGGCTGCCATCGAAATTCTGGGTGAAGTCGTTTCGCTGGCCATGCGCGAAGGCTATCGTCGGACGCTACTGGACGAAGGTGAGCCGATTACCCGCATCTTGTGTCGTATCCATGCCGAGAAAATTCTCGAAGAACCGAGACGCCTTGATGAGCATCGCAATCAAGGTGGTCGACCTGGTGCCTCGAGCATTGGGGTGCGAGTCCCATTCACGGACTCCTTCAATATCAGAGAGCAGTTTTCAAGCCGGGAGATGCAAGTGCTGTATCTCGTCGCACAGGGGTTCTCTAATCAGATGGTTGCGGATCGCTTATTCTTGTCTGAAGCGACGATCAAGTTCCATCTACGGAACATCAACGCCAAGACAGGCGCCAAGAATCGCGTTCAGGCTGTCGCTATTGCGCGCCGTCTGGGCTTGCTTAGCTAGCTCTCAAGTCATTTGAACTTGAGCGGTAATTGGCGGATATTTACAATTCTTAGATGATATGGGCAGTCACAATGGGCTGTGAGGAATCCTGTTCTTCCGGGCTTGTCCTTGTATCGTGCCGCGTTCTTACGGAAGTTTCGCCTTGAAGTAAAAAATGTGACAACGCGGGAATCAATATCAGTGCGCCCAACATGTTCCAGATGAACATGAAAGTCAGCAAGATGCCCATGTCCGCCTGGAATTTGATGGGGGACCAAGCCCATGTAATCACTCCAGCCGCCAGGGTTATGCCAACGAGTCCCACGACTTTGCCGGTAAAACCAACCGCCCTACGGTAGGCTTCTCGTAGCGGGAGGCCCGCGCGCTGGACCGCAAGTTGAACGCTCAGCAGATAAAGCGCGTAATCAACACCGATGCCTACCCCCAGCGCGACAACTGGCAGCGTGGCAACCTTGATTCCCATGCCGAGCTGTACCATGAGTGCTTCGGCAAGGATGGATGTCAGCACGAGCGGCATGACGGCCACCACGACAGCCCTCCAACTGCGAAATGTAATGGCGCAGAGCAAGATCACGGCGGCGTATACATAGAGCAGCATGAGCCGATTCGAATCACGTACTACGGCATTAGTGGCTGCGTCGACTCCTGCGTTTCCTGCTGCCAAGAGGAATTTCCGCTGATCGGTATCATGGTGTTTGGCGAACGCGCTTGCCGTATCAGCGACGCGCTCCAGTGTTTCCGCTTTGTGATCAGAGAGATATGCCAGAACAGGAACCAATGAGCAGTCGGTATTGATGAACTCTGAGTCCCAGCCAGCCGCATTGCTGATTTGGGCATCAAGCACACGTTGATTGTCGCTGATCGTCAACCATTTCGGATTGCCTTCGTACGATCCCGAGGTGTAGTTGCGTACGGTATCTGCAAGGGAAGCAGCATGCTGCACACCGGACTGTTGGCGCAGTAGCCAGCTCAGGCGGTCCATTTCGACCAGCGTTTCGTATGTGCCGCAACCGTTTGCCGGGGTTTTCACCATGACCGCAAAGACATCACTCGAAATTGCATAATGAGAAGTGATGTATGCATTGTCCAGGTTGTAACGGGAGTCTTCCCGCAACTCCGGAGCTCCAGGGTCTAGGTCGCCGATTTTCAGATCCGTGCTAACGATGAATCCGCTCACACCGAGAACCAGGGAAAATATGATGGCTACGGATGCCCAGCTTCTCTCAGTAAATCGGTTGATTCCGCACCATAGCGCGGCGATGATTCCGTGCTCTTTGGCTCCGTCGCGCTCTTCTTTCAGGCTGCGCTTGGCGGCGATTGGGCTGACCCCTATGTACGACAATAGTACAGGCAGCAATATGAGATTGGTGATAATAAGCACCATTACGCCCAGACTGGCGGTCAGAGCCAGCTCGCGAATGACCGGAATATCAATCACCATCAGGACCGCAAAGCCCACGACATCTGCGAGCAACGCTGTCAGCCCGGCTACAAACAGGCGACGAAAGGTGTAGCGGGCAGCCACCAATTTGTGTATGCCGCGGCCTACGTCCTGCATGATGCCATTCATTTTCTGTGCGCCATGACTCACGCCAATGGCGAACACCAGGAAAGGTACGAGTATCGAGTATGGGTTGAGACCATGCCCCAGACCGACCACGATACCCAACTGCCAGATCACGGCGATCAGCGAACAGGCCAGCACCAGTAGGGTGCTGCGGATACAGCGGGTGTACAAGAAAATGATGAGTGCCGCGACAGCGGCAGCCACGCCAAAGAACGTCATGACTTTGCCCAGCCCATCGATCAGGTCGCCGACGAGTTTTGCGAATCCAATGATGTGAATTTCCACCTTGGGTTCGGTCGCGCCGTCCACCGATGAGTATCTGGCCCGGATTTCCTCAAGCGCCTGCGACAATTGAGCGTAATCGACTGACTGGCCGTGCGCGTCCGATGCTAGCAGTGGAATCTGGATCATGCTGGACCCATAGTCGTTTGCTACCAGATCGCCGACGACACCCGCGCGATTGATATTGATTCGCAGGTCCTCGATTGACCTGGCACTGCCATCGTAGTCATGCGGCAGAACGGGGCCTCCGTCGAAGCCTTCTTCCGTCACTTCCGACCAGCGTACCACCGGTGTAAAGATCGATTTTATCCAAGCCCTATTGACTCCTGGCAAAAGAAATATCTCGTCGTTGATCTGCTCAAGGACCGAGAGGTATTCCGCATTGAAGATGTCGCCATTGGGATTTGTAACGACCACACGAACGGAGTTCCCTAGTCCTTTCAGTTCCCCTCGATATTCAAGAAAATTTTGAATGAAAGGATGGCTTTGAGGCAGCATCTTCTCATAGCTGGCACTGATTTCCAGTCCTCTTAGATTCAATCCAAAAATGACCGTCAGGATAGCGCATCCGATGACCAGAAGAAGTCGGTTATTGAATATCAATCGCTCGAGGAGGTTGCCAGATTTTTGATCGAAATCCTTGGGATTTGAGATGACGGCCATCTGCTCGGATTTATTCATGTCATCCACTTCAATCATTTCAGTTCCATGTCTACAATAGGGGTACTGTATCGGCTATTTTCCGATTATCTCGACCCGAACGCCCTCGGATCCCGAGATTGCGACGTGACCGTCCGGCAGTGCAACGAGGTCGTAATAAGACATGGGGCTCTTTGGTTGCACGTCTGAGAATGTCCGCCCGCCATCGCGACTGAGCGAGATTCCGCCTGCGAGATTGGCTAGCAGGATGTCTCCATTCGACAGGACGGTACCGGCCGTAATGCCAGCGGAGGTGCCACTGGGCACCTCGTCCCACGTCGTGCCCGCATTTTCGCTGCGATAAATCCGTCCACGCATGCCAAACACCAGCAAGCTTTCCGGGCTGATCACGGCCAAGCCGAACAGGCTTCCCGAGTACGGTGTTGGAATCGGCAAAAAACGTTGACGAGCGGCGTCCAGACGCCACACCATGCCGCGCTCGCCGACGAGATAGACTTCGCTGCCGTTGCCTGCTATTGCATGAAAATGCAATTCGTCGGGATTGTCTATATGACCCATCCAGGGCACCCAGCTCTTACCGCCGTCCTTTGTTCGAAAAATTCGATTGAATGTTCCGACAACATAGCCGCTGGTTGGGCTTTTAAAATACACTCCCATGAACGAAGGCGTTCCGCCATCCTCCATCAGGCTTTCCTCCTGCTTGAACAAGCGTTCCGCTGCCGGCTCACCGGTCTGTCGGAAATGATGTACGGCGAGTGCGAAAGCTTGTTGGCCATCCAATTGCTTGGTCCAATTCATACCGCCATCGGACGTATGAATGACAACACCACCGTGTCCCACGGCCCAGCCTTGCTCGGCGGTGGGGAAGCTCACCGCCAGCAGATCCGTGCTCACAGGGACCTCTGCCTGAGCCGAGGCAACTCCCTCGCTATTAAACAGCACTACCTGGCCTCGTATTCCGACCGCTACGGTGTGGGAGCCTGCGACAGCGATTCCTTGCATGGGCGACGTCGCGGCCTTGGCACTCATCATGGCAGGAGTTTCAAGCGGATCATCAAATGCCCACCCCAGAGCGGGAATGAGCAGGCACAGCATTGCACTGAATATTTTGGCGCAAGCAAAATGGTGGTTTTGCACGAAATTTTTCCTCCTCGTAACACAAGTGGTCAGTGCTGGGCCATGACTCGGAAATGATTTCTCATCGTGTAACCCCATAATGGACGATCTGGTGAAGCCCACTCGTGGGATTCATGTGTTGCAAGCGGCCAGGCGCTGTGTTTGAACGATCTGTGGCAATCGTAGGCAGCATGGCGGCTCAGGGATCGACGAATAGATCGGTCGTGGGCTCTGAACCGGGAACCGTCAGGTATTTCGAGAAATCCGTGACTCCAGTTTCACGTAGCACATTCTCATCAAGGAAAAAATTACCGGTTATTCGCCGGCTGTCCCGGGTCAGGATTTCGTAAGCAGCGTCAGCCATGATTTCAGGGGTCCGGCTGTAGTGCGAGCCTCCAGCCTGGGCCACATTGAGCGCTGAAGTGGCGATGACTGTTCTGGGCCATAGGGCGTTGACGCCTATCCCCCATTTTCTGAATTCCGATGCCATCCCATGCACCAGCAGACTCATCGCGTATTTTGATGTGGTATACGCTGCGTGGTTGACGAACCATTTCGCATTCAGATCAATTGGAGGTGACAAAGTCATGATGTGTGGATTTTTGCTGCGCCTCAAGTGTGGCAGGCAGAGTTGCGAGCATACGAATGTACCTCGGACGTTGATGTCCATCATGAGGTCGTAGCGCTTTAGCGATGTTTCAGGGATGCTTGTGATGCCGATCGCGCTGGCGTTGTTGATCAGTATATCGATACCGCCAAATTCAGCGACACCCAGGCTGACGGCATGAGCAACCTGTTGCTCGTGCCGGATGTCCACAGCCACGGCCAGCGCGTTCCCTCCTGCAGCGTGTATCTCTCGGGCGGCAGTATGGATTGTTCCAGGGAGGCGCGGATCGGGTTCGCTCGTTTTTGCGGCAATAATGATATTTGCCCCCTCACGTGCGGCCCTAAGTGCGATCGCCTTGCCGATGCCTCGGCTGGCACCAGTAATGAATAGGGTCTTTCCTTTTAGGGAGGTCATATCGTTTCCTGTGAAGGGCTATCCCGAGCGAAAATCGCTGCACTCGGGGCATAGTAGCTTGTCGGGCGTGGGAAACGTGGACTGCAAAACGATCGCAGTAGTCCATTTTTTTATCGCCTTCTTGTCCCAGAGCCAAGCTATAGGACCGTAAATCCAGCAAAAACAGCCTTCGCTGGGACTGCTTTTCGTTTTCGACATCCCAAACCAGACAGCCTCCTCGGGCCATCTGAATGCGTACTCGTTGACAGCACGGAACGACTGGAAGCGTACGCACTGCGCTAGCAGGAAGCTTGTGTCAAGTTGTCATGCTGGTTCGAGCGGTCCCCGTGGCATGGCATGGGGCGATCCGACGGCACGGACTCCCTTGCGAAGTCGCTGAGGCCTTGCCGCTACGTTTGCTTGTCAGCACGGATGGCGCTCCGCCTATTCTTTCGGATAGGTGGAGGCAGACCGCGAAATCTATCCCTTCAGACGGTTTCTTCGACAGCGCTTGAACCTACCATAAGCGTCAGGACAGGATTGGGTCGTGTTTTATTGAACCGAATCACCTGGTTTTCGAGTCGTATCAAGCATGGGCATTCGGAATTACGCCAACGCCCGTAAAGGAAGAGACAGGATGAAGCGCAAGCCGCGTATTTTGGGTATTGACGCCGGGGGTACGATGACCGACACATTTGTTGTGGATGACACCGGTGCGTTTGTCGTCGGAAAGGCGCAAAGCACGCCGCAGGACGAAGCAATCGGGTTCATGCAGTCGGCGGAAGATGCGATGCGCCAGTGGGATCTTGGCATCTCCGAGGGGTTGAGCCAGATACGTACCGGCATATTTTCTGGCACAGCCATGCTGAACCGCCTGCTCGAGCGCAAGGGCAACAAGGTGGGGATCATCGTCAGCGGAGGGATGGAGGATTACCTGCGCATGGAGCGCGGGGTGCAGACGTATCTTGGCTATAGTTTTTCTGATCGGATTCATACGGCAACTCATCGCCACAATAAACCGCTGGTGCCCCGCAGCAGGATTCATGGCGTGCGTGGCCGGGTCAATGTTTTTGGCAGCGAGGTGATCCCGCTATATGACGACGAGGTTCGTCTCGCTGTCGAGGCCCTGCTCGAGGATGAGGTGCAGGCAATCGTCGTATGCCTGATCTTCTCATACAAGAATGGAGCCCACGAGCAGCGTGTGAAGGCGATTGCAAGCGAAATCATCAAAACCCGTGGCGCCTCGGTGAAATTGTTTCTGTCGAGCGAACTCTATCCGATGCGCCAGGATTTCCCGCGGCTCAATTCGACACTCATTGAAGCCTACGCGGCCGAGCCTTCGCGCAATACTATGAGTAACGTCAAGAGTCGGCTCGTGGATGCGGGGGGGGCATTTGACATTCGTGTGATGGCGAGCCATGGCGGATCGGTTTCCACCGAAGCGCGTACGCTGGCATGCACATTGACCAGTGGTCCTATCGGGGGCGTCATCGGCTCCCGCTATCTTGGTGGCCAGATGGGCATCAGGAATATTGCTTGCTCGGATATCGGTGGCACGTCGTTCGATCTTGCGCTGATAACCGATGGCGAGTTCACCATCAAGCAGAATCCGGATATTGCCCGGTTCCTGCTGACAATACCGCTAGTACGCATCGATTCAGTGGGGTCGGGCACTGGATCTTTCGTGCGGGTCAATCCAGTCAACAACCGTATTGAGATCGGACCGGACAGCGCTGGCTCGAGAATCGGCACGTGTTGGCCCGAAGGAGACGTGTCGACCGTCACGATCACTGATTGCAACGTGGTGCTTGGCTACGTGAATCCGGATTTCTTCCTGGGCGGTGACATCACTCTCGACCGTGAGCGCGCAATCCGCAATGTACAAGACCAACTTGCCAATCCGCTCGGTATCGACGTGTACCGTGCTGCAGCGGGTGTCTTGGAACTTTTTGAGGATCACTTACGTAACAGCCTGCTCAGCCAGATCATAGGCAGAGGATACGGCGCCGAAACGTTCACTTGCCTCTCCTATGGCGGCGGCGGGCCCTTGCATGTGGCCGGCTATACAGATGGAATCGCTTTTGAGGATATCTTGATTCCTGCATGGGCTCCGGGATTTTCCGCTTTCGGATGCGCCTGCGGAGATTATGAATATCGTGTCGATCGCCAGCTTGATATGCCGTTGTTGCCAACCATGGATCACGAGGCGCGTGCTGCTCTCGCAAATGCGATCACTGCTGCATGGGGTGAAATGGCCGATCAGGTTGCCGAAGATTTCGCCAAGAGCGGCGTAACACGAGATCTGATCACATTCAAACCGGGAGTGCGCATGCTGTATCACGGCCAGTTGAACGATCTGGAGATCTCATCGCCGGTACAGCGTCTTGAATCCGCTGAGGATCTGAACCTCATTTGTGACGCTTTTGAAGGCCTTTACGGGCAGGTGTACGGGCTCGCTGCGCGCACTCCACAATTCGGCTATTTCATCACCAGCCTGGTCATGCGGGGCATTACGGAGGTCGACAAGCCGATACTTCCACGCGAACAAATTGCGGGTCCCGATGAATGGAAGAAGGTTGCCGTAAAAGGTTCGCGGAAAATCTATTGGAATGCTCAGTGGATGGACGCAATGATCATCGATCTGCTGCAATTACCCGCGGGTAGCGAGATCGAGGGCCCCGCCGTGGTCGAATCGCCTTCGTCGACGATGCTGATTCCTCCCGAGCGCTCGGCTCGCCTGGATGAGCATCGGATTTTTCATATGAACACGAATGCGGTTGTCAAGCCTGGTCCGGCAAGTATCCATTGACCGATTGGTTGTGTCATCGCTGAATTTTCCACCTAGGAAAGGATGGATATGAAATTAAGAGAATACTCGTCCAACCAGACGGTTGCCCCCGGTATTGGCTTTCAGGGAAAGTCGCTTGCCCAGGCGCTGGAGGATAGTGAGCAGATATTTCGTCAGACTGGCTCGTATCAGGGCATTCATGAATTGACGCTCAAGTCGGCTGATCCGATTCGCTTCGAGAAAATAGCATCACGATTGCGCGGCGCCTTGGTCGGGGCGCGCGAGACAGCTTTGAATATATCTGCATCCCCGATCGTGCGTGAAATTGGTGAGCTGTGCTTCGGTCTCTACACTCCGGAAGGTGATTCGATCACGCTGTCCACCGGCATCATGGCACATATTCATACGATGTCCGAGGCGATCAAACACATGGTTCGTAGTGGTTATGAAACGAATCCTGGAATCGCCGATGGAGATATCTTTATCAACAACGACACCCATATCGGGGATGTTCATACCGCTGATGTGCAGCAGTTCGTACCCATATTCTGGAAAAACGAACTGGTTGCCTGGGCGGCTGGCGTGACTCACGAACTTGATGTCGGGGCCGCACAGCCTTCGGGCATGCCGATGGGCAGCACCACGCGTTTCGAGGATGGCTGGATATTGTCGGCTGAAAAGGTCGGCAGCAACGATGAGCTGCATCGTGACTATCAGATCCGCTCACAGACGGCTACCAGGGTGCCCTTTTATTGGGTGCTTGATGAAAAATGCCGTATCGCGGGTTGTCACCTTATTCGCAAGGCTGTGCTGAGCCTCATCGAGAGTGAAGGCATTGAAGCCTTCCGCTTGTTTTGCCGTGAGGCGATTGAGGATACCAGGCGTTCCTTTATCAATAGCTTGAAATCCATGACTGTGCCAGGCACATATAGGTTTGGCAGTTTCATCGATCTCAATCATAGTATCGATGTGGGTCGCATGCCTCCGCATGCAGCCATCGACACCCTCATTCATGCGCCGCTGGAACTCAAGATCGGAGTGAATGGCACCTTCGACATCAGTCTCGAGGGTGCAAGCAAGTGGGGCTATCACTCTTTCAATGCCACCCCGACGGCGATGCAGGCGGGGCTCTGGGTGGCGCTAACGCAGACCTTGATTCCAAACGACAAGGTCAACGATGGCGCCTATCTTGCTACGACATTGAACATTCCACATGGCTCGCTCGGCGATCCGGATAATCCGTATTGCTCGAACACGCTCGCCTGGGGTTATCTGGTGCCCACCTATACGGGCCTGATACGAGCACTCGGTATTGCCTTCACTGCACGCGGCTATGTCGAAGAGGTGCTTTCCGGTATCCCGCTGACAGGTAATGTGACGCAGGGTGGTGGGATCAATCATTACGGGCAGGACATGGCTTGGAGCAATTTCGAGATGAGCTGTGTCGGCATTTCAGCCGGCTACGTGAAGGATGGTGAGCACTCCTGCGCTGCGATGTGGAATCCCGAGGGGGATATGGGCGATGTGGAAGCTTGGGAATTGATAGAGCCGTTGATGTACCTTGGACGCCGCTTGCGCCCGAGTACGGCGGGTATGGGCAAGTATCGTGGCGGGTCGGGGTGGGAGTCGGTTCGCATGCTGCATGGCACGCAGAGGCAGGAACTGTACAACCTTATCCATTCGCGTGTGTTTTGTTCGGGTGGTTTGTTCGGCGGCTATCCGGCTTCCAATCCTTACCGGCACAATGTCAGGCGTACTGATCTCAAGGAACGCTTCGAAAAAGGCCTCCCCTATCCGGTTGCAGATGGCAATCCGGAAGAAAGCGGCATCAGTGCGCATGTTAATGGCGAGCATCTGCGCGACCACCTGATGAACCGCCTAAGCGATTCGTACGAGGAATACGATCTCTATTTATCGATTCTGCTTGGCGGACACGGTCTTGGCGATGTCATCGAACGCGATCCGAAAATGGTTGCCAGCGATCTGAGCGAGGGTTTGCTCCTGCCCCGCTTTGCCCAGTCGGCTTATGGTGTCGTGGCCCATCAGGGAAAAGATGGCCAATGGGATGTCGACCAAGAAGCGACCTCGGCTCGCCGCCAGGCGATTCGCGATGAGCGATTGGCGCGTAGCATGCCTGTTGCCGAGTGGATCGAACAGGAACGCCCACGCGTCCAGTCGCTTGATTTTATTGCGCCAGTCAAACGGATGTACCAAGAAAGTTGTGAGCTAAGTAAGAAATGGCACTCGGATTTTGTCGCCTTCTGGGGTCTTTCAAAAGACTGGAGCGCCTGAGCGCAGTTCTCAACAATATGATGATATTTGGGTGCCCTGACCGACAGCGCCTAGTCCGTGAGCCCAAGGAGCGAGCTGAATGACGACCTACGACAAGAACATGATTGCGGAACTGCTCGATGGCAAATTGCCATGGGATGTTCTGAAGGACATGATGAGCAGTTTCAAGGATGCTGATCGGTTCGACAAATACATTGCAGTGCTGCAGGAACGTGTTGATTGGGATGATCAGATCCTGCTGCCCCTCGGGCCGCGGCTTTTTATCGTGCGCAAGGCGGACGGATCAATCATAACCAAGAGCCTCAGCGGGCACGAGTTCGGAGACTACCGCAAGAACTGGAAATTAGGAACCAGGATCTACGTGCGCAATACGCATGAGTCATACCAGAAGGTGTACACCGAGATGGCTTATGGCGATCCAGACTGGATGGAGTTGAGGGAATATTACGATCCGTTGGACGGTAGCCTGCTTGATGTCGAGGTGGTGCCGCCGGGTTATCCGATTGTGCACAACTTTGAACCGGACCTCGAGGGCTTCTATAGAGAGTGGCTGGGTCGGCCGCTGCCGAATCTGGCATAGCTGGGAGTCATCACATTGAACCTGATCGACTTGCTGGATCGAGGTGCCTGTCTTGATGCGCAGCGTCCCTGCTTTTTGCAGGAAGGGAGGACATTCACCTACGGAGACGTGCGTGATCTAACTTTTCGGATCGGCTCCGCTTTGCGCGCAGAGGGCTTTTGTCCGGGCGATGTGGGGGCGGTACTCAGTCACAACGATGCGACGGCGTTTACCTGCGCATTGTCGTTGGTAAGGGCTGGTGGAATCTGGGTTCCTATCAATCCAAGGAGCGTGGCCGAGGAAATTGCCTACTTTCTGGACTTTACCGGTGTTCAGACACTGTTCTACGGCAGTGCCTTCGAGGACTTGGTGACCAGCTTGCGCAAGCGGTGCCCTGGTATCCGCTCCTTCGTCTGTATCGATGCAATTGGCACTAACGGGGTTGGACTGAGCGACTGGATCAAGCCTTTTGATGCCCGTGCATTCTTTGTGCCATATGACGCAGCCGATACAGTTGCGATCGGTGCAACCGGGGGCACGACAGGGCAGTCCAAAGGAGTGATGCTTTCGCACCGGAATATAGCCACCTTCGTTGCCAACGTTTTGGCATGCATGCCATTCGAGAGCCCTCCTGTCTACCTGGCTGCCGCGCCACTGACCCATGCCGCCGGGATTATGGTATTGGCGTTTATGGCGCTGGGCGGCACCACGGTCGTGTTGGAAAAGCCCGATCCACAGACCATCATGAAGTCGGTGAGTGAGCATCAGATCGACACATTGCTGTTGCCGCCTACGATGATCTACATGCTGCTCAGCCAGCCAAACGTGCGTAGTTTCGACTATTCGTCGCTTAAGTACTTCATCTATGCTGCGGCACCCATGTCGACGGAGAAATTGCGTGAAGCCATTGAAGTGTTCGGGCCGGTCATGACACAGATGTATGGGCAGGCCGAGGCGCCCATGACAATCACCTTCATGGGGCCTAAGGAGCATCGCCCTCTTGATTTTCCATCGCGACTCAGGAGCTGTGGTCGCGTGTCGCCGTTTGTTCGCGTTGCGGTCATGGACGATGAGGGCAGACTGCTTGGAGACGACATGGTCGGCGAGATTGTGGTGCAGGGCGACCTCGTCATGAAGGGTTATCTTGATAATCCCGACGCGACTGCCCAGGTGAGCAGGTTCGGCTGGCATCACACAGGCGATATCGGTTATCGCGATGCACAAGGTTTTTATTACATCATCGACCGCAAGAAGGATCTCATCATTACAGGGGGCTTCAACGTCTTTCCATCCGAGATTGAGCAGGTCATCGCCTCGCATCCCGCGGTTCACGAATGCGCGGTCATAGGCGTGCCTGATGACAAGTGGGGCGAGGCAGTCAAAGCGGTCGTGCAGACCAGACCGGGCAGAACAGTGAGTCAAGAGGAACTGATTGCTCTGTGCAAGTCCAGGCTTGGAAGTGTGAAGGCGCCCAAGAGCATCGATTTTGTTTCGGAGTTGCCACACAGCCCCGTCGGAAAGATTCTGAAGAGAAAGGTGCGTGACACCTACTGGAGTGGTCATGACCGCATGGTTGGGTGAGGCCCTTTCAGCTAGTTTGCCAGCGATGGTGAAACAGCAGCAACGTGTGGAGGAGTGGCGTGGATCAGGTTATACGTACTGAGCTTGCTGAAGGTGTGCTGCGCATCGAGATTGATCGGCCTGAAAAGAAAAATGCCTTTAACGCCGGTGTCTATCGTGATTTGAGCGAGGCTCTGGCCTGGTCCGAGCGTGACCCGAGAATTCGTGTGCTGCTGCTGCATGGCCAGACCGGGATTTTTTCTGCTGGGCACGAGATACAGGAATTTTCCGCTTCAACGCCAGAACGGGCTGCACAGCTTGATCCGATCATGGCCTTCATGCGGCAGATCAGTGGTGCCACCAAGCCGATTGTGGCGGCGGTGGATGGTCATGCCATTGGTGTTGGGGCAACTCTCCTGCTCCATTGCGATCTTGTATATGCATCCCACGAGGCGTGTTTTCAATTTCCGTTTGTGAATCTCGGCCTGTGTCCTGAGTTTGGTAGCAGCTATACCCTGCTGCGTCTTGCCGGCCACCAGCGCGCATCGGAATTATTGATGCTTGGTGAATTTTTTTCAGTGGAGTTGGCACGGGAAATTGGGCTGGTTAACGATATTGTTGACGCATCCTCCCTACTCGAATTCGCCATGGCCAGAGCACACAGGCTCTCTCTCCAGCCGGCAGCATCCATTCGGCTGACAAAGCAATTGCTGAAAGCTCACGATGCCGAGATTGTGGCGCGCACGATAGAGCATGAGATGACATGTTTTGTTGGAAGGACCAGGGCGCCGGAAGTCGCCGAAGCTGTGGCCGCCTTTACTGAAAGGAGAAAACCGGATTTTTCGCGCTTTTCATGAAGCCGTCTCCTGGCCGGCGAGCGAGGATGATTCGACCATAGCAATAACCCTGCAACTGGATAGGGGCGAGGAGCTGAGAATGAAACGACCTCTGGAACTTATGAGCGCAAAGGGGCCGCGGGAGCATCGTGAGAATAATCGCATCATGGTAATCAGACCCGATGCCGTGTTCTATCTAGGGTTGCTTGGAAAAACCTCGCGACGATCGCTTGGCTCGTTGACGGTTTACCTCGCTGTCGGCGAACCTTTTCGGTTCCGTGCGGATGACGGGCAGTGGGAAGAGCGGGAGTCAGCCGTCGTGGCTCCATATCTTGAGCATCAGATCGTAGCTTGCGATCGTGTCGGGGTCCTGCTGATCGAACCGGAGTTTGTCGACATGAAGAGTGTCATCGGCATGTCCGCCGACAGCGATCCCTGTGCTGATCTAGCGGAGATCATCGACGGAATGACGGAACTCACGCTTGATCTTGGTGATCGTGCGCACGAGCCGGGCGAGGGCAGCATTGCGGAGTATATGGACGTGGCACTGCGCGCCCAGTTTCTGCACCGCGGCCTGGACTCCCGTATCGGGCATGTCGTGGCCATGATCCGGGATCAACCCTGGGAGCGCTTCTCGGCCCAATCCTGTGCTGCGATCTCAGGCATTTCCGTCTCACGCTTCCTGCACCTGTTCAAAAGCGAGATAGGTACTACCTTCCGTCGCTTCATCGCGTGGAAGCGGGTGCGCTGCGCGCTGGAGTATGTCAAGCATCAATCCAATCTTACTGATATCGCGCTTGAGCTGGGCTACCCGGACTCCACCCATTTCTCTCACTCGATCAGGAAGGCCTACGGTTTTTCGCCCAGGACGATGTTTTATGCCTCCCGATACCTGAGCCTCTCACTGGAGTCCGGGCACTTGGGGTCCGGGACTGTGTCAACAGGACGTCCAGGGCATGCTGTGGTGTGGGATAGACCCGCGCGTGAGATGTCCTGGGTGGGACGCCAGGGCTGAAGAACGGCGCATGCAAGCGTCTTATCAGTTGTGGAGCCTTCATTCCATGCAACAGGAGCACAAATGGGTTGTACCAATTTTCAGATTCGCGATGATGTTGCGATCCTTACTCTGAATAATCCTCCCGTCAACGGGCTTAGTTTCGAGCTGCGCTCCAGCCTTGTTAACGGTATTGATCGGGCGATCGCTGATAGCCGGGTCAGGGCCGTGGTCCTTGTCGGCAACGATCGAGCTTTCTCCGGCGGTGCCGATATCCGTGAGTTTGGCACACCGTTGGCCCTGGCTGAACCGTCCCTGCGGACCGTGATCTGCGAGATTGAGGCCTGTCGAAAACCCGTTATAGCGGCCGTTGGGGGCCTGTGCCTCGGAGGCGGGCTGGAACTCGCCATGGGTTGTCATTACAGGATTGCCATCCGGGAGGCCGTGGTCGGGCTACCCGAGGTAAAGCTCGGGCTGCTGCCTGGCGCCGGTGGTACCCAGAGGTTGCCGCGCCTGATTGGTGCGGAAGCGGCTCTGAATATGATTCTCTCGGGTGCCACGATAACCGCGGGACAAGCCGAAGCAGCAGGCATGTTTGATTCGGTGATCGAAGGCGATCTGCTTGAAGGCGCGCTCGCCTTTGCCCGCGAGATCGTCCGTGACCAGAAGCCATTGCAACGTGTGCGTGACCTGACAGTCCATCATCCGAATGCGGAGGCCTTCTTTCAGTTCGCGCGCAACGCCGTCGGTGGGGCCGCAAAGAGCCTCCCGGCACCACGCAGGTGTATTGACGCGGTAGCGGCATCCGTCTCGATGTCCTTCGATGACGGTTTGCGCGTCGAGCGTGACTATTTTGTCGGTTTGCTTGGGACACCCGAATCGAAAGCTTTACGTCACGCTTTTTTCAGCGAGCGGGCAGCCGCGAAAGTGGCTGGCCTATCCGGGGTTGAAACGACGCGCCCCATCGATGTGGTGGGGGTGATCGGCGCCGGCACCATGGGCAGTGGCATTGCCATGAATTTCTTGAGTGTGGGCATCCCCGTCGTTCTGTTGGAGTCCAAACAGGAGATGCTGGAACACGGTACGGCTCGTATCCGTGGCAACTACGAAAATTTAGTCCGCAAGGGCATGCTGTCCAAAATGGATCTGGACGCCCGTATGGCGCTGCTGCGGCCCACACTCGCGTATGGCGATCTTGGTGAAGCTGATCTCATCATCGAGGCTGTGTTCGAGGATATGGAGGCCAAGCAAAATGTCTTTCGCAGGCTTGACGAAGTCGCCAAGCCTGGGGCAATCCTCGCCACCAATACATCGACACTGGATGTGAATCGCATCGCAGCCATCACGCAGCGCCCGCAAGATATTGTGGGTCTGCACTTTTTCAGTCCTGCCAATGTCATGCGGTTGTTGGAAGTAGTGCGCGGCGACCGCACGGGTGCGGATGTGCTTGCGACTGTGATGCGATTTGCGCAGAAAATTGGGAAAACGGCGGTGCTGGCCGGTGTTTGTGATGGGTTCATTGGCAATCGGATGCTCTTCCCTTATAGCCGTCAGGCTGGTTTGCTGCTCGAAGAGGGCGCGACACCCTGGCAGATTGACCGGGCGTTGGAAAAGTGGGGCATGGCCATGGGGCCGTTCCGCATGGGCGACCTGGCGGGTAACGATATCGGTTGGGTCATTCGGAAGCGTCATCAAGCCGAAGCCCCGGGGGTCAGGTATTCCCGCATTCCCGACATGCTTTGCGAGATGGGTCGTTTCGGTCAGAAGACAGGCGCAGGCTGGTACACCTATGAAGGGGGGCGGCGAAATGGAAAGCCAGATCCCGCAGTCGATGACATGATTGTCAGCCATCGCAATACGCTGGGCATTTCGGCGCGCAGGGTTAGCGACAAAGAGATTGTCGAGCGCTGTATCTACGCGCTCGTCAATGAGGGAGCGAGGATCCTTGAGGATGGCATTGCCCAGCGCGCGTCGGACATCGATGTCGTGTATCTGAGCGGCTATGGGTTTCCGCGACAGCGTGGTGGCCCGATGTTCTATGCCGATGAGGTTGGCCTGTATGGCATCGCCCGCACGATGGATCGCTTTGCCCGCGAAAGCGGTGACCCCTTCTGGCAGCCTGCTGCCCTGGTGCGGCAGTTGGCCGCTGAGGGTAAGACATTTAACGGAACACAAACTGGAGCGTGATAGTGCGTGAAGCAGCAATCGTATCCGTTGCCCGCACCGGGCTTGGAAAATCATGGCGTGGCTCGTTCAATATGACGCATGGTGCCACCATGGGGGGGCATGTGGTGGATTCTGCCGTGCAGCGAGCCAATATCGATCCCGGGGAAGTTGAAGATGTGATCATGGGGTGTGCAAGTCCGGAGGGAGCAACCGGCAACAACATCGCGCGCCAGATCGCCTTGCGTGCAGGCCTGCCTGTGGCCACAGCGGGAATGACGGTGAACCGCTTCTGCTCCTCTGGTCTGCAGGCGATCGCCATCGCGGCCCAGCGTGTCATTGTCGACGAGGTACCGGTGATAGTTGCGGGAGGGGTGGAATCGATTTCTTGCGTGCAGAACGAGACGAATCGGCACATGTTGTTCGACCCTTGGTTGGCCGAGCACAAGCCAGAAATCTATTGGAGCATGGTGCAGACGGCTGAGATCGTTGCCAAGCGCTATGGCATCTCGCGCGAGCAACAGGACGAATACGGCACCCGCAGTCAGTTGAGGGCAGCGGCTGCGCAAGTGGCTGGCAAGTTTGATGATGAGATAGTGCCGATGGGCGTAACAATGGCTGTTGCCGACAAGATATCCGGGCGAATTTATACCCAGGAGGTTATTGTCGCCAAGGACGAATGCATACGCCCCGACACCACCTACGAGAGCGTGTCGATGATCCGTTCCGTCGTGCCTGGCGGGGTCATTGCCGCGGGAAATGCCAGCCAGTTTTCGGACGGTGCCGCGGCCTGCGTAGTCATGGATGCCAGACTCGTTGAGCGGCGGAATCTGCAGCCTCTTGGCATCTTTCGGGGATTTGCGGTGGCAGGTTGCGCACCTGACGAGATGGGTATTGGCCCGGTGCTTGCCGTTCCGCGTTTGCTTGAACGTGCCGGGTTGAGCGTGGCTGATATTGGGTTGTGGGAGATCAACGAAGCGTTTGCGGTGCAAGTCATTTACTGCCGCGACATCTTGGGTATTCCGGATGAGCGTCTGAACGTCAATGGGGGGGCCATCGCCGTCGGCCACCCATACGGTGTGTCCGGCACCCGGCTGGTCGGGCATGCGCTCCTCGAAGGCAAGCGTCGCGGTGTGAGGTACGTGGTCGTGACGATGTGCATCGGTGGTGGCCAGGGGGCCGCAGGACTATTCGAAGTCGCATGAAGGAGATGCCAGAGCGTTGTATCTGGTGTCGGATCACGGATAACGATTAGCCCTATGGCAAGTGGTTGCGCAAGTATGGAGATGCAGCACGGTGACAATCGACGTGGCGTTTGATCAAGAAAATTTTCGGCGTGATGTGCGTGAATTTCTCAGGCGGAATCTGCCCGAGGATCTCCGCGCCAAAGTGATTCATGGCCGCTGTTTGGCCAAGGGCGACTTCGTGCGTTGGCAACGAATACTTCATCAGGCTGGCTGGGGAGCCGTCTGGTGGCCTATCGAATATGGTGGAGCCGGCTGGGATCCGTTGCGATGCCACCTCTTTGAGGAGGAATGCGCCCTCGCGGGCGCACCGGTTCAGATTGCATTCGGGTTGAGAATGCTCGCGCCGGTTCTGATTGCGTTTGGCAGTGAAGTCCAGAAGTCCCGGTTTCTACCAGGGATAATCTCCGGCGAGGACTGGTGGTGCCAGGGCTATTCCGAGCCTGGTTCCGGATCAGATCTTGCGTCATTGAAGACGAGAGCAGTGCGATCGGGCCAGGAGTACATCGTCGATGGGCAGAAGACCTGGACCACGTATGCACAGCACGCTGACTGGATGTTCTGTCTTGCCCGCACCCGCAGCGAAGGCAAGCCGCAGGAAGGAATCTCGTTCCTGCTCATTGATATGAAAGCACCTGGCATCATGGTTCGGCCGATCATCACGATGGATGGGGAACATGAGATCAACGAAGTCTGGCTGGAGAATGTCCGTGTTCCTGCGGAAAACCTGGTGGGCGAAGAAAACAAGGGGTGGTCTTATGCCAAGTTCCTGTTGGGCCATGAGCGCACGGCAATAGCCGATATTGGCTCTCTCAAGCGTGAGTTACGGCGGCTGAAGAATTTGGTGATAAATGAGCGGGCGCTCACTGGAGCCGTCATCGATGATGTCCGCTTTCGAGACAGGGTTGCGTGGCTGGAACTGAACGCGATTGCACTGGAGGCTACTTGCCTGCGCTTGCTATCGGTCGCGCGGGAGCGACAGCCCGGGCCCGAGGCATCTTTGCTCAAGATCAGAAGTACCGAATTGCAGCAGGCCATCGCTGAAGCCCAACTGCTCGCACTCGGTGTCCATGGTTTGCCTGATCTACGCCCTGTCGAAGCGTCGGACGCCAACGAGGAGACAGCGGATCAGAATACTCTCCCAGAGTCCGTGCGCTGGCTTGCTGCCCGCTACTTTAATTTGCGCAAGACCACAATTTACGGTGGGACAACCGAGATTCAGAAGAATCTCATCGCGCAGGTCATGGGCCTATGAGGGGGTGTCGTGAATTTCAATCTTACTGAGGAACAGACAGCCCTGCACGACATGCTCCGTCGCTTCGTTGCCAGGCACAATGGCATTCGCCACCACAGGGATCCGAGTGCAAATCGCTATGGTTTCCATCGCGAAGCCTGGCGGCAAATAGCGGAACTGGGGATCGCTGGGCTGCCATTCCCCGAGGAGTACGGGGGAACTGGCGGAGGCGCCGTCGACATGATAGTGGTGATGGAAAATATCGGACGCGGGCTGCTGTCGGAGCCCATGCTCTCGACTGTGGTGCTGTCTGGGGGAATGCTTCTGGATGCGGGCTCATCGGTACAAAAGGCAAGTCTGTTGCCGGCCATTGCGGCGGGCTCTTTGTTGTTGGCGGCGGCCCTTTATGAACCTGTAGGACGCTGCGATCCGAACCAGGTGGCGACCGCTGCAATCAGGACGTCCGCAGGCTGGCGATTGTCCGGTGATAAGACGGTAGTGCTGGGAGCGTCAATGGCGGACAAGCTGATCGTGTCTGCGCGCACATCAGGCGCACCCGGTGACAGCAACGGGATTTCGCTCTTTATCGTAGATCGCGCCACGAAGGGTGTTGTGCTGCACGACTATCAGACCCATGACGGAGGGCGTGCCGCGGATGTCCGTTTCATCAATGTCGCCGCGCCGCCCAATGCCCTGCTCGGACCGCTCGGGGGGGCAATGCCATATATTCAACGTGCCTTGGCTTTTGCCAATATCTCGATGTGTGCCGAGGCTGTCGGCATCATGTCGGCCCTGATAGAAATCACCGTTGAATTCCTGAAGACGCGACAGCAGTTCGGTAAGCCGCTAGCGAGTTTTCAGGCGTTGAGGCACCGCGTGGCGGATATGTACATCGCGGCCGAGGAGGCTCGCTCGATATGCCATTGGGCTGCACTGAAAATGGATTCGTCCGCTCTGGATGGACAGCATGCCGCGTCGGGCGCAAAGGCACTGGTCATGCGTTCGGCGCGTCTAGTGGGCCAAGAGGCCGTACAACTGCATGGCGGGATAGGTGTGACCGACGAGTTGATAGTCGGCCATTACTTCAAGCGCCTCACGGTGATCGGCGCCAGTCATGGTGATGCTGATCATCATTTGGGGCGGTTTGGTGACACGATGCTGGCCGCCGCTCGCATTGCGCAGCCATAGCAGGTTTTCACAAGTATTTTCCGGGCTCCCATACTAGTCTGAGCTGGTACCCCGTCTTTCAGGGCGGTTTCGTTTACAAGTTGTGCATGATCGATCTGACAGGGGCGTTGAGATGACGAAGAAGTGGATCAAAGCGGCACTGTTCGTTGCAGCAGTGGGGCTGTTGGCGCAAGCGGTCGGTGTATTCGAGGAGACTCGCACTGGGGCCAAGACGCCGAATGAGTCGAGTCGGCAGCTGTGTATTCCGCATTATGGGCTATGTGTGTCACCTAGCCTGTTGCTAGGCTCACCCGTACGACTGCCCTGGACGGGTTAGAGCCATCATATTGTTGGACAGTCTGTCTGACCGTCTGCATATCGATATTCTGGCGGAATAGGTTGGATAGCCTTAATGTCGACATTCGATCTTGGCAGCATCTTTGCGCAAGATGCTGCATGTTCATTCCCCTATAGTGGATTCGATGGCGGCGCCTCATGGAGCATCTCTTTCAGGGTGCGTTGGCGTGCTGGCCACTTTGTGCCTCGGCCAATCTGAAATCAATTTTCAGAGGAAGCCTGGGTTCGGAATGGATCAAATATGCCTTTTATCCAAACGAGTATCTCTCCCGACAGCGAACAATTCAAGGCGAATCAGGCCGCCAACCTGATCTTGGTTGAGCGTGTCCGTGCCCTTGAGGTTCGTGTCCGCGATGCGTCCGCGCAATCAAGGCCGAGGTTCGAGAAGCGAGCGCAGTTGCTACCGCGCGAAAGGCTGTCGCTGTTGCTTGATCATGGTACGCCGTTCCTGGAACTGTCATCGTTAGCGGGCTATTGCCTGGACACGCCTGATCCCGATAAGAGCATCCCGGGCGGTGGTCTGATTGCGGGTATCGGGTTTGTCTCGGGTGTGCGCTGCATGGTGCTTGTCTCTGATTCGGGTATCGATGCTGGAGCATTGCAGCCGAAGGGGTTGGACAAGCAATTGCGGGCCCAGCAACTGGCGCTGGAAAATAAACTGCCCTATGTACAGCTGGTGGAAAGCGCGGGTGCGAATTTGATGTCTTATCGGGTGGACGAATTCGTACGTGGTGGCAGCCTGTTCTACAACCTGGCTCGGTTATCCGCCGCCGGGCTGCCGGTAATTACGATCACGCATGGATCCTCGACCGCCGGCGGCGCCTATCAGACAGGGCTTTCCGACTACATCGTCATGGTGCGTGGCCGGTCGCGCGCCTTTCTTGCCGGGCCCCCGTTGTTGAAGGCGGCCACCGGCGAGGAGGCGACCGAGGAGGAGTTGGGCGGGGCCGAGATGCACACGGGCGTTTCTGGGCTGGGTGATTATCTTGCGGAGGATGATCGGGATGCCATTCGTATTGCTCGCGACATACTGTCCAAGATCGATTGGGACCAGCCCTTGCTCAAGAGCCCCGGACGCAAGGCGTCGGCGCCTTGTTACCCGGTCGGGGAACTGCTCGGGATTATGCCGGTGGATTACAAGTGCCCCGTGGATATGAAGGAGGTGATCGCACGTATCGTCGATGATTCGGATTTCCTCGAATTTGGTACGCGCTACGGTTCATCGACAGTGTGTGGCCATGCAAGAATCGAAGGGCATTCCGTGGGGATCATCACGAACAATGGACCTATAGATCCGGCCGGTGCGGCAAAGGCCACGCACTTCATACAAGCCTGCTGCCAGGCTGACGTGCCTCTTGTGTACCTGAACAACATCACTGGTTTCATGGTGGGGCGCGTCTATGAGGAAGGCGGCATGATCAAACACGGTGCCAAGATGATCCAGGCGATCAGCAATGCAACGGTGCCGCAGATCACGATCTATTGCGGCGCATCGTTCGGTGCTGGCAACTACGGCATGTGCGGTCGTGGACTGCATCCCCGCTTTTGTTTCTCGTGGCCGAATGCGAGGACGGCGGTGATGGGGGGGGAGCAGGCGGCGCAGACGATGAAGATAGTCAGTGAGACCGCCAGCCGGCGTAAGGGCGTAGCCGTGGATCAGGTGCAATTGGAAAACATGCAGAGACGGATCGTCGACACCTTCGATCGGCAGATGGACGTATTTACGACA
Source organism: Castellaniella sp. GW247-6E4 (assembly GCF_040276065.1). Classification (NCBI taxonomy): domain Bacteria; kingdom Pseudomonadati; phylum Pseudomonadota; class Betaproteobacteria; order Burkholderiales; family Alcaligenaceae; genus Castellaniella; species Castellaniella sp. GW247-6E4. The sequence continues at coordinate 187,205 of NZ_JBELOI010000003.1, read as the reverse complement.
AGCGCTCACCTGCTAGACGATGGCGTGATTGATCCGCGTGACACGCGTGCAGTCCTTTCTTTCGTGCTTTCAGTGTGCCACGAAGCTCGATCGCGCCACACGCAGGCGATGCAGTTCTCGGTGGCACGCCCCTGAACGTCAGATAGCCGTTCTGGGGGCGAGGCTTATCCATGAACCGCGTGTGCAATCAGGATATCTCATGAGCAAAGTGACGAATTTCAGCAAGATCTTGGTCGCCAACCGTGGTGAAGTCGCGCTACGCGTCATGCGCACCGCAAAGGCGATGGGATACCGCACGGTTGCGGTTTATTCCGATGCTGACAGAATGGCGTTGCACGCCACAAAGGCTGATCAGGCCATTGTGATCGGTGCACCGCTTCCAGCGGAATCCTACCTACGAATCGAATCCATTATTGAAGCAGCCCGTTGCAGCGGCGCCGACGCGGTGCATCCCGGCTACGGATTTCTTGCCGAGAATGCCGAGTTCTCCGAGGCATGCAGGGATGCCGGCCTGGTATTCATAGGCCCTTCGCCGGAGGCGATTCGCGCCATGGGCAACAAGGCGGCTGCAAAACGCCTGATGCAGGCGGCTGGCGTCCCGTGCATTCCTGGTTATGACGGCGAGGATCAGAGGGATGCCACCTTGATGGCGGCAGCAGCGCAAGTCGGCTTTCCTTTAATGATCAAGGCCACCGCCGGAGGTGGCGGCCGGGGCATGCGTCTGGTCAGTCATTCCGAGCTATTCATGGATGCACTGCGTGGTGCTCGCTCGGAGGCCCAAAGTGCATTTGGCAATTCCGAGGTCATCCTCGAGCGCGCCATCATGAGTTCGCGTCACATTGAAGTGCAGATCCTTGCCGATCGATACGGGAATGTCATCCATCTGGGCGAACGCGACTGTTCCGTCCAACGCCGTCATCAGAAGGTGATAGAGGAATCACCGTCGCCTGCTGTCGATGCCGGCCTGCGTGAGCGTATGGGCGCCGCGGCTGTCGCTGCTGCCTCAGCCATTCAATACGAGGGGGTGGGCACTATCGAGTTCCTGCTCGATGATGACGGCGCCTACTACTTCATGGAGATGAACACGCGCCTGCAGGTGGAGCATCCGGTAACTGAGATGATCACCGGCCTTGATCTGGTCGCACTGCAACTTGAGGTGGCAAGGGGTGAGAAGCTGCCCTTGCGTCAGAAAGATATTTGTTTCCATGGGCACGCCATCGAGGTGAGGTTGTGTGCCGAGGATGCGGTACTGGGGTTCGTGCCGCAGAGCGGCGTCATGACGATGTGGCGCGTTCCTGCGGGTATCCGAGTGGAGCACGCCCTCACATCCGGAGCAGAGATTTCACCCTACTATGACTCCATGCTCGCCAAGTTGATTGCTTATGGGGCGACACGCGAGGAGGCGCGCCGCAAGCTGCTGGTTGCGATCGATGATCTCGTGGCGCTCGGTGTGAAGACCAACCAGGGGTTTTTGGCGTCATGTCTCTCGCACCCTCAGTTTGTCGCCGGAATGGCCTCGACGGCCTTTGTCGCGACTCACGCCAAGTCCCTGCTCGAACGGGATGCACAGCGAGACACTCGTGCCAGGGCGCTGATCGCGGCGCTGCTCTATGCAACTGGCGGTTCCACTAGCGGTGGCGTTCGGGCCCACACGCTCCGCCCCAGATTGCCGATCACTCTTCATTTTGAATATGACCAGCATTCATATGTGGCGACGCTACTCGAAGTCGGCCTGAGCCGCTTCCAGATAGAGATCAGCGATGACTGTTTCGATGTCGAATTCCTGGAGCTTGAGTGCCACGGCGTTCGCTTCGAGCTCGATGGCCGAGTGGAACATGCGGTTTTCATGCGTGACGACGACAGGCTATTGATGCAATACCGTGGGATCCCCTTCGATGTCATCGATCGGACCTATGCGCCGGCGGAATCTCCAGACAAAACAATCGATGGCAAGATCAAGGCACTGATGGGCGGAAAGGTGGTGGCGGTGCATGTGGCGGTCGGCGATCTGGTCGACTCAGGTGACCCGATCATCACTGTCGAAGCGATGAAGATGCAGCACATTCATGTTGCTCCTGTTGCGGGCGAAGTGAGTTCACTAAATGTGCACCCGAACGATCAGGTGTCGACTAGCCGGGTGCTAGCCGAAATCGTCGCGGCTGATAAGACCGTGGCAATGCAGACGACGTGAGAGAGGTCAAGACAAGTATGCAGGCTGATCAGAACGTTTTACTCGAGAGGCGCGGTGCTGTCTTGTGGATCATCCTCAATCGTCCCGAAAAGCGCAATGCAATCAATCAATCCGTGCTTGACGGGGTATGCGAGGGGTACCGGCTGGCTCATGCAGATGCAGGCGTGCGCGCGATCGTTCTGACGGGAGCAGGTGAACGGTCCTTTTGCGCAGGGGCCGACCTGCAGCCCGGTGGGGCCTTTGTTTTTGACTATGCCCGACCTAATCTGGACTATGCAGACATGTTGCGCGCTGGTCTAGATGCCACTTTACCGGTGATTGCTTCAATCAACGGTGTTTGTATGGCTGGCGGGATGGGTTTGTTGTGCATGGCTGATATGGCTGTCGCATGCGATGACGCACTATTTGGTTTGCCGGAGGTGAAAGTCGGGGTATTCCCGATGCAGGTGCTCAGCCTCCTGCAACAGCTCGTGCCATCACGGCTTGTGCGCGAGTGGAGCCTCAGTGGCGAGCCCTTTGATGCTCGGGCGGCATTGGCTTGCGGTCTCATCAATTACGCCGTACCGAAGGAGGAACTTGCCGAGAAGACCCAATGGCTGGTCGAGCGGATCGTCGACAAATCGCCGACAGCCATCCGGCGCGGCAAGTACGCCTTGCGTGCGATGGGTTCCATGTCGATCGACGAGGCACTCTGTTACGCCGAAGGTCAGATCGGATTGCTGGCGATGACTGAGGATGCAAAGGAAGGCATTACTGCTTTCAACGAGAAACGCAGGCCCGTATGGCCCGGCCGTTAAAGGGAAGGCAATGCAGGATACAGAACGTAAAGTGGTTCGCATAGGTGGTGCCTCTGGCTTTTGGGGCGACAGCGCGGTCGCCGCCCCGCAACTGGTGCGTGACGGCCGAATCGATTACCTCGTGTTCGATTATCTGGCGGAGCTGACGATGGCGATTTTGGTATCGGCGCGTCGCAAGGACTCCTCGCTTGGCTATGCCACGGATTTTATCGATCACACGATGCGCAGTGTTCTGGTGGAGGTCGTGAAACAAGGTATCAAGGTTGTAAGCAACGCTGGGGGCATCAATCCAGAGGGTTGCGCCGATGCGCTGGCCCGGCTGGCGGAAGAGCTGGGGGTTTCGGTCAAGATTGCCGTAGTTCTCGGCGACGATGTCAGCGCCCACATCCCGGATTTGAGAAGAGCGCGACAGAACGACATGTTTACCGGTGCAGAACTGCCGCAAGATATTCTGAGTGCGAACGCCTATCTTGGCGCTTTGCCGATTGCGGAGGCCCTGAGGCAGGGCGCCGACATCGTCATTACCGGACGCTGCGTCGACAGCGCTGTGACGCTCGGGCCATTAATCCACGAATTCGGCTGGTCGGACCAAGAATACGACAAGCTGGCAGGCGGCAGTCTTGCTGGGCATATCATCGAATGTGGGTGTCAGGCGACCGGCGGCCTGCACACCGATTGGGAGGACATTCCAGATTGGCCGATCATCGGCTATCCGATTGTAGAGTGTCACGAGGACGGTTTGTTCGTGGTGACCAAGCCGATGGGTACAGGGGGCCGCATCCTATCCGCGGCTGTCGCTGAGCAGGTGGTTTACGAGATAGGCGATCCGTCGGCCTATATTTTGCCGGATGTGGTCTGTGATTTCAGAAATGTACGTGTCGAGCAGGATGGTCAAGACAGAGTGATCGTCAGTGGTGCGCGTGGTTTGCCGCCACCGTCTTCCTACAAAGTATCCGCAACCTACAGTGACGGCTATCGCTGTGCTGGCAGTCTGGTGATCCTTGGGATTGACGCAGTTCGCAAGGCGCGCCGCACTGGTGAGTCTATTTTGAAGCGAACCCGAGAAATCTTCAGGCAGAGGGGGTTAGCCGACTACAGCGCCTCCCGTGTCGAGATCATAGGGGCGGAGGACACCTATGGCCCCCATGCGAGAACGCGGGCTGCACGTGAGGTCTTGATGCGGGTGGCGGTTCATCATGCATCGAAGGAAGCGCTCGGCATCTTCTCCCGCGAAATCGCACCTGCCGGAACCTCCTGGTCTCCGGGTACCACGGGCCCCTCGCTGGCACGTCCGGCAGTCTCTCCGCTGGTCAAGCAGTTTGCATTCACTTTGAGCAAAGGCCTCGTGCCCATACAAATTCGGATGGGAGGGCAAGATCGGAGCGTGATGATTCCACCCGGGGACGACGAGGTTCGCGCCTCGCCGCAGGATCCCATCCTCGAGACGCCGCCTGCTGAAGGCTGGACGGTCGCTGTGCCTCTGGTCAGGCTTGCTTACGCGCGCAGCGGGGACAAAGGGAATATCTCGAATATCGGTGTGATTGCCCGCAAGCCGGAATATCTGCCACTGATACTTGGGCAGGTGACCCCCGAGGCTGTGAAATTGTATTTTTCCCATCTGGTAAATGGGGAGGTCCGGCGCTTTCTGCTGCCCGGCATTTATGCGTGCAATTTTCTGCTCTTTGATGCCTTGGATGGCGGCGGCACTGCGTCCTTGCGTATGGATCCGCTTGGAAAGGGCATGGGACAGATGCTGTTGGACATGACAGTGATGGTTCCGGAGGAATTGGCACGAAGTCTGGTTCCGGACAGTCGGCAGGCTTGACCATTACGACGTATCGGATAGCCGTAGCGGTGATCGCAGCAGCTTTGCGCAAGATAGAAGAACACGTCACATCTAAGCTACGGCGGTACAGATCGGGATTCAAAAAACGGCGCGACTAAATTATGTGGCGCCCAGGCATCTCGATGGCGAACGATATTTTCCTTATTTTTGAATCCCATCCAGGGAGCCCCCCTCATGATTCAGCTCACGCCTGAGCACGTGGCGATTCAGCGCATGATCAAGCGCCTGATCGATGAAGAAATCAACCCCTACGTTGAGCAATGGGAGGCAGACGAGATCTTCCCAGCGCATACACTCTTCCGAAAAATGGGAGATCTCGGGCTTCTTGGTTTGAACAAACCTGTGGAGTTTGGTGGCATGGGGTTGGATTATTCATATTCGGCAGTCATGGCTGAGGCGATGGCTGATATCCATTGTGGCGGAATACCGATGGCTGTCGGCGTGCAGACGGATATGGCCACTCCAGCGTTGGCAAAGTACGGTACGGACGATCTCCGCCATGAGTTTCTTGCACCGTCTATTGCGGGGGAGCTCGTGGCTTGTATCGGAATATCAGAAGTCGGCAGTGGCTCGGACGTGGCGTCTATCAAAACCATCGCGCGCAAGGATGGCGATGATTACGTCATCAACGGTGGCAAGATCTGGATTACCAATGGCACACAGGCTGATTTTTGCGTAGTGCTGGCCAATACGTCCGACGATAAAGCGCATCGAAACAAGTCCCTGATCGTCGTGCCGATGAAAACTAAGGGCGTAGATGTTGCGAAAAAGATCCGAAAAATCGGAATGAACAGCTCAGACACCGCACAGATATTTTTCGACGATGTGCGTGTTCCGCAACGTTATCGGATAGGCGAAGAGGGTAAGGGTTTCATACATCAGATGGAGCAATTTCAGGTTGAACGGATTTTTGGCGCATTGACCGCTGGAAAACAGATTGCCAACGTAATTGATGAAACTATCGAGTACACGCGAGAACGTAAGGCGTTTGGTCGTCCTATTCTCGATAATCAGTGGGTGCAATTCAAGTTTGCCGAGTATAAGACCGAGGTTGAGGCATTGCGTTCCTTGTCTCATAGAGCGGTTGAGGTTCTGGTTGCGGGAGACAACGCGACAGAACTGGCGACGATGGCCAAGCTGAAGGCCGGACGCCTGATTCGTGAGGTTACTGATGGATGCCTCCAATTCTGGGGAGGGATGGGATACACCATTGAAAATAAGGTATCCCGCGCATTCAGGGATGGCAGGCTGGTATCGATCGGTGGTGGTGCCGACGAAATCATGATGCAGATTTTATCGAAATTCATGGGCACCTATCCACATGAGGTGTGAGCATCGTATGGTCCGTTGTATAGCCAGTTCACACAAGAGAGTCCGCTGGCAGTCCGATAAGATCCCACGTGAACGGCGGGTACAAGTGGTGCGGCGCATGTACGGTGCGTATTGCATTTTTCAGGAATGACGATGAGCACAGACATCAAATATGACTCCATCAGAGAGGAGCTCGTGATATTTCGCGATCATGTTCGTCGCTTTATTGCGAAAGAACTAGCTCCGCATGAAGACCGCTGGGCAGAGCAGCAATACCCCGACCGGGAGGCTTGGGAGAAGCTTGGCGAGATGGGAATGTTGCTGAGTGACGTCCCGGATCTGTACGGAGGTGGCGGAGCTACTTTCGCACATGAATGTGTCGTTCTTGAAGAACTGGCTCGTGTTCCGGTTAATAGCCTCGCTGTGAGCGTCCATGACATTGTTGCTCATTATATTTTGTCGTACGGTTCAGAAGAACAGAAATTGCATTGGTTGCCAGCCATGGCTTGTGGAAAAAAAATTGCTGCCATCGGCATGTCCGAGCCAGGCGCAGGCTCGGACTTGCAGTCAATCAAGACGAATGCAGTACGCGATGGGGGCGAATACATCATCAACGGCTCCAAGACTTTTATCTCTAACGGCTATATGGCGGATCTGATCTGTCTGGCGGCCAAGACGGATCAGGCAGCTGGTGCACGCGGCATATCGCTGATTATCGTCGAGACTGAGGGTCTAAAGGGTTTTCGCTGCGGACGCATCTTGAACAAATTGGGTCGCAAGGGACAGGATACTAGTGAACTGTTCTTTGACGATGTTCGGGTCCCAGTTGGAAATCTTCTGGGACCAGACGAGGGAGCCGGTTTTGCACAAATGATGGAGCAACTGCCCTGGGAGCGCACCATCATCGCCGCTGAGGCGGTGGCAGTGATGGAGCGTGCCGTGGAGATCACGACGCAATATACCAAGGATCGAAGGGCCTTTGGTGCTCCTCTCTTTGCCAAGCAGAATACTCGCTTCAAACTGGCTGAGTGCGCGACGTTTGCCAAGATCGCCAGGATATTCTTGACTGATTGCATATGCCGCGTGATGGCCGGTACTCTGGATAACTCAACCGCGTCGATGGCAAAGTGGTGGACGACTCAGATGGAGTTCGAAGTCACCGACGAGTGCCTGCAATTGCACGGCGGCTATGGCTACATGATGGAATATCCAATTGCCAAGTTATTCGCGGATGGGCGGTTGATGCGTATCGCCGGGGGCTCGAATGAAATCATGAAGGAAGTGATTGCACGTGCGCTTTAGGGATCATCCGAGTAAAGCCGTACCTTGTATTTGTTCGGATTGACGGACCCCGTTTCTCGCCCGACATGTTCAGGTAGTTTGCGCATGTAGGATCTTTGTGATGAAAGCCATATCGTAGGGAGTTCAGATGAGCAATGCCGTTCCGGTCCTGGAAGGGCTCTTTTCATGGCCTAACAAGAAGCCAGCATTACAAGTGACGCACTGTAGGCAGTGCCTGGTGGTTGCATTTCCAAGAGTAGAGTATTGCCCGTCCTGCGCTTCAAGTGACGTGGAATTTAGACAGCTCGAGAGTATCGGCAAGCTACGTAACTTTACTAGCGTGCTGATGCGTCCGCCTGAGTACAAAGGCGAAGTACCTTATGGTGTCGGCATAGTCGAATTCCCGGAAGGTATCTGTATTCTTGGTTTGTTGACAGTCTCCGATCTGGGCTCTCTGCGGCCAGGCATGAATATGGAGGTGGTTGTCGAGACGGTATATAAAGAAGATGGTAACGATATCGTTTCTTATAAGTTCCATCCTTCTCAGGAGGCTGGGCATGCGTAAGGTGGTCATTGCAGGTGTAGGTATTCATCCATTCGGGCGTTTTCCTCAGAAGGATTATCGCCAACTGGGCCGTGAGGCGGTGGTGATGGCTCTGAAGGACGCCAATGTAGAGTGGAAAGATATCCAGGGTGCTTTTGTCGGGAACGTGATGGCCGAGATGGCTGCTGGCCACAATATTCTCCAACCACTTGGGGTGACGGGGATTCCCATCATCAATATCGAAAATGCCTGTGCCAGCAGCGGCAGCAGCCTGCGCCTCGCGTATGAGGCCATCCGCCATGGAATTCATGATATTGCACTAGTTGTTGGTGTTGAAAAGGCGCCTCGTGGTTTTGTGGCGAACTCCGGCTATGATCGGTGGCAAATGTGGACCGGCCTTGGTGTAAACCCTATTTACTTTGCGATGCAGGCGCAGGAACACATGATCCGCTGGGGAACGACGGTCGAGCAATTAGCCAAGGTGTCAGTTAAGAACCATCGCAATGCAGTCCATAATCCGTATGCCATGTACCGCAAGGAAGTCAGCTTGGAGGAGGTCATCAATTCCAAGCGAGTGTGCGATCCCCTCACGTTGCTCATGCTCTGCGCTCCGAACGAAGGTGCAGCCGCGGCAGTGCTGTGTGCTGAGGATGTCGTCCGTAAGTTTACAAGCCGGTATGTCGAAGTGGCTGCAGCAGAGCTGTGCACTCGACTTGCAGGCGATATGTTCGTGCCTGCGGTATCAGTACCCGTTGGTCTGCGGCACGCGTCGCTGACTCAGCGTGCCGCAGCGCAGGCCTATGAGGCCGCTGGTATCGGTCCCGAGGACCTGGACCTCGTCGAATTGCAGGACACCGACGTTGGCTCTGAGATCGTCTATATGGAAGGGCTTGGGCTTTGCGCAATGGGTGAGGCTGGAAAGCTGATCGATGACGGAGCCACTGAATCGGATGGACGCATTCCAGTGAACGTGAGTGGTGGCCTCTTATCGAAGGGTGAGCCCCTCGGAGCCTCCAGCCTCGGACAGATTGTCGAAGTGACCTGGCAGCTTCGGGGCGACGCAGGCCCACGCCAACTCAGGCGTGCCCGTGTTGGGCTGTCTCATTCGGAAGGCGCAGGCGGGAATTGCTCCGTCATTATCCTTAAGAAGAGAGTGGGTTGGAAGGTGTGAAACTGTGATCAGCGATAACCTATTACGATTTTATGGTAGCTGGTTTGCACAAGCCTGGTTCGCCACTATTTGAAATAATCGATTGAGGCTGTTTTTGGCTAGGTAGCCTGGCAGTCAATAAACTATAAGGCAATAGGAGACAAAATCCATGATAAGGGAGCTTTCCAGCGGCCCCCGGCCGCGCAGATATACGGATGGTTTGTTGTATGTTTCTGTTCTGACTATCCTTGGTTTCTCAGCGGGTGCGAATGCGTTCGAGATTGACACGGGAAATAGTGATGTGCAATTGCGCTGGGACAATACCGTGCGTTACACCATCGGCGTCCGAGCCAATGACTGTGACACGGATATCTGTGGGGATGGGCAAGGGGGCGGGGACGTATCGGCCCATCAGTCGGACAGCAGATTCGGCAAGGCAGGCGACATAATTACCAATCGTCTGGACCTCCTCAGCGAGCTGGATCTGATCTACAAGGGCAGGACGGGCTTTCGCCTCAGTGGCGCTGGCTGGTATGACGATGCCTACAGTGGCACCAAGCCCAAGGGTGATCCTGCGCTCATGGCTGCCGGGGTGAATGCATTCCCTGGCGGCGAGTACACAAATTACATAAGACGCTGGAACCGTGGGCCTTCGGCGGAGCTTCTTGATGCCTTTGTGTTCACTGGGTTTGATGTTGGCAGCACATCCGTTAACATGAAACTGGGCCAACATAATATCTATTGGGGTGAGTCGCTCTTTTCATTCGTGAATGGGGTTTCCTATAGCCAAGGCCCCGTGGATATACGGAAGGCGATGGCCAATCCGGGAAGCGAAGCAAAAGAGCTATTCAAACCCCTGAATCAATTCTCCTTCTCTGCCTCCCCCAATGACAGATTGACCATTTCTGGGCAATACATGTTCGATTGGAAGCCATCTGTGCTTCCCGATGGTGGCACCTATTTCGGCCCGGCAGACTTCTTTACCGCTGGAGGGGGGACGGTTGTGCCGTTCCTTGGCGTTCCGGCCTATTTCGACGGCACCAAGGCTCCAGATAAAAAACGTGGTGACTTCGGATTAGCCGTTCACTGGCGTCCCGAGTGGCTTGGCGGTACGCTTGGCGCGTACTACCGTGAGTACACCGACAAATTTCCGCAGATGGTCATAGGAGGCATGGACGCCTCTGGGGCCCTGCATGTGGATCTCGATTACCAGACCCCTCGTCAAAAGATGTATGCCCTCAGCCTTTCAAAACTGATTGGCGATATTTCCTTTGGCGCTGATCTGACCTACCGCAAGAATGCTCAGTTGGCTGCAACGCCGTTCTCGAATGTCATCGCAGCCAATGCATCGGGCATCGATTGGCGCCCGACAGGGGATGTGTGGACAGCCCTTGTAAACGCAACAGCCTATTTCGGCAAAAACGCAATATTCGATTCCGCCATTCTGATGGGCGAGGTGAACTATTCGATGCTCGATAAGATCAATCATGATCCGCTGAACGTGTATTACGGGAAAACCGCGAATTGTGGGTCTGATGGAGTTGCGACCAATCATGGTTGTCCGACAAGGGACGCCTGGGGGCTAGCCGTCCTTTTTGAGCCAAAATGGTTTCAGGTTGTCGATGGCACTGATCTGAGCATGCCGATGTTCCTCGGCCTTGGCCTTAAGGGGAACTCGCCTGTACCCTTTGGCGATAATGAGGGTCAAGGTAACTGGAGCATTGGTCTGACAGCCGATATTCAGAGCAAATATCTTGTATCACTTAAATACAATGGCTTTTTAGCCAAGCACAGCAATGATGCAGCGGGGATCGCATCCAACAGTAATTCGAGTCTTGGAAAGTACTGGGATAGGGATTGGCTGTCGCTCACGTTCAAGACTACATTCTAAGTATTGAGGGAATTCTCATGACTCGAAAAGTTTTCGCCTTTGCTGCAATGATCGCCTTGGCTGTGAGCAATGTATCGCTGGCTGCGGTGAGTGTGGAGGAGGCTGGGAAGCTCGGCACGACGCTTACACCCTGGGGAGCAATACAGGCAGGTAATAAGGAAGGGACGATCCCCGCTTATACAGGACCAATAGCACCGCCAGCCGACTATGACCCAGGAAAACCCGGTTTACGTCCCGATCCATTTGCAGCAGAAAAGCCACTTTTTTCCATTACCGCTGCAAATGTTGAGCAGTATGCAGACAAGCTGGCAGAAGGTGCAAAGGAAATGCTAAGAAAATATCCAACCTATCGATTGGATATTTACCCAAGCCATAGAACTGCAAATTATCCGGGGCACTATCTGGAAAACAGCATTAAAAATGCCACACAATGTGAGACCGAAGGTGATGGTCTTCAGCTTGTCGGGTGTGTTGGTGGACTGCCATTCCCGATTCCAAAAACTGGTAGTGAGATCATGTGGAATCGAGCATTCCAATATGATGCGTATGCGCTTAAGTTTACAGGTGGTCAGAATAATGTGATGGGTAATACCGGTAAACTTATGTTGGCAGGTGGATTTAATCAGTGGTTGCATTATCCTATTCTTGATCCAAAGAACGCTGACAAGGTTTTTGGACGAGATGCGTATTACATGAAAAATCGCGCAGATTGGAAGAAACCGGCACGCAAGGCTGGCGAGATCATGCTTGTCCTCGAATCTGTGGATATGGTCAATATTGGTAGGCGAGCTTGGCAGTATCTGCCCGGTCAGCGTAGAGTGAAATTATCGCCAGATCTCTCTTACGACACTCCTAGTCCTGTTGGTGGCGGTGCGCTGACCATGGATGATAATTCAGTTTTTCTCGGAGCCTTGGATCGCTACGACTGGAAACTCTTAGGTAAGAAGGAGATGTTCATACCCTATAACAGCTATAAGATCTCAGACCCCAAGCAGTGCTCTAGTTCGGTGTCTTACATGCAGTACCACCTGAATCCTGATTGCGTCCGGTGGGAATTGCATCGTGTATGGGTTGTAGAGGCGAATCTCAAGCCAGGCAAGCGCCACGTCTATCCGAGACGGGTGTTTTATTGGGATGAGGATCTTCCAGCTGTAGGAATGGGTGATAACTACGATGCCGCTGGTAAGGTCTACAGGTTTAGTCATGGTCTGCCTATTACGCTGTACGAGACAAAAGGGCATGTGACAACGCAATGGGTCACATATGATCTCGCCACAGGGGTTTATGCGCGTCAACAGGACCTGACTGATGAGGGTAGTGCAGTCGTGCTGGAGGAGCCGCCATCAAATACGTTTTACTCTCCGGAGGCTATTGCATCCGCCGGAGTGCGTTGATCCACATAACTATGGACTGTTAAGGCGTTTGATGCTGCCTTTAGGCACGGATGAAACCATTAAATTTGTTCCTTAACTTTATTGATCGAGAGACAAGGATGACGGACATGCCAAAAATGACTGTGCCGGCGGGGATGATGTGGATCTATGGAAAGAAGCCAAGTGTCCCGGCACCAGCCTATGAGGGGACGTTTTCGGAACAGATGAGGCTTTGGGCACTGTCCTATAAGACCACCGAGGAGGGTATTCGAGCGATGCTGCCGGATCCGCTCGAAGCCATCCCGGGTGTGGATGAAGTCATGATTTTTGCGGGCTGGGCGCCTCACGTTCGGTTTATCAATGGCGAACAACACACTTACTGTGAGGTCGGTTGGTGGATCCCTTGTCAGTACAAAGGTGAGCGAGGCTTGCATATGGCGATAACCTATATGGACAGCTCGTCTCATGACCAAGCCGATGGTGGGTATATGGGAGCTACGACCGGCAGGGAAATCTTTGGCTATGTAAAGACCGTGGCCACGGTCAATCTCGATTGCTTGGGTTCCAAGATGTCGGGGACGGTCGATCGAAGGGGGGTGCGACTGGTTTCAATGCACCTGGATTTTGTCGAAGAGGCCGAGCCTTCCGTGGATATGTTTAAGGCGGCAGGATTCAATCAGTTCCTGTTCGTCAAGGAAATTCCAAACTGCGACTTCACAGGTTATGACGTCCGCAAGGTCACAGCGTTCTCGCTGGATCGTATGTGGGACAACGTTGCAAGCGTTCGCTATGGCACAGGCAGGGTCGAATATGGGCATTTGGACAGTGATCCCGTCGACGTGCTGAAGGTCGTGACGCCAGGCCGTGCGATTGAGGTGGTCTCTGATATCCGTTCTGTCAGTGACTGGCTGGGCGCAGGCCGTGAGATCGAAGACCTATTGAAGTAGGAAAGCCCAGGTCATTGCTAGTAATCGATCTCGTGATCGCCATCTGGCGCATCGAGATATTCTTAAGCCCACGGGAGTCAGAAACATGGGAAGAATGAATGGCAAAGTTGCCATTGTCACAGGCGCCGGGCAGGGTGTTGGCAGAGGCATAGCGCATGCGTTTGCTAAACAAGGTGCATCGCTGGTGCTTGTGGACATTGTGCCCGAGAGGGTCCATGCGGTCCAGAAGGAATTGCAGGATCTTTCTTTATCAGCGATCGCCCTGACTTGTGATGTTGCTGACCAGGCTGCGGTCGGCGAGACGGTCAAGACTGCAATCGAGAGATTTGGACGCCTGGATGTTGTGGTTAATAATGCCGCCGCGGGCTATGAGAAATTTCTTATCAGCGATATGACGAACGAGTATCTCAAGGAGACCATTGATACTAATCTTTTCGGTACCTTCTGGTTCATGAGCGCATCATTTCCCCATTTGAAGGCAAGTCGCGGCAGTGTGATCAATCTTGCGTCTGAAGCAGGTACGGAGGGATGGGCGGAGCTTGGTGCCTATGCAGCGACCAAAGAGGCAGTTCGTGCTATCAGCCGGACAGCGGCAAAGGAGTGGGGGCCATTCGGCATCAATGTCAATGTGATTTGTCCATTGGCCAATTCCCCTGGAATGCAGTGGTTCCAGGAAACCCATCCGGAACACTTCGAGGCCGTATTGCGGCAGGTTCCTCTCGGTTATCTGGGTGATTGCGAAAAAGACATTGGGCCGGTGGCGGTTTTTCTTGCTACCGATGACTCAAAATATATTACAGGGCATACCTTTATGGTCGATGGCGGTCGCGCCGTGTTGCGCTAGGGGTTTTTCTGGATCAGCGGTAGAGAGGGACGAGACATGGGGTATGAAGAGAGCTGGGATTATCCTCATACGGTGGGGCCTGAGGAGAACTGGCAAGAGAGTGATTGTTATTGGTGGCTTGATGCCGAAGCCCGTATAGGTGGATGGCATCGGATAGGTTGGTATCCAAACCAGAAAATTGGACAAAGCTCCATCTTCCTCTACGAGATGGGTGGGGATCGTTTTTTGGATCGTAATATCGAAATTTCTGCCGATCAATGTGCTCGCGCGGAGGCACATCAAGTTGTAGGCCTATCGAAAATCAGCATGCTTGCGCCACTGCGTCCTGCATTTGAATATAAAGGCGTGGATGCCGAGGTCTCCTTAATATTCGAAGAAAGCTTCTATACCCCTCGTGATTGGATTTCCGGCGCCAAGACAGCCTATGACCTGCAGTCTGAAACGGGCCATCTTGAGGTTTCCGGTAGGCTCCGTGGGACGCTCAGGATTGCTGATAGAGTCTTCGACGTCAACGCGCTTGCGCATCGTGATCGTTCATGGGGGCCACGCAACCTGGTCGGATTCGACGTGCTTTGGTTTTGCAACGGCACGACGGGGCCACAACTGTCCTGGGCTGCGATGGATATCCGGCTGGCCGGGGGGCACCGCCGGACGGTCGGCTTTGTCGTGCGAGAGGGGCGATCAGAAGAACTCATTTCCTGCGGTGTCAATGTGTTGACTGCAGCCGATGGGGTGACACCGCTACGAGCTTTTATGACGCTTGAGACGCCATCGGAAAGTTTGAATCTGGAAATCGAGACCGTTCAGGGTTTCATGCAAAGAATAGCCCCTGGACCCTTCATCGTCACTAACCAGTCTTCGCTCATCCGGGTTGATGGTCAGGTTGGGTTTGGGGATTTCGGCGTTGTTCAGAACGCCTTGCGTGGCAGTTACATTCCGATGGCTGCTGAACTCCGCCTAACATGTGTTGAGGACGGACTCTCGCCTTTTGTCGATCATCGGTCTGTACTTTTACCAACCGTCCGATCATTGTTGGAGAAAAATCATGTCTGATGATTCCGTTAGTACGATTCGCCAAGCCAGTCTGGATGTGCGTGATGCTCTTCCGATTGAGAAAATTGTCGACTTTCTTAGACGCGAGAGCGGTGACGACAAATTTGATGTTGTCGAAGCCAAGAGTCCAGACGCGACTGGTGTCTCGAGTGGCGGACTTTTTTTGACTTGTCGGGATGGCAGCGGGGAGACACAGAGGCTGTTCTTGAAGTATGACACTCAGGCTAAAGTCCGCCCCTTTCACATCTACGACATTGCCGGACAATATCGAGTGCAGAGCGTGCTGTACGCCGCAGGGCTACCCGTCCCTGAACCGCTATACCTGGATGCCAATGGGGATCAACTTGGTCGTGCTGGCTTTGTCATGAGAGTGGTTGTTGGGGAACCAGGCAGCAGTAAAGCATGGTTGGAGGGGGCGCTGGCAAAGGTAGAACCACAGGAAAGAGACGGCATGCTGCATGATGCAGTACGGCAGATGGTCAGGATGCACTCTATTGACACGAGCAAGCCAGAGTTGGCCTTTCTCAAAGAGATCGCTCCTGGGGGCAACTCTATTGAGAGAGAGATCAGGTGGTCTCTTGATCTCATCAAATACCATGGTTTCTCGGACCCTAGAATCGATGCTGCCGCTGCCGCTCTGCGCCTGGCCATACCGGATCAGTACACGGATGTCTTCAACCATGGAGATAATAAATTCGACAATTATCTTTTCTCTGATGGCAAAGTGGCGTCGATTATCGATTTCGAGATGGCAAATTTTGCACCACCTCAGATGGATCTGGCGTATCTTCTCTTTACGACACGCAATCTCACGCCTCCAGATAGTCCCAATCCAGGATGGTTTCCGGATGAGCATGCATTGATTTCCTTATACGAAGGTGCAGGAGGCATAAAAATCACGGATTTTGCCTATTTTCAGGACGTGGCCGCATTCAAGTTCTCGTGCATGATACTAGCGTTCACTTCGAGATTGGGAATCTTAGCGCAGGCGCCACAAATGTTTACCAGCTATTGGGCCGCAATTGAATCCATTCCGTCTAAATATAATTGAGAGGAAAAATTACATGGTTAGAATTTTTATTACCCACAAGTGCAATGGCGATAATTGGGTTGCCTCGTGGAGCGATTCATCACCAGAGGGCGTTCCGGCTACGTTCGAGGATGCCGGTATTCGAGTTATCGATCGTTTTCGCGGCCTTCAGGATCCAGATACGACGGGCTTGTTGGTGGAGGCCGATAGCATGGACGCCTTCCGGGCATTCTCGGAGGCTTCCGAGGGCAATCCAAATTTCCTCAAGCTGGGTGTCGACCTTACGACACTGACGTATCTCGGGTCTATCGATCAATAGGCTTATTATCCGCACCGATATCCATTATCGGTGTATATCCTGTTTTGGCTACACAGGGCCGCCCCATCAGCAGGGACGGCCCTTCCCAGATGGCTTTGTTACGCCTCAACCGTGCCGGCCACCGCGGTGAAGTCCTCGATCTGGTCGAAGTTCATGTAGCGGTAGATCCGGTCGCTGTCCTTGGCCAGCAGGCCCATGTCGGCGAGGTACTCGTCGCGCGTCGGGATGCGGCCCAGGCGTGAGCAGATCGCGGCGAGTTCGGCCGAGCCGAGGAACACATTGGCGTTCTTGCCCAGGCGGTTGGGGAAGTTGCGGGTGCTGGTCGAGAACACGGTGGCGCCCTCGCGCACCTGCGCCTGGTTGCCCATGCACAGAGAGCAGCCGGGCATCTCCATCCGGGCGCCGGCGGTGCCGAAGGTGCCGTAGTGGCCTTCCTTGGTGAGTTCGCTGGCGTCCATCTTGGTGGGCGGAGCCACCCAGAGCTTGGAGGGCAGGTCGCGTTTGCCCTCGAGCAGCTTGGCGGCCGCGCGGAAGTGGCCGATGTTGGTCATGCAGCTACCGATGAAGACTTCGTCGATCGCGGTTCCGGCCACGTCCGACAGCGTCTTGACGTCGTCGGGGTCGTTCGGGCAGGCGACGATGGGTTCGTGGATGTCGGCCAGGTCGATCTCGATCACCGCCGCGTAGTCGGCATCGGCGTCGGGCTCGACGAGCTGCGGGTCGGCCAGCCAGGCCTCCATGGCCTTGATGCGTCGCGTCAGCGTCCGGGCGTCCTGGTAGCCGTTGGCGATCATCCATTTCAGCAGCGTGATGTTGCTGTTGAGGTACTCGATGACCGGTTCCTTGTTCAGGCGCACCGTGCAGGCCGCGGCCGAGCGCTCGGCCGAGGCATCCGAGAGTTCGAAAGCCTGCTCGATCTTGAGGTCCGGCAGGCCCTCGATCTCGAGGATGCGGCCCGAAAAGACGTTTTTCTTGCCTTTCTTTTCAACCGTCAGCAGGCCCTGCTTGATGGCGTACAAGGGGATGGCGTTGACCAGGTCGCGCAGCGTGACGCCGGGCTGCATTTGACCCTTGAAGCGGACCAGGACCGATTCGGGCATGTCTAGCGGCATCACGCCGGTGGCCGCGGCGAAGGCCACCAGCCCCGAACCGGCGGGGAAGCTGATGCCGATGGGAAAGCGTGTGTGCGAGTCGCCGCCGGTGCCGACGGTGTCGGGCAGCAGCATGCGGTTGAGCCACGAGTGGATGATGCCGTCGCCCGGGCGCAGGGACACGCCGCCGCGCGTGCTGATGAAGGCGGGCAGCTCGTGATGGGTCTTGACGTCCACGGGCTTGGGGTAGGCGGCGGTGTGGCAGAAGGACTGCATCACCAGGTCGGCCGAGAAGCCGACGCAGGCGAGGTCCTTGAGCTCGTCGCGGGTCATGGGACCGGTGGTGTCCTGGCTGCCGACCGAGGTCATGCGCGGTTCGCAGTAGGTGCCGGGCCGCACGCCGCGGCCCTCGGGCAGGCCGCAGGCGCGTCCGACGAGCTTCTGGGCGATCGAGAAGCCCTTGCCATTGTCGGCCGGATCCTCGGGCAGGCGGAACAGCGAGGCTGCGGACAGGCCCAGCGCGGCGCGCGCCTTGGCCGTCAGGCCGCGGCCGATGATCAGCGGAATGCGGCCGCCGGCGCGGACTTCGTCGAGCAGCACGTCGGATTTCAACTGGAATTCCGAGATGACTTGGCCGTTTTTGAGGGCCTTGCCCTCGTAGGGGCGCAGCTCGATCACGTCGCCCATGTGCATGGCCGAGACGTCGAGCTCGATGGGCAGGGCGCCGGAGTCCTCCATCGTGTTGTAGAAGATGGGGGCAATCTTGCCGCCCAGGCAGACACCGCCGAAGCGCTTGTTGGGTACGAAGGGGATATCCTCGCCGGTGTGCCAGATCACCGAATTGGTGGCTGACTTGCGCGAGGAGCCGGTGCCGACCACGTCGCCGACGTAGGCGACCAGGTGGCCCTTGGCCTTGAGCTCGTCGATGAATTTGATGGGACCGACCTTGCCGGGCGCGTCGGGCTCGATGCCCTCGCGCGGGTTTTTGAGCATGGCGAGCGCGTGCAGGGGAATGTCCGGGCGGCTCCAGGCGTCGGGGGCCGGCGACAGGTCGTCGGTGTTGGTTTCACCCGTGACCTTGAACACGGTGAGGGTCAGGCTCTGAGGGACTTCGGGGCGGCTGGTGAACCACTCGGCATCGGCCCAGCTCTGCAGCACGGCTTGGGCGTGCATGTTGCCTGCCTTGGCCTTTTCCTCGACGTCGTGGAAGGCGTCGAAGATCAGCAGGGTCTTTTTCAGGCCCTCTGCGGCCACGGGTGCCAGTTCGGCGTGATCTAGGAGCTCGATGAGGGCCCCGATGTTGTAGCCGCCCAGCATGGTGCCCAGCAGCTCGGTGGCGTGCTTGCCGTCGATTAGGGGGCAGACCTCTTTGCCCAGGGCCACGGCGGCCAGGTAGGACGCCTTGACGCTGGCCGCCTCATCGACGCCGGCCGGCACGCGATGGATGAACAGGTTCAGCAGGAACTGCTCCTCGCCTTTGGGCGGGGTTTTCAGCAGCTCGATCAGGTCGGCGGTCTGGTGCGCGGTGAGCGGAAGCGGGGGGATACCCATGGCTTCGCGCGCGGCGGCTTCTGTGCGGTAAGAATCCAGCATGTCGGGGGCTCTAGAAAGTAGGGTTTCAGGGGATTGGGCCAGCCTCCATTTTACGGGGAGGCATGGGTTGAGGCAATAGTCTTATATAAGATATAAGACATGTGGTGGGTGGCCTGCAACGAGGTCGGAGGTGCGTTGGGAGCACCTGCTTTTTCGGTTGCCCGAGTTTGGAGGGGAGCAGGGCGATCTGGGTCCAGCGGCGGAGTCCTGGCAACCCTGTGCTTCCGGCAACGGCTCGACGGTCCGGCCGCCGGCCGGACTCCCCGAATCTGCCTCGTCCGCGCGGGCGGCGGGCAAACTCGGCGCTGCGCGCCTCAGACAGTGCCCGCCTTTATCCCGCGCTTCCTTCGTCAGCATTCGGCGTCTCACAAGGTTGCCGGAAGCACAGGGTTGCCAGGACTCTTTGCACATCGCATCGCGTGCTGCTGCGCGCAGCTCGCTCCGCATCCGCACATGCCGTTCAGTCCAGCAGATCCTGGTATTCCGGGTGCCGGCGCATGAAGGCGGCGACGTAGGAGCACACCGGATCCACGCGCCAGCCCCGCGCGCGTGCGGTGTCCAGGCCGGCGCGCACCAGGTCCGCCGCGATGCCGCGGCCCTCGACCGGACGAGGGACCCCGGTGTGCGTGAAGGCGGCCACGCCGTCGGCCAGGACATAGTCCAGTACACAGCGGTGGCCTTCCTCGGTCCATTCGAAGCGTTGGTGGGCCTCGTCGTGGCGTATGGTGCGGGTCATGGCGATCCTCTCTGCCTGGCGGATTTGGTTCCGGTGCGCGACGGCGTCACGCCGGGGCCTTAGATGACGTACAGATCCACGTACTCGTGCACCGGCATCGCCTCGAGCGCCTTCTGGTCCAGGGACACATCCAGGATGCGTTGTTGCTGGCGGGCCGGGAACTGGCGCGCGAGGTTGATGCGGAACTTGTCCTCGAGCAGCGGGATCCCGTCCTTGCGGCGGCGCTTGTGGCCGATCGGGTACTCGCAGACGATCTCGTCCAGGCGCGTGCCGTCCGTGAACTCCACGGTCAGCGCGTTGGCGATGGAGCGTTTTTCCGGGTTGTGATAATCAGCGGTGAAGGCCGGGTCCTCGACGCAGACGATCTTGTCGCGCAGCGTGTCGATGCGAGGATCGGCCGCGATCCCGTCCTCGTAGTCGGCGGCTGTCAGGCGCCCGAAGATCACTGGCACGGCGACCATGTACTGCACGCAGTGGTCGCGGTCGGCCGGGTTGTCCAGGGGGCCCTTTTTGTCGATGATGCGGATGCAGGCCTCGTGGGTGCGGATGGTGATCTTGGCGATGTCGGCATCGGTCTTGCCCAGGGCCTTGAGCTTGTCATGGATCTGCATGGCGCACTCCACGGCGGTCTGGGAGTGGAACTCGGCCGGGAATGAAATCTTGAACAGCACGTTTTCCATCACGTAGCTGCCGTAGGGCCGCTGGAACTTGAAGGGCTGGCCCTTGAACAGCACGTCGTAGAAGCCCCAGGTCGGTGCCGTCAGCACCGAGGGATAGCCCATCTCGCCGGTGCGTGCGATCAGCGCCAGGCGCACGGCGCGGCTGGTGGCGTCGCCCGCGGCCCAGGACTTGCGGCTGCCGGTGTTGGGGGCGTGGCGATAGGTGCGCAGGCTCTGGCCATCGACCCAGGCGAGGGACACCGCGTTGATGGTTTCCTCGCGCGACAGGCCGAGCATCTGCGAGACCACGGCCGTCGAGGCGATCTTGACCAGCACCACGTGGTCCAGGCCGACCTTGTTGAAGGAATTCTCGAGCGCGATGCAGCCCTGAATCTCGTGGGCCTTGATCATGCCTTCGAGCACGGTGCGCATGGTCAGCGGCGCCTTGCCCGCGGCCACCGCGTTGCGCGAGAGCCAGTCGGCCACCGCCAGGATGCCGCCCAGGTTGTCCGACGGGTGGCCCCATTCGGCTGCGAGCCAGGTGTCGTTGAAGTCCAGCCAGCGGATCATGCAGCCGATGTTGAAGGCGGCCTGCACCGGATCGAGCTGGAACTGCGTGCCGGGGATCTTGGCGCCGTTGGGCACCACGGTGCCCGGGACGACCGGTCCCAGGAGCTTGCGGCAGGCGGGATACTCCAGCGCCTCCAGGCCGCAGCCCAGGGTGTCGATGAGACAGTTGCGCGCGGTCTCGAGAGCGAGCGCGCTGTCGATCTTGTAGTTCAGTACATAATCGGCAATATCCACCAGGACCTGGTCGGGCTGGGGACGCACGTTTGAAATAGTCGCAGACATGGTGTTTCCTGAAAGAAGTTGCGGCTTATTTGCGCTTTTCGATGGGGAGGAACTTGCGGTCCTCGGGTCCGACGTAGTTGGCCGTCGGGCGGATGATCTTGTTGTCGACGCGTTGTTCGAGGATGTGCGCCGACCAGCCGGCGGTGCGCGCGATGACGAACAGCGGTGTGAACATGGCGGTGGGCACGCCCATCATGTGATAGGACACGGCCGAGAACCAATCCAGGTTCGGGAACATACGCTTGGCATCCCACATCACGGATTCGAGACGCTCGGCGATGTCGTACATCTTGGTCGAGCCGGCCTTCTTGGACAGCTTTTGCGCCACGGCCTTGATGACTTTGTTGCGCGGATCGGAAACCGTGTAGACCGGATGGCCAAAGCCGATGACGACCTCTTTGGCCTCGACGCGGCGGCGGATGTCAGCCTCGGCCTCGTCGGGATTTTCGTAGCGCTTTTGAATCTCGAAGGCAACCTCGTTGGCGCCGCCGTGCTTGGGTCCGCGCAGCGCGCCGATCGCGCCGGTGATGGCCGAGTACATGTCCGAGCCCGTGCCGGCGATCACGCGGGCGGCGAAGGTAGAGGCATTGAATTCGTGCTCGGCGTACAGGTTCAGCGAAGTGTGCATGGCGCGAACCCAGTCCTGGCTGGGGGTTTCGCCGTGCAGCAGGTGCAGGAAGTGGCCGCCGATGCTGTCATCGTCGGTCTGCACGTCGATGATGCGGCCGTTGTGGCTGTAGTGGTACCAGTACAGCAGGGCCGAGCCCAGGCTGGCCATCAAGCGGTCGGCGATATCGCGTGCGTCGGCCAGATTGTGGTCGTCTTTTTCAGGCAGCACGCAGCCCAGCGCCGAGGCGGCGGTGCGCATCACGTCCATCGGGTGGCTGGCGGCGGGCAGGGCCTCGAGAGTGGCCTGGACCTGGGCGGGCAGGCCGCGCAGGCGTCGGAGCTTTTCCTTGTAGGCCTTGAGCTCGGCCTTGGTCGGCAGCTTGCCATGGATCAGCAGGTGGGCGACCTCCTCGAACTCGCATGTATCGGCGATATCCAGGATGTCGTAGCCGCGATAGTGCAGGTCGTTGCCGCTGCGGCCCACGGTGCATAGCGCGGTATTGCCCGCGACGATGCCCGAGAGCGCGACGGATTTCTTGGGCTTGAAGCCGGTGGTGGTTTCCACTGGCGCCTTGGCGGTGGTCTTGGATTTTGTGGCCATGGGGGGCTCCTGGTTGGCTTATCGGGTCTTGCCCTGTTGGAACAGGGCGTCGAGCTGGGCTTCCAATCGGTGATATCCAATGCGGTCGTAGAGTTCCTCGCGCGTCTGCATCAAATCAACCACGTTGCGCTGGTGTCCATCGCGGCGGATGGCCGTGTAGACGGCCTCGGCCGCCTTGTTCATGGCGCGGAAGGCGGACAGTGGATACAGCACCATGCCCACGCCGGCGCCGGCGAGCTCCTCGACCGAGAACAGCGGCGTCTGGCCGAATTCAGTGATGTTGGCCAGCACGGGGATCTCGAGGGCGCGCGTGAAGCGCGTGTAGGTCTCGAGGTCGTAGGAGGCTTCGGCGAATATCGCGTCGGCGCCCGCCTCGGCGCAGGCCTGGGCGCGCTCCAGCGCCGCGTCCACGCCGTCGACGGCGATCGCGTCGGTGCGGGCGATGATGTAGAAATCGGTATCGGTGCGCGCGTCCACGGCGGTCTTGATGCGGTCGGCCATTTCGTCGGCGCTGACGATTTCCTTGCCGGGACGGTGGCCGCAGCGCTTGGCGCCCACTTGGTCCTCGAGGTGGCAGCCGGCGGCGCCGGCCTTGATCAGGGACTTGATGCTGCGGGCGATGTTCAGCGCCGAGGGGCCGAAGCCCGTGTCGATGTCCACCAGCAGCGGCGTGTCGCACACGTCGGTGATGCGGCGGATGTCGATGAGCACGTCGTCGAGCGTGTTGATGCCCAGGTCGGGCATGCCGAGCGAGCCGGCGGCGACGCCGCCGCCCGACAGATAGATGGCGCGGTAGCCGGCGCGCTGTGCGAGCAGGGCGTGGTTGGCGTTGATGGCGCCGATGATCTGCAGGGGGGATTCGTCCTTGAGCGCTTGGCGAAAGAGCGCGCCGGGGGAGGCGGGTCGAGTCATGCGGGGTCTCCTGTGCGGGTGCTGTGTCCTGGCCGGGCGGTACATCGTGCCGAGTGTGTGCGGTGCCCCTCGTTCCCGGGGCGTTTCGCCGCGGCATGCCGGCCCGCCGCTCACGGCGGCCGGGGTGTTTTACTTCAGCAGCTCGGCGATGCCGTCGCGTTCCTCGAGTAATTCCTTCAGGGTGAAGTCCATGCGTTCGCGCGAGAAAGCGTCGATCTCGAGGCCCTCGATGCGGGTGTACTCGCCGTTGGTGGTGGTCACCGGCACGCCGTAGATGATGCCTTCGGGGATGCCGTAGGAGCCATCGGAGGGCACGCCCATGGTGACCCACTTGCCGTGGGAGCCCAGCAGCCAGTCGTGGATGTGGTCGATGGCGGCATTGGCGGCGGAGGCGGCCGAGGACAGGCCGCGCGCCGCGATGATGGCGGCGCCGCGCTTGCCCACCGTCGGGATGAACGTGTCGCTATTCCAGGCTTTGTCACCGATCAGGGCGGCGAGATTCTGGCCGCCGGCTGTGGCAAAGCGGATGTCGGGGTACATGGTGGGCGAGTGGTTGCCCCAGACGATCAGTTTTTCGATGTCGGCCACCGGCTTGCCGGACTTTGCCGACAATTGCGAGAGGGCGCGATTGTGATCGAGGCGCAGCATGGCGGTGAAGTTCCGGGCCGGCAGATCGGGGGCGGACTTCATGGCAATGTACGCATTGGTGTTGGCGGGGTTGCCGACCACCAGGACCTTGACGTTGCGGCTGGCGACCTCGTTGAGCGCCTTGCCCTGGGCGGTGAAGATCTGTGCATTGACGTGCAGCAGGTCTTTGCGCTCCATGCCGGGGCCGCGGGGGCGGGCGCCGACCAGCAGGGCCACGTCGGCATCCTTGAACGCTTCGCGCGGATCGCTGTGGGCGCTCATGCCGGCCAGCAGCGGGAAGGCGCAGTCCTCGAGTTCCATCATGACGCCGCGCAGGGCGTTCTGGGCTTTTTCATCGGGGATTTCCAGCAATTGCAGGATCACGGGCTGGTCCTTGCCCAGCATTTCTCCGGAAGCGATGCGAAACAACAGGGCATAGCCGATTTGACCGGCCGCGCCGGTGACGGCCACGCGCATGGCGGGTTTGGACATAAAAATCTCCGAGAGGGTGTATGGCGGAAACGGGGGATCCAGAATCGCGGAAAAGAGTAGTTTATTCCAGTTCTTGCGTCAAGACTCTTATATCTTATATAAGACACAAGAGTATTAGACATCTGGCGCTCGCCATGCGAAAATACGAAGGTTTTATTTTGTAGCACGGCCGTACCCCGGCCCCTTCCCCAATGTCCGATCCATCCCCGACCGACCGAGTGCACGAGTTGGGCCGCGCCAGCAGCGCAGCCTTCAGCCCGCTGTACCAGCAGATCAAGGGTCTGATCCTTCAAGGATTGGACCGGGGCGAATGGAAACCCGGCGAGGCCATCCCCAGCGAACTCGAGCTGGCGGCGCGCTACCAGGTCAGCCAGGGCACGGTGCGCAAGGCCATTGACGAGCTGGCCGCCGACAACCTCCTGATCCGTCGCCAGGGCAAGGGCACCTTTGTGGCGACTCACAACGAGGCCAAGGTCCGCTACCGGTTCTTGCGCCTGGCGCCCGACGATGGCCGCCAGGCGGTGTCGGCCAGCCAGATTCTGGACTGCAAGCGCGTCAAGGCACCCGCCGACGTGGCTCAAGCCCTGGATCTGCGCGCGGGCGACATCGTTGTCAACATGCGCCGTGTGCTCTCCTTCGACGACATTCCCACCATCCTCGACGATATCTGGCTGCCTGGCGGCGCCTTCAAGGGCCTGACCATGGATTCCCTGACGCGCTATCGAGGGCCGGTCTATGCGCTGTTCGAGACCGAGTTCGGCGTGAGCATGGTGCGCGCCGAGGAAAAGCTGAGGGCGGTGGTCGCGAGCGCGGCGCAGGCCGAATGGCTGAGAGTTGCCGTGGGCAGCCCCCTGCTGCAGGTCGAGCGCGTCTCCTATACCTATGGCGACCGCCCCATGGAGCTGCGCCGGGGTCACTACGTGACCGAGCGCTATCATTACCGAAACAGTTTGAATTGAACCCCGGATGGGCGAAAATGCCTATCCAGGGGTGCGAACCCATGACATCGTTTGATAAAAGAGGCCATCATGTCTGAACCCGCTATAAAACCGCGCCCGCAGTTTCGCAATCTGGGCTTGAGCGACCTACTGACCTATCGACAGCCTCCGGCCGCCCTGTCCTCGATTTTGCACCGCATCAGCGGCGCCTTGCTGTTCCTTGCGCTACCGGTCATTCTCGTGCCGCTGTTCGCGCAAAGCGTCCAGTCGCCGGCGACGTTCGCCGCCATGCAGTCCTGGGTCGCCAACCCCTTCTGTAAGATCATTCTGTTGGTCCTGATGTGGGGCTATTTCCACCATTTCTGCGCCGGCATCCGCTACTTGACGCTGGATCTGCACATCGGCAACGCCCGCGAGCCATCCCAGCGCTCGGGCGCCCTGGTGCTGGGCATTGGCCTTGCGCTGACGGTCGTATTCGGTTTGAAACTGTTTGGAGTCTGGTAATGGAACACCAAGAACGCATCGGCCGCAGGCGCCTGGTCGTCGGCGCCCACTACGGCACGCGCGACTTCATCGTCCAGCGTGCGACTGCCGTCATCATGGCGATCTATACTCTGGCCTTGGTGCTGTACGCGGTTTTCGTCCCCAGTCTGGACTTCGAGTCCTGGCGTGCATTTTTCTCCTTCACCGTCGGCGCCTTGCCGCTTGGCCAGCTCCTGGCGACGGTCGCCTTCCTGTCGCTGGCGTGGCACGCCTGGGTGGGCGTGCGCGACATCTGGATGGACTATGCCCGTTCCGACGGATTGCGCCTGTTCCTGCAGGTGCTGACCATCATGTGGCTGGTGGCCGCAGTGGTTTTCTTCGCTCAAATTCTCTGGAGTCTATAACCGTGGCCGCAGTCAAGACATCTCTCCCGCGCCGCCAGTTCGATGTGGTGGTCGTCGGCGCCGGCGGGGCCGGCATGCGCTGCTCCCTGCAGCTCGCGCAGGCGGGCCTGTCGGTGGCCGTGCTCTCCAAGGTCTTTCCGACGCGTTCGCACACGGTGGCCGCGCAAGGCGGCGTCAGCGCCTCGCTGGGCAACATGAGCGAGGACCACTGGCTCTGGCACATGTACGACACGGTCAAGGGTTCGGACTGGCTCGGCGACCAGGATTCGATCGAATTCATGGTGCGCGAGGCGCCCAACGCCGTCTACGAGCTGGAACACTTCGGCATGCCGTTCGACCGCAACGCCGATGGCACGATCTATCAGCGTCCATTCGGCGGGCACACGGCGAATTTCGGTGAAAAACCCGTGCAGCGCGCCTGTGCGGCGGCCGACCGCACCGGCCACGCCATGCTGCATACGCTCTACCAGCGCAACGTCGCGGCGCGCACCCAGTTCTTTGTCGAGTGGATGGCGCTCGACCTGCTGAGGAACGGCGACGGCGACGTCCTCGGCGTGACCGCCATGGAAATGGAAACCGGGCAGATCTACGTCCTCGAGGCCAAGCACACCGTGCTGGCCACGGGCGGGGCGGGGCGCATCTTCCAGGCGACCACGAATGCCTTCATCAACACCGGCGATGGCCTGGGCATGGCCGCGCGCGCCGGTATTCCGCTGCAGGACATGGAGTTCTGGCAGTTCCACCCGACCGGTGTGGCCGGAGCGGGCGTGCTCATCACCGAGGGCGTGCGCGGCGAGGGCGGCTTCCTGCTCAACAAGGACGGCGAGCGCTTCATGGAACGCTATGCGCCCCAGCTCAAGGACCTTGCCCCGCGCGATTTCGTGTCCCGTTCGATGGACCAGGAAATCAAAGAGGGCCGCGGCTGCGGCGATGGCAGCTATGTGGTGCTGAAACTCGACCATCTGGGCGCCGAGACCATCATGAAGCGCCTCCCCTCGATCCGCGAGATTTCGATCAAGTTCGCCAACATCGACCCGATCAAGGATCCGATCCCGGTGGTGCCGACCCTGCACTACCAGATGGGCGGCATCCCGGCCAACTATCACGGCCAGGTCGTCACCCGAGTCAATGGCGAGGACCAGATCGTCAACGGCTTGTATGCCGTGGGCGAGTGCGCGGCAACCTCGGTGCACGGCGCCAATCGCCTGGGCACCAACTCGCTGCTGGATCTGATCGTCTTCGGCCGCTCGGCGGGCAACTTCATCGTTTCCCAGCATCCCGAACGACAACACGCCCACCAGGACATCCCCGAGTCGGCCATCGATGCTTCGGTGGATCGCGTCGACCGCACCGAGCGTCGCACCTCGGGCGAAAAGACTCACGACGTCATCGACAAGATGCGGGCGATCATGCAGAGCCATTGCGGCGTGTTCCGCAAGCTCGACATCCTGGCCGAAGGCGAACGCATGATCGAGGATATGGTCGGGGAGTTCGAGGCCATCCACTACGCCGACAAATCCAAGGTCTTCAACACTGCCCGCATCGAGGCGCTCGAGGCGGCCAACATGATCGAGGTGGCTCGCGCGACCACCAAGTCGGCCGTCAACCGCCTCGAGTCCCGCGGCGCCCACGCCCTCGAGGAGTATCCCGAGCGCGACGACGTCGAGTGGCTGAAGCACACCCTCTGGTTCTCGGAAGGCAGCCGCCTGGAATACAAGCCGGTGCGCATGAAGCCGCTGACCGTGGACAGCATGCCGCCCAAGCCGCGCACTTTCTGAGCAGGAATCCGAAATGAGCCAAAAACGCATCGTCAAATTCGAGATCTACCGCTACGACCCTGACAAGGACGAGCGCCCCTACATGCAAAAGCTCGAGGTCGAGCTGCAGCCCACCGACAAGATGCTGCTGGATGCGATCCTGCGCATCAAGAACGAGGTCGACGACAGCCTGGCGCTGCGCCGCTCGTGCCGCGAGGGCGTATGCGGATCCGATGCCATGAACATCAACGGCAAGAACGGCCTGGCCTGCACGACGAACCTGCTGGACCTCAAGGAACCGATCGTGCTCAAGCCGCTGCCCGGCCTGCCGGTGGTGCGCGACCTGGTCGTGGACATGACGTTCTTCTTCGACCAGTATCACTCGGTCAAGCCGTACCTGATCAACGACACCCCGCCGCCGGAAAAAGAGCGTCTGCAAAGCCCCGAGGAACGCGAGGAGCTCAACGGCCTGTACGAATGCATCCTGTGTGGCTGCTGCTCGACGGCCTGTCCCTCTTTCTGGTGGAACCCCGACAAGTTCGTCGGGCCCGCCGGCTTGTTGCAGGCCTATCGTTTCATCGCCGACTCGCGTGACGAGGCGACGAGCGAGCGACTGGACAATCTCGAGGATCCTTATCGGCTGTTCCGCTGCCACACCATCATGAATTGCACGGATGTGTGTCCCAAGGGCCTGAACCCCTCGGCGGCGATCGGCAAGATCAAGGAAATGCTCGTGCGCCGCACGGTATAGGCAAGGGATGCCCGGAGAACTGTCAGGCCTGGAGCGCGCGCGCCTGCGTTGGCGCGCGCGCCGCGGCCTGCTTGAGAATGATCTGATCATCACACGCTTCCTGGATGCCCATGAATCGGCGCTGACCGAGCGGGACGTCCAGGCGCTGACGCTCCTTTTTGAAATGGGCGACAACGAGCTGCTCGATGTGCTGCTGGGCCGCACCGACCTTGCGGGAGACTATGACGATCCCGACGTTCGCCGGTTGGTCGAGCGAATGAAAGCGATATCACTTTAAGGAAGAATCCGACATGCAGTTATCCAATAACAAAGCCACGCTATCGTTCTCGGACGGGAGCCCGTCCGTCGAGTTCCCCGTCTACCAGGGCACCGTGGGCCCGGACGTTATCGATATCCGCAAGCTCTACAGCCAGACCGGGATGTTCACGTACGATCCGGGCTTTCTCGCGACGGCGTCGTGCGAATCGTCGATCACCTTCATCGATGGCGACAAAGGCCAACTGCTGTACCGCGGCTATCCCATCGATCAGCTCGCCCAAAAGTGCGATTTCCTGACAATCTGTTATCTGGTGCTCAACGGCGAGCTGCCCGATGCCCAGCAAAAGGCCGACTTCGACGACCTGGTGACGCACCACACGCTGGTGCACGAGCAGATGCATACCTTCCTGCAGGGATTCCGGCGGGATGCGCATCCGATGGCGGTGCTCACGGGCCTGGTGGGGGCGCTCTCGGCCTTCTACCACGACTCGACCGACATCACCAATCCGCGCCATCGCGAGGTCTCGGCCATCCGCCTGGTCGCCAAGATGCCCACGCTGATTGCCATGGCCTACAAGCATTCGGTCGGCCAGCCCTTCATCTATCCCAAGAACGATCTGTCCTACACGGGCAATTTCCTGCGCATGATGTTTGCTACACCCTGCGACGACTATCATGTCAACGAGGTGGTCGAACGCGCGCTCGATCGCATTTTCATCCTGCATGCCGACCACGAACAGAACGCGTCCACCTCGACTGTGCGCCTGTGCGGCTCCTCGGGCACGAATCCGTTCGCGGCGATTGCGGCAGGCGTGGCTTGCCTGTGGGGTCCCGCGCACGGTGGCGCGAACGAGGCGTGCCTGAACATGCTCGAACGCCTGCAGGCCGAGGGTGGCGTGGAAAAGGTCGGCGAGTTCATGGAAAAGGTCAAGGACAAGAACTCGGGCGTGCGCCTGATGGGTTTTGGCCACCGGGTCTACAAGAACTACGACCCGCGCGCCAAGATGATGCAGGAAACCTGCCGCGAGGTGCTGGACGCGCTGGGCCTGCACAGCGATCCTTTATTCAAGCTGGCCATGGAGGTCGAGCGCATCGCGCTCGAGGATCGGTACTTCGTCGACCGCAAGCTCTATCCGAACGTCGATTTTTATTCGGGCATCGTGCAGCGGGCCATCGGCATCCCGACCTCGCTGTTCACGGCGATCTTCGCCCTGGCGCGCACAGTGGGCTGGATTGCCCAGTGGAACGAGATGCTGTCGGACCCCGATTACAAGATCGGCCGCCCGCGTCAGCTCTATTCCGGCGCCCCCCTGCGCGACGTCAAATAAGTGGTTCCTGTTGCGCGGTCGGATCGATGAGGCGGGCCCGATGGGCCCGCTTCTTTTATCATGCTCCTTTCGGACAAATTTTCGGCGAGGCGGGATGCTCGAGCGGATTCGGCTGGACAAATGGCTGTGGGCGGCACGGTTCTACAAGACCCGCGGCTTGGCCGTGGACGAGATCGGCCGGGGGCGGGTGCTGGTGAACGGCCAGCCGGCCAAGCCCGCGCGCGAGGTCGGGCCGGGCGACCTCGTGACCGTGCGCAAGGAAGATCCCCCGATCCACGTGCGCGTGCTGGCTGTCAGCGCGGTGCGCGGCCCGGCTCCGGTGGCCCGCGGGCTCTACGAGGAAACCGCCGACAGCTCGGCCGCCCGGCAGCGGGCGGCCGAGCTGCGCAGGCTCGCGCCCGAGCCCGCGGCGGGGCTGGCCGATGGCCGGCCGACCAAGCGCGACCGGCGGCGGATCGACGCCTGGCGCGGGCAATGAGCCCCGTCGGCCCGGATCAGTCGGGATGGGCTTTCGGAATGCGCGGCGCGCCGCGGGGAGGACGATGTGGAGCTTCTGCGGCTGAGTTTCCTGTTTGCGGTGACGGCCTTGGCCGAGATTGTGGGCTGCTATCTGCCATGGCTGGTCCTGAGGCGGGGCGGGAACCCCCTGTTGCTGGCGCCGGCTGCCTTATCCCTCGCGCTGTTCGTGTGGCTGCTCACCTTGCATCCGAGCGCCGCCGGCCGCACCTATGCCGCCTACGGCGGCATGTACGTCGTGGTTGCGCTGCTGTGGCTCCGGCTCGTGGATGGAATGGCCTTGACCCGCTGGGACGTGACCGGCGCCGTGGTGGCACTGGTAGGCATGTCCATCATCGCCTTGCAGCCGTCCGGCGGCTGAGGCGCTCGGGTCTTTTTTATTTGGCTGGCGCGTTGGCGGGGGCCGGCAGAAAGCCCTGGATCGGCGGCCGGCTGGCCGGCATGGCCACCTCTTCGATGGCACCGGCCTGGTCGAGCGCCACTGCGTCGGGACGGACGGCCGAGAGGACGATGCCGGGCGCCAGGCTCTGGCCCACCCGGTAGGCACGCACCGGGCCGCCATCGATCGACAGCAGCGCGGCGCCGTTTTCGCCGGATGAGATCAGGCCGATGACCGTCAGGCGCAAGCGCGCACTGCCGCCGCCGAACCAGTCGGCCACGGGGCCGGCGTCCGCGCCCGGCGCCGGCGTCGGCGACAGGGCGGGCGGCGGCGGGGCGGGACGGGGCGCCAGCAGCAGGGCGCCCCATAAGCCGAGGCCCGCCGCGACGGCCAGGGCCGCCAGCGTCTGCGTCAGGCCGGGGCCGTGCTGACGAAACCAATCGATGGACGGGCCGGTGTGCAAATTCATGGGCAGGCTCGAGAGTTGTACAAAGGGGGTGCGGCAGCGCCTCGGTTTTTATACCACGCCATCAGCGTCCGTCCGCGCATTGACGGTCCGCTTCCCTGGCCGGTAACATGACTTTTCCGTCGATGGTTGGGCATCGATATCTCCGGGCACCAAGACAAACACAATGAATTGCAGGCATACACCGCCGATGCCGCGCGCGCGGCTCGCTCGCCCGCAGGCGGGCTTCTCCCTCATCGAGATCATGGTCGTGGTCGTCATCATGGGCGTCCTGGCCGCGATGGTGGTGCCCAACGTCATGGACCGGCCCGACCAGGCCCGGGTGATCGCGGCCCGCCAGGACATCGGCGCCATCATGCAGGCGCTCAAGCTTTATCGCCTGGATCACGGTCGCTATCCCTCGACCGGGCAGGGTCTGGCGGTGCTGGTGGATGGACAGGGGCCTGGCAAGGCATCGCGCTACATGGACCAGTTGCCCAAGGACCCCTGGGGCTCGCCCTACCAGTACCTCAACCCCGGGGTCCACGGTGAGATCGATGTGTTTTCGCTGGGGGCGGACGGACAGCCTGGGGGCGAAGGGTTCGATGGCGACATCGGCTCCTGGTCCGACTAAGCACCAGGCGGGTTTCACCCTCCTGGAGATGATGGTGGCCGTGCTCATCATCGGGGTTGCCACGGCCGTGGCCAGTGTATCGGTCTTTGGCGATGAGGGCGCGCGGACTCTGCGTCGCGACGCCGACAGGCTGGTCGAGCTGTTTGCCGTGGCCCAGGCCCAGGCCCGGTCCAGCGGCACGATGATCGTCTGGAAGCCCGACCACGAGGGATACGCCTTCGCCCCTCTGCCACGTCCGATGGTCCTGCCGGCGCGCCTGGCCGCCCGTCGTGCCGCTTCGTCCG
Organism: Castellaniella sp. GW247-6E4; assembly: GCF_040276065.1. NCBI lineage: Bacteria > Pseudomonadati > Pseudomonadota > Betaproteobacteria > Burkholderiales > Alcaligenaceae > Castellaniella > Castellaniella sp. GW247-6E4. The sequence continues at coordinate 154,279 of NZ_JBELOI010000003.1, read as the reverse complement.
CGACGCCGGGCAAGCCGGGGCGCGATTCAGCGCTGCGTCAGCGCGATTGGCTGTCCCGGGGGCCGGTGGACGTGCGGCTGGAGCCGCCCGACGCGCTGGTGTTCGACGGGGAATGGATTCACGAGCCCGCGCAAGTGGAGCTGCGGGCGGACGGACGCAGCCTGCGCCTGTCCCGCCTGGATGGCGGGCGCTTCGTGGTCGACCCGTGATCCGAGCGGCGCGACAACGCGGCTTCACGCTGATCGAGGTGCTGGTGGCGCTGACCATCGTGGCGATCGCGCTCGCCGCCAGCGTGCGGGCGCTGGGCGTGGGTGCGGGCGGCGTGCGGGGCTTGCACGAGCGCAGCCTGGCGCTCCAGGCTGCGCAGAACTTCCTGGCGGAAATGCGTTTGGTGGGCGTGTTCCCGGATCTCGGCCGGCGCCGGCTGCCCTGCCCACAGGGGCCTTTGGCCTTCCGCTGCGAGCAATGGGTCCAGGCGACGCCGAATTACCAGTTCCGCCGAGTGACTATCACGGTGCGTCTGGCCGACGACGGCCCCGCGCTGGCCAGCCTGGATGGCCTGGCGTCGAGCCTGCGATGAAGACGTTCGGCGTGCGGGCACGTGGCTTTACCCTGATCGAGGTGCTGGTCGCCCTGGCCCTGCTGGCGCTACTCAGCCTGATTTCCTGGCGTGGCCTGGATGCCGCGCAGCAAACCGGCGAGCGCCTGGACGAACGGGCCGAGGAGACACTCGCGCTGGTGCGCGTGTTCTCGCAGCTCGAGCGCGATGTCCTGTTGCACCCTGCGCCCGGCATTCTGCCCGAACCGGCATTGGCCGCCCCCGGGAAGGCCGCCATGCCCGCGTCGATGCCACCGGGCATGGCCTGGTCCCCGAGTGCCGGGCTGTCGCTGGTGCGCTCGGCCGGCGCGGGCCGGTGGCAGCAGGTGCGTTGGCATCTCGAGGATGGGGCCTTGTACCGGGCGGCCGGGCCGGCGTCCCCGCGCTTGCCGCTGTCCGCCGCGGATTCACCCGTCAAGGTGATGAGCGGGCTGCGGGCCTGGTCCGTCCGGTTCTGGCTGCCGGGGCAAGGCTGGATCGATCCTGCCCGCGGCTCAGGGCGGGCGGCCGGCCCGCAGGCCTATGCCGGGCTGGAGATTTCGCTGCGCCTGGCCGGATCGGCCGATGGTTCACCCTACCGAAAAGTGGTGGTGCTGCAATGAGCGTCAGCGCCGGTCGGCAAGGTGGCCTGGCGATCATCGCCGCCTTGATCGTGGTGCTGGCCGCCTCGGCCATGGCGACGGCCGTGATCCAGCGGCAGGGCGTCCTGGCGGATTTTCTGATCACCGAACGCAATCGGGCCCAGGCGCAGTGGCTGTTGCGCGGAGGGCTGGACTGGTCGCGCCTGATTCTGCGGATCGATGCGCAGCGTAACGCAGCCACCAGGCTGGACGGTTTGTGGACGCATCCGGTCCTGGACCTGCCCGTTGGCCGCGCCGAGGCGCCGGGACGCATGCTGCTGTCCGGGCAGATCGAGGACGAGCAGGGAAAATTCAATCTCGCGCGGCTGGCGCAGGGTGGCCGTATCGAGGCACGGGCGCTGGCGGCCCTGGAAGGCATGCTGCGACAACTGCGCATCGATCCGACGCTGGCTGCCGTCATGGCCCAGAGGGTCGCGCAATCGCAGCCGGGGGACGATCGGGCTCCGACCGCCATGGGCTTGCGTGGTATTGACGATCTGCGCCTGACGGAGGGTTTTCCAGCGGCTGTGGTCGACGTGCTGCAAGCCTACCTGACCGTCTTGCCGGCCCGCACGCCTCTGAACGTCAACACCTGCCCGCCCGAGGTGCTAGCGGCGGCCATACCGGGGCTGGGCCTGGCGGCCGCTCGCGAATTGCTGGGTCAGCGCGACAGGGGCCAGTGGTTTGTCAGCCGCGGCGACTTTTTCAACCGCTCGCGTATCGCGCCTGGGGAGGCGGTGCAGGATATCGCGGTCGAGAGCACGTGGTTCCGAGTCAGCGGGGAAGTCCGCGTGGATGCTACGATTATGGGCCTCAGGGCATTGCTTCATCGCGACAAACAAGGTCCGCCCGCCGTACGCTGGGTGGACTATCAATAAATAGAACAATGAGACAACACCTTCGTGTGGCCTTGCCACCCCTGTCCGGGCTGTCCGCCGAGTCGCCCGTGGCCTTCGCCGTGGTCGGGCGCGAGGGGCGTCTGGAGCGCGCGGGCGAACTGCCGCTGCACGAGCTCGCGGCGGTGGCCGGGCGCCTGCCGGTTCACGCCGTTTTGCGGGCGGAGGACGCGATTGTCGCGCGGGTGGCCGTACCGCCGGTCCCGGCCTCGAAGCTGCGAGCGGCGGTGGCCGGCAGTGTTGAACCTCTCGTGCTGTCCGATCTGTCCGAGCTGGGCCTGGCGCATGGGCCGCGGCTGGCCGATGGGACGGTGACGGTGGCGTGGGCAACGCGCGCGGCGCTGCGACGCACCTGGACCTTGCTGGCGGGCGCGGGCTTGCAGGTCGCGGCCCTGGTGCCGCACGCGCTGGCGATCCCGGCGGGCGATCCGAATCCGGACAAGGCCCTCTCACCACCCGCCGGGCCGAGGTGGCTCGCACCCTTGCCGCCCTGGTCGCTGGCGCTGGAAGAGTTGCGGCCAGCCACCGGCCGCCGACGCTGGCGGCGGCCGGCATGCTGGGTGTTTGTGGCGCTGCTGGTCTGGATATTGGGCTTGAATGGCTACGCCATGCAGGTGGAAGGGCGGCTGAGGGGCCTGGAGCAAGGCATGCGGCAAGCCGCAGCTCGGGCATTTCCCTCGATTCCGGTCATCATCGACCCTCTCAGACAAGCCATGCATCAACGCGACGCCTTGCGGCTGGCGCGCGGGGCAGCCGCGGATGACGATTTCGTGCCCCTCGCCCTGGCCACGGCGCGGGTGCTTGAGTTCGCCCGGGGCCACGTCCAGGCCCTGCAATACGAGAACGGCGAGCTGGCGCTCACGCTGGCCGAGGGGTTCCTGCCGCCGGCCAACGAATCGGTCCTGGAGCAGGCCGCTTCGGTCCAGGGCATCATGCTCGCCAGGGACCCTGCCCATCCGCTGGTCTGGCGCGTCCGGCGCGCCGCCGTGGCCTCCGCGACGCAGGGGCGGTCATGAGACCCGTCATGATGCCCAGGCGGCTGGTCCGGGAATGGCGGGGCCGCCTCGAGCCGCTGCGCTTGCGCCTGGCGGTGTCGTGGGCGCAGCGCACGCCCAGGGAACGGATCCTGCTGTGCATCGCCGCAGCGCTGGTGCTGTGCGCGGGATGCTGGTTCATCGGCGTGCGGCCGGCTCTGGACACGATCGCGCGCGTGCAGACCCAACTGCCCGGCTTGCAGGCGCGCGCGGCGCAACTGGACGCCATCATCCTCGAGGCAGAGGCGCTGGGGCGCGAGCGCCAGGGCGTCCTGTCTGCCACCGAGACCGGGCGCGCCCTGGAAACCAGTCTTGAAAGCGCGGGCCTCGGCACGTCGGGCGGCCTGACCTCGATCGCCGAGACCGGCGGCGACCTGGGCCGCTGGCGGCTCGCGCTCGAGGATGCGCCGGCGGCGCGGGTGTTGAGCTGGATGGCCAGCTTGCCGGCCATCGCGCAGCTACGCGTGCTGCGCGTAGACATCGCGCGCAGCGTCGTTGATGGCCGCGATCGACCGGGGCGCCTGACGGGCGAGGTTCTGCTGGCGCTGCCCGCAAGGGAGAATCCGTGACCCGCGCGCGCCGGGCCGCCTGGTGGACCGCATTGCTGGCCGTCGGCTGCGCGGCGGCATTGTGGAGGCTGCCGGCGCGCTGGGTCATGGCATGGATTCCAGCATCTTCTCCAATCGTCGTGGTCGATGCGACTGGCACCTTATGGGAGGCTCGGGCCAATCTGGCCTTGGGTGCGCCGGGCCTGCGCCGCAGCCTGCCCGGCGCGGCGCACTGGCGTGTGACGTTCGATGGCGGACCGGGCCTCGTCCTTGCCCATCCCTGGCTGCGCGGTCCCGTCCGGCTCGACCCGACCTGGCGGGGCTTGAGGCTTTCCGCACAGTCTCTGCAGTTGCCGGCGTCCGCGCTCACGACCCTGCATGCCGTGTTCAACGCCCTCGATCCAGGGGGTGAGGTTTTGCTGGAATGGCCGGAGCTGCTCCTGCGGCCCGGCCGCGTGACGGGTTCGGGCTCCGGGGCACTGCGGATCCAATGGCGCAATGCGTCTTCCTCACTGAGCCGGGTGCGGCCCCTGGGGGACTACGCCTTGTCCCTGAATTTGACGGGCGAAGGCGAGCCGGTGCTTGCGCTCGAGACCTTGCGGGGTCTTTTACACATGGAGGGCGCGGGCGTGTTGCAAAGGGGCGGCCGCGCGCATTTCGACGGGCGCGCCTGGGTGGAGCCCTTGGCGCCGCGCGAGACCCGGGAGGCGTTGCGGCCCGTGCTCGACGCCCTGGGCCCGTCTGCCGGCAGCGGCGGGGGCGTGGTGTTGCGGATGCGCTAGCGTGCCCTGGATTCGAGCCACTACGCTTTTCGTGAAGATGTTAGATTTCGGTACATGATTATGGAATGGTTACCTTGATGAATTCTTATCTTCTGTCCGATGGGCTGCGGACCGGTCTTGCGGCTGGGCGCCCGGGTGCGCCCATCCTGGTTCTGCTCCTGGCCCTTGCCGTGAGCGCGTGCGCCGGGCCGGGTACGGCGCCGGGCAATGATGGCACGCCCTTGACGGTGTTCACGGCCGTCGGATCGCAGCCGCCTCAAGAGGCCGATCGCTACTCGGTCGCGCCGCCGGCCGCCGGGGCACCCGCGGGGCGGCGCGCGCTGCCGCCCATCCCGACCCGGCCAGGGCATGTCGATGCGACAGAGTCGACGCCGTCGGGACGAGAGTCCGGGGAGCGGACGATGCTGAATTTCAACGAAGCTGATCTGTACGGCGTGGTGCGGGCCCTGGCCCAGTTCACCGGGCGCAACTTCGTGGTGGATCCGCGGGTGAAGGGACAGTTGACCCTGGTGTCGGATGCGCCGGTCGATGCGGATACGGCGTATGCAATGCTGCTGGCCGCGCTGCGCATGCAGGGATTCGCCGTCGTGGACGTCGATGGCGTCAATCGCGTCGTCCCCGAAGCCGACGCCAAGATGCAAGGCGGGGTCGTCGTGTCCCCGGGCCAGGCCGGCGCGGGCGGCGAACTCGTCACGCGGGTCTTTTCGCTGCACTATGAGGACGCCGCCGACTTGGTGCCCGTGCTGCGTCCCATGGTGACACCCAACAACACGATCGTGGCCGAGGCCGGCGCCAATGCCCTGGTCATCACCGATTATGCGGACAACCTCGCGCGCATCGCCGAAGTGATTGCCCGCATCGACACGCCCATGGCGGTCAACACGGACGTGATTCCCATCGAGTACGGGGTCGCGCTGGACGTGGCGGCGCTCGCACAGCAACTGATGCAGGACGGCTCGGCCGGCAAGGGGCGCGCGCCGGTGGTGGTCGTGGCCGATCCGCGCAGCAATACCGTTCTGGTGCGCGCAAGCACGCCCGAGCGCCTGCGGCTTGCCCGCGACCTGATCCTGCGCATCGACACGCCCGAGACGCGGGCAGGCAATCTGCATGTGGTGTATCTGCGCAATGCGCAGGCCACCCATCTGGCCGAGGTCCTGCGCGGGGCGCTGACCGGGCAGGGCGGCGCGGGCACGGGGGCTGATACCGCCGAGACGCCGCTTTCGCAGGCCGGAGCCGGTGCCCTGTCGTCGGGCTCGACCGCCGGGGGCGCGCCCAGGGGGGCGACCCAGCAATTGGCCTCGATGGCCTCGATGGCTCCAGGTGCCGAGGCGAGCGCGCGGACCGTCGCCTTTTCGGCCGGCGGCGCCACGGTCCAGGCGGATCCGACCACCAACACGCTGATCATCTCGGCGCCCGATCCACTGTATCGCAGCCTGCGCGAGGTGATCGACCAGCTCGACCAGCGCCGCGCCCAGGTCCTGATCGAGAGCCTCATCGTCGAGGTCAATGCCGAGAAGGCGGCGGAATTCGGGGTCCAGTGGTCCGCGGGCGGGAACAGCATCGACGGCGGCGGCACGGCGTTCTTTGGCGGCGCGAATCTTGGCGGTACCGGCGTGGGCAGCGTGCAGGGCGCGCGCACCACCATCGATGCGCTGGGCGCCGGCCTGAGCGCGGGCATGGTCAGGGGCACGGTCAATGTGCTGGGCACCGAGCTGCTCAACCTCGGCGTGCTGGCGCGCGCCATGCAGCGCCAGGGCGGGGTCAACGTGCTGTCCACCCCCAATCTGATGACGCTCGACAACGAGCAGGCCACCATCATCGTCGGCAACACGGTGCCGTTCGTGACCGGCACCTATACGACGTCGGGGGACGGCGCGAGCAATCCCTTCCAGACCGTGCAGCGCGAGGATGTGGGCCTGACCCTGCGGATCCGGCCGCAGATATCCGAGGGCGGCACGGTCAAGCTTTCCCTCTACCAGGAGGTCAGCAGCATCGACCCGGCGTCCTCGACGCCGTCCAACATCATCACGCGCAAGCGGGCTCTGGAAACCAAGGTGCTGGTCGACGATGGGCAGATCATCGTGCTGGGCGGCCTGCTCGAGGACGTGGTCAACGATACGACGAGTTCGGTGCCGCTGCTGGGCGATATTCCAGGCCTGGGCAATCTGTTCAAATACCAGAAGCGCACCAACCAAAAAACCAACCTCATGTTGTTCCTGCGTCCGCACATCGTGCGCACGGCGCGTGACGGCGCCAGCCTGACCCTGGATCGCTACAACTATATGCGCGCCGCGCAGTTGGATCTGCCGGTCAGGGCCTCGTGGCTGTTGCCCGAGGCCTCGACCACCAGCCTGCCGGCGATCCGGCGCGATCCGGACAGCGGCCTGCTGGATTTGCGGCCGCAGGCGGCCCCCGATGCCGGAGCGGCAGCCGCCCAATGATCGCCCGTCTGCCCTATGCCTGGGCGCGCAGCCATCGCGCCCTGATCCGAACGGACTCCGAGGGCCTCACGCTGACGGTGTCCGAGCGCGCGCCGGACTGGGCTCTGGCCGAGATCCGGCGCGTATACGGCGCCCTGCCGCTGCGCACGGTGCCCGACACCGAGCTCGACACCCTGTTGGCGGCGGCTTATGCGCGCACCGACGATGCGGCGAGCGTCGTTGATGCGGCGGCCAGCGAGATCGATCTGGATCGCCTGTTGCAGGACATGCCCGAGATCGAGGACTTGCTGGACGCGAGCGACGATGCGCCCATCATCCGCATGATCAACGCGCTGTTCACCCAGGCGGTGCGCGATCATGCCAGCGACATCCACCTCGAAGCCTTCGAGACCCATTCCGTCGTGCGCTACCGGGTGGATGGCACCTTGCGCGATATCGTCAGCCCGCGCCGGGCCCTGCACAATGCGCTGGTATCGCGCATCAAGATCATGGCGAGCCTGGATATTGCCGAAAAGCGCATGCCGCAGGACGGCCGCATCGCCTTGCGGGTGGGCGGACGGTCCATCGACGTGCGGGTCTCGACGCTGCCCACCGGGCACGGCGAAAGAGTCGTTTTGCGCCTGCTCGACAAAGAGGCCGGCCGCCTTCAGTTGGAGCGCCTGGGCATGGCGCCCGGCATCCTGCGGGGCCTGGACTCGTTGATTCACTTGCCGCATGGCATCGTGCTGGTGACCGGCCCCACCGGCAGCGGCAAGACGACCACTCTGTACGCCGCCCTGGGCCGGCTGGATGCCGCCACCACCAATATTCTCACTGTCGAGGATCCGATCGAGTACGATCTGCCCGGCATCGGCCAGACGCAGATCAACGCCCGCATCGAACTGAGCTTTGCCTCGGCCCTGCGCGCCATTCTGCGCCAGGATCCGGACGTCATCATGGTGGGCGAGATCCGCGACCTCGAAACGGCCGAGATCGCCGTACAGGCCTCGCTCACAGGCCATCTGGTACTGGCCACGCTGCACACCAACGACGCCGTGTCCGCGGTGACACGCCTGATCGACATGGGCGTGGAGCCGTTCCTGCTGGCCTCGACCCTGCGGGGCGTGCTGGCGCAACGCCTGGTGCGCAAGCTCTGTGAACACTGCAAGACGCCCCAGGCCGACGATACGGCGGCCTGGAACCCCGGGGGCTGCGCCGCCTGCGGCCACACCGGCTATCGCGGCCGTACGGGGGTTCATGAGCTGTTTGTGCTGGACGACGCCTTGCGCGGCCTCATCCATTCGGGCGGGGGCGAGCAGGCCTTGCGCGATGCGGCGCGCTCCGAGGGCATGCGCAGCCTGTACGAGGATGCGCAGCGCTGGGTCGCCCAGGCCGTGACCTCGCTCGAGGAAATCATGCGCGTCACGCGCGAGTCTTGAAGGGGGCGCGCGCATGCCTTCTTACCAGTATGAGGCGGTGGATGCGGCGGGCCGCGGCGAACGCGGCATGGTGGATGCCGACAGCGAGCGCGGCGCGCGCCAGACCTTGCGCGCACGCGGCCTCGTACCCCTGTCGGTTGTCGAGACGCGCCGCCGATCCGCGCGCAGTGGATTGGCCGGCGCGCGGATCGGCGATGCCGACCTGGGCTGGTTCACGCGCCAGCTCGCCAGCCTCCTGGCTGCCAGCCTGCCCCTGGAGGCCGCCTTGCGGGCCACTCTCGAGCAGGCGCAACGGCGGCACGTGGCGCGCGTACTGGCCCTGGTGCGCGATGACGTGCGCGCCGGCCTGCGCTTTGGGCAGGCGCTTGCCGCGCATCCACGCGATTTTCCTGAAATCTACCGCGCCTTGGTCGATGCCGGCGAACAGTCCGGCGATCTCGTCCAGGTGCTCGAGCGCCTCGCCGACTATATCGAATCGCGCAGCGCCCTGCGCAACAAGGTCCTGACCGCCTTCATTTATCCCGGCATGGTCACGCTGGTATCGATCGGCATCGTGATCTTCCTGCTCAGTTACGTGGTGCCGCAGGTGGTGGGAGCGTTCGCGCACGCTCACCAGACGCTGCCCTTGCTCACGCGTGCGATGCTGGCGGCCAGCGCTTTCGCCCGCGACTGGGGCCTCGCCAGCGCGCTGGGGCTTGCGCTCGCTTTCACGCTGTGGCGCTTGCGCCTGCGCAATCCGGCGGCGCGCCTGGCCTGGGACGCCCGGGTGCTGCGGCTGCCCGTCCTGGGGCGCTATGCGCTGGGGGTGGACGTGGCGCGGTTTTCGGCGACCCTGGCCATTCTGACAGGCAGCGGCGTACCGCTGCTCGCGGCGTTGGAGGCCTCGCGCCGCACCCTGGGCAATCATCGCCTGCGGGCGGCCGTGGCCGATGCCACCAGCCGCGTGCGCGAAGGCGGCCCCCTGGCGCAGGCGCTGCAGGTCCAGAAGGTTTTTCCGCCCTTGCTGGTGCATCTGGTGGGCAGCGGCGAGCGCACGGGCGAACTGCCCATGATGCTGACGCGCGCCGCCACGGTGATGTCGACCGAACTCGAGCGCCGCGCCATGACGATGACGGCGGTGCTCGAACCCTTGATGATTCTCGTCATGGGCGGGATCGTGCTGCTCATCGTGCTGGCGGTGATGCTGCCCATCATCGAGATCAATCAGCTCGTGCTGTGAGCCCACTGGGGGATGCTATGCTGTCGTCCCCGGTCAAGGGGAGGAGACGACAATGGGAATGTGGCTGCCCTGGCATCAGGCGCACTGGGTCGGCGTTGCCGCGAGCCTGGGCCTCGCGCTGCTCTTGGGGGCCGGTTTTCTGCGCATCGCGAATCGCCTGGCCGAGGCGCTGGGCGCCCAGGCCGTGCTGCCGGCCACGGGCCCCATGCGGCGGCGCATCCTGGCGGTCTGGTGGCCGGGTGCTTTGGTGCTCGCGGCGGTGTGCGGCTGGCGGTTCGGAGCGACGCCGGCCGCTTTGGCGGCCACGGTTTGCGTCCTCACGCTCTGGACGCTGGCCTGGATCGATGGCCGCACCGGCCTGCTGCCCGACGGCCTGACGCTACCTCTCTTGTGGGCGGGCCTGCTGACGAATCTGGATGGTGCCTTTGCGTTCCTGCCCGATGCGGTGCTGGGCGCCGCCGCCGGCTATCTCTGCCTCTGGGTGCTGTACTTGGTGTTCTTGCGCGTGACGGGGCGCGAGGGCATGGGCTTTGGGGATTTCAAGCTGACCGCGGCACTGGGCGCCTGGCTGGGTTGGCAGGCCCTGCCCGGCGTTCTGCTGGCGGCTTCGCTGGGCGGCCTGTGCTTTGCCCTGTGGCTGCGCGCCACCGGGCGCGCCGAGGCGGGACGGCATCTGGTCTTCGGGCCGTGGCTGGCGCTGGCCGGCGGCTGGGCCTTGCTGTTTCCGTCCGCGGTTCTTTTTTAGCGGCTTTTCGATGCGGTGACGAGGTCGATGGCCGCCAGCTCGCGCAAGGCCTCCCGGGCCGCGTCCTGGCAGGCCGTGCGTCGGTGCGGGTCGTCGGCCAGGGCGGGGCTGGCCAACGCCTGGCGCGCGACGCGCAGGATGAGTTGCCACGCCTGGAGGGCGAGTCCGGGCTCCCAGTCGGCCAACTGGTGCCGGCGACATTCGTCGGCGAGGTGGGATACCAGGGGCACGAGGTCGGCGTCGCCGGCCATGCTCACCAGCAATTCGGCCAGAGCCAGGCGCGCCTGGAAACGCTCCCGCCCGCTCCAGGTGGATTCAATCAGCCCCTGGTAGCATTGCATGGCCTCGTCCCGCCGGCCGGCATCGAAGGCCTCGAGGGCTTGCTGGCGCACCCGGCTGTAACGGTCCAGGGCTGCGCCGCCGCCCCGGTTTTCCGCCTTGCAATTCTCGAGCCATTGCAAAGTGGCCTCGTCGGCGAACGGCGTGCCGTCGGAAAACGTCAGGCGCTCGATACCGGGCAGCCGCTTGACGAAGGCCAGGGCGCTCTGGACGACGGCCTGGCGCATGGCGGCCCCCGGCTCGCCCAGCATGCCGTATCCCCGCGCCGATTCGCGGTCCAGATCGAGCCAGTAGGGGAAGGTGGCGATGCGGGATTCGCAGAATTCGATCAGGCCGTCGGCGTTGCCGCTGCTGGCGATGGTGGCGAACGCGTCGGTGATGGCCACAGGCGGCGGGATCAGCGGCGTGGCGTCTTGTTGCGCGGGCGGCAGGACGACCAGGGCGCCGCGCGCGGCGAAGCGCCCCATCTCGATGGCCAGGGGATTGAAGCGGTCGAGCGTGCGCAGGGCGTTGGTGATCTGGCCGACGTAGCTCAGGGCGGGCGCCAATGCGCCGATGACGGCGTCCACGCTATCGAGCGTATCGGCGGCCGGAACCGCCGCGCCAAAGGCTCGCGATGTCGAGGCGGCCGCGCCGGCCGGCGCGGCGCGCGGCGCCGGCGGGGTGGATGACGGCGTCGTGGCGGGCGTGTCCGTACCCGAGGCTGCGCCCTCGGCCGCGGGAGCCTCGGATACGGGCGGCGCGATGACTTCCAGTCGGCGGATTTGCTGGACGAAAGGCCCCAGGGGCGTGGATTCGGGGTCGAGCTCGGCGAGCCGGGCATCCAGAGATTCGGCCGCGGCCACCATCATGTGGTGGGCCTCCTCGCGCAGGGGCGGGATGTCTTTGCCCTCGAACCAGCCGGTGGTGCGCTCGGTCCACCAGGACAAGGCGTTGCGGCGGCCGCGCAGGCGCTTGAGCGGCGGCTGCGCCGTCTCCCAGTAGCGGCTGACCAGGCCTTCCTGGAGCTGTAGGCCGGCGCCCAGGCCCTCGATGCCATAGCGCTCGGTCCAGGCCGCCGCCACCCAGGCCGCAATCATGAAGTCCTTGCCCTGGGTCGAGAACAGCCGGGTCCCCAGGGTCTCGACCTTTTGCCAGTCGACCTGCCCGGAACTGGTGGGGCTGGTCATTTTTTCGATCTCGGCGGCAATGGCCTCGTAATCCTCAGTGTCGCGGATGTCGGCGCCGCCAGGGGCGGCGTCGGAAACGGGTTCCAGCAGGGGGGTGACATCGATGAGCATGCGTGAGGCCGGGGGTCGCGGTAACGGGAGGGGCGGTGAACCCTAGCCCATGGCGATGAGGCTGACGTCCTCGAGTTCGCCGTCGGGCAGGGCTCCGATGGCCAGTGTATCCGGTTCGCCGTCCAGGCGGACGTAATAGCTGTGGTCGGGAGCGATGGCGTTTCTCAGGCCCCAGGCCTGGAAGGCCTGGCCCGCGGCCTCGAACTGGAGGCCCTGAAGCTCGTATTCGTTGACGGAGCGCTCGGGCATGCCGCCAGCCGGCCCGACGGCGTGGAAGTCGATCTTGGCCGCGTTGCCGGCGACGCCGACCAGGGCCCCGGCCGCGGTCTTGCCGGGCGCGGGGTGGGTTTCCAGCCAGATGCCCAGGCGCTCGTGCGCGTGCAGGCCCAGCCGGACCGGCCAGGGCGGCGCGATCGGCGCGTGGGCGCGCGCCACTACCTTGGCCTGCCAGCGCGTACCGTCAAGGCGGGCCCAGTCGCCCAGGATGGCGTTGCCCATCGACGCATCGCCGGCGCCGTCCGGCTCGCCGGTGACCAGCGCGAAGCCGTTGACCGGGCGGCCCAGCCGCGTCTGCAGCGCCAGGCGGAACAGCGCGAGGCCGCGGCGCACGGCGCCCTCGGCCTGCCGCGCCGGGGAGCCAATCGCCAGAACGACGGCCGCGCCTGCGTCGGCGGCCTCCTGGGCCGAGCTCAGCCAGGCTTTGTCCTCGGTGGGCCAGCGCTGGCCTTTGACCGCCAGGCCGTAGGGTCCGAGCTGCGCGGCCGCGAGCCGCGCCGCCGTGTCATTCTCGTCCAGATTGATGAACCATGCGCATTTGTCCGCCATGTCCGCCTCTATTCGAAACTGGCCGTGAACTGGCCATGCTCGTCGACCTCCAGCCGCGCGCGGCTGAGCTCTTGATCATCGGACATGCGGGCGAGCAGGGTGTTGGACAGCAAGGGCAGGATGGTGCCTTTGAGAATGAAATCGATGTTGCGCGCGCCGGTCTCGACCTCGGTGCAGCGCTGGGCAATCGCGTCGACGGCCTCCTCGGCGACCTCGAGCGTGATCTTGTTGTTGCGCAGCATGCGTTGGGTGAGCTTGCGCAACTTGAGCTGCACGATGCCGTGCAGGGCATCGCCCTTGAGCGTCACGTAGGGAACGATGGTCATGCGCGCCAGCAGCGCCGGCTTGAAATGGTTCGACAGGATGGGGCGGATGGCCCCCTGGATGGCTTCGACGGGCGGGGGTTCGTCGCCGGCGCACATCTCGGTGATCACGTCCAGGCCCAGGTTGGAGGTCAGGAATACCACTGTGTTGCGAAAATTGATTTCGCGGCCCTCGCCGTCGGACAGCACGCCCTTGTCGAAGACCTGGTAGAACAGATTCACCACATCGAGGTGGGCTTTCTCGACCTCGTCGAGCAGGACGACCGAGTAGGGGCGCTGGCGCACTGCTTCGGTCAGCACGCCGCCTTCCCCGTAGCCGACATAGCCGGGGGGCGAGCCCACCAGGCGGCTGACGGTGTGTTTTTCTTGGAATTCGCTCATGTTGATGGTCACCACCGACTGCTCGCCGCCGAACATGGTGTCGGCCACCGACAGCGCGGTTTCCGTTTTTCCAGTGCCCGAGGGGCCGACCAGCAGAAAGATGCCCATGGGCTGATCGGGATCGCGCAGTCCCGAGCGCGCCGATTTCAGGACCTCGGCGATGTGGGCCAACGCGTGGTCCTGTCCTTTGATCCGAGCCCGGAGCGTGTCCTCGAGGGCGAGGGCGGCCGCGGCCTGGTCGCGCATCATCTTGCCCAGCGGGATGCCGGTGCGATCGGAGACCACTTTGGCGACCGTGTCCGGCGAGACGTCGATGAAGATGAGTTTGTCCTGGGCTTGCAGGGCGTCGAAGGCCTGCTCGGCCTCGGCGAGCTCGGTCTCGATGGCCGCTGGATCGCGAGAGGTCGCGGGTGGATCACCGGCAGCCGGCGTATCGGCCGCCTGGGCCTCGCGTGCCTTCAGGCGCTCGGCCCGCAGGGCGAGGATGCGCTGGGCCGCGTCGGACTGCGCCTGGAACTTGGCGCGGCGCTCGTCGAGCTCGGCCTGGGTCCGGGCGGCGTGGTCGTCGATTTCACCGAGGCGGGCCGTATCGGTCGGCACGCGGTTCTCGATGTCGCGCAGCAGGCCGCGCTTTTCGCGCTCGAGCATCTGCAGGGTGCGCTCGCGATCCTCGATGAAGTCGGGCTTGGAGGACAGATTGACCTTGATGCGCGCGCAGGCGGTGTCGAGCAGGTCGATCGCCTTGTCCGGGAGCTGGCGGCCGGTGATGTACCGGCTCGATAGCTCGGCCGCCGCGACGAGCGCGTCTTCGCGGATGATAACTTTATGGACTTGCTCGTAGCGCTCCTTGAGACCGCGCAGAATCTGCACCGCCATGTCCACCGTGGGTTCGTCGAGCTTGACGAGTTCGAAGCGGCGCGCCAGCGCCGGATCTTTTTCGAAGTATTTCTTGTATTCGCTCCAGGTGGTGGCGGCGATGGTGCGCAGTTCGCCGCGCGCGAGCGCCGGCTTGAGCAGATTGGCGGCGTCGCTGGTGCCGGCCGCGCCGCCCGCGCCGATCAGCGTGTGCGCCTCGTCGATGAACAGGATGATGGGGGTGGGCGAGGCCTTGATCTCATTGATCACGCCGCGCAGGCGGTTTTCGAATTCGCCCTTGACGCCGGCGCCCGCCTCGAGGGCGCCCATGTCCAGGCCGAGGATCGTGACGTCCTTGAGGATCTCGGGCACGTCGCCTTCGGCCACGCGCACGGCCAGGCCCTCGATCACGGCGGTCTTGCCCACGCCGGGGTCGCCGACGCAGATGGGGTTGTTCTTGCGGCGGCGCGCCAGAATGTCGACCATCTGGCGGATTTCGGGATCGCGTCCGAAGACCGGGTCGATCTTGCCGTCGCGCGCCTTGGCGGTGAAGTCCTCGCAGAATCGCTGAATGGCCGTGCCCGCGCGGCCCTCGGGGGCGCCCGTCGCGGCGGAGCCGCCCGGGCCGGCGGCAACCGCCTCCTGGGACTCGCGCGAGGTGGCGGCGATGACGCCCAACAACTCGACCGTGCGGTTCTTGTCGAGTTCGGAGAGCAAGGTGGAATAGGTGCCGCTGGCATAGAACGAGGCGCGTGCCACGAAAGCCGCCAGCAGGGCGCCCGAGCGGATGGATCCCTCGTATAGATCGACCGAGGCGACCATCCAGGCATCGCTGAACAGATCGGGCAGCAGGGGTGAGAACTGCGGACGTCCGGCATTGCCGGTCTTGAAGCCCTCGATGGATTGCTCGAGGGCGCGCTGCACGCGCCCGGGATCGATGCCGGCCTGTTTGAGGATGAGTTGCACATCGCAGCGCGGATCGTCGATCAGGCGCACCAGCATGTGCTCGATGGCGATCTCGTAGTGCGTGCGATTCAGGCAGATACCCGCCGCGTTTTCCAGCGCATCGCGGCAAGTGGGGTTCAGTCTGCTGACGAGAGACTTGAACTCGACGATTTGCATGCTCGTCCCCGGAGGTGGTTGAGTCGTATTGGAGGGCGAACCGGTCTCCCGTGTGCGGGAACCGGTTACTCGCCTGGGGGAAAAAGTGTGGTGCTACTCACCACCCGCCGGGAAGCCAGGCGATGCGCCGGGGCGGGAGGCGGCCGGGCGTGGCGGTCGTGGACTGAACGCCACCCCTTGGGGCTTAGGATTTTGGCGCGTTCCAGGAATCCTGAGCCTCGATGCCATCAGGCGTGAAGGTCTCGATGATCGTTTCGTACGTGAACGAGACGGCCTCCATGTGACCCATGGACTTGTTGGCCGGGTCCAGGCACATGGGTACGAATTTGTGCATGGAAGTGATGATCGCGTTCTTGATTTCGACCGTGTAGTAGAGCTCTTCTTTCCCTTGTGGCGAGATGCGGTAGTACTCGAGCTTGGCGTCGGTGAGCTGCTCGCCCGAGGTCAGCGCCTGGAACAGTTTCGGCGAGGCCTTGTCGATCTCTTTGGTGATGGTTAGCGGTCCGTGGATGCGCTTGCCGGTGGGCAGACCGGTCTGGATCGATTTGGGGATCTCTATCGTGTGGTCGACAGCCTGGACCAGGATCGTGTCCTCGTGGCCTTGAATGGTGCAACTACCGTCGATTTTCCCTTGCGTCTGACCCGTGAGGGTTAAGTAGCCTGGCATTGGCATGATTGACCTCCTAGCCGCATTGCGCGGTGGTTATGTAATCCATGATTTATGGGCGTGGATGGGGCTGCGCGCTGCTATTTGCGATCGAGCTTGCCGACCAGCGACAGCGTGAATGAAGCTCCCATGTACTTGAAGTGCGGTCGCACGAGCATGGACACGCGGTACCAGCCGGGGTCGCCTTCGACGTCCTCGACGCTGATCTGGGCCGTGCGCAGCGGCCGACGGCTGCGGACTTCGGGCCCCGGGGCGTCCATATCGGCCACGTACTGGCGGATCCAGTTGTTGAGCTCGCCTTCGAGATCGGCGCGCTCCTTCCAGGTGCCGATGTTTTCGCGCTGCAGCACCTTGATGTAGTGGGCCAGGCGGCTGACCACGAAGATGTAGGGAAGCTGCGTGCCCAGTTTGTAATTGGTCTCGGCCTCTTTGCCTTCTTTGGTGTTGCCGAAGAATTTGGGCTTCTGGCAGGAGTTGGCCGAAAAGAAGGCCGCGTTGTCGCTGTTCTTGCGCATGGCCAAGCCAATGAAGCCCTGCTCGGCGAGTTCGAACTCGCGGCGCTCGGAGATCAGCACCTCGGTGGGGATCTTGGTCTGGATCTCGCCCATCGCCTCGTAGTTGTAGATCGGCAGGTCGCCCACCGTGCCGCCGCCTTGGGGGCCGATGATATTGGCGCACCAGCGGTAGTCGGCAAAGCTGGCGGTCAGGCGCGACGCGAAGGAAAAAGCCGCATTGCCCCACAGGAAGGCGTTGTTGCCGGCCGAGACGTCTTCCTCGTAGTTGAACTTCTTGGAGGGCGTGGTGTCGTTGCCGTAGGGCGTGCGCAGCAGGAAGTGCGGCAGCACCAGGCCGACGTTGCGCGCGTCCTCGCTTTCGCGAAAGCCGTTCCACTTGGTGTATTGCGGCATCTCGAAGATCGAGGACAAGTCCTTGAGGTCGGGCAGCTTGGAGAAGTCATCCAGGCCGAAGAACTGCGCGCCCGCGGCGGCGATGAAGGGCGCGTGCGCCATGGAGGCCACGCCGGCGCAGTACTGCAGGAGCTTGATGTCGGAGGAGCCGGGGCCGAACTCGTAGTTGGCGATGATGGCGCCGAAGGGCTGGCCGCCGAACTGGCCGAACTCGGCCGTGTAGCAATTCTTGTAGAGACCGGACTTGGTCACCTCGGGCGAGTCCTCGAAATCACTGAGCAGATCGTCCTTGTTGACGTTCATGATCTGGATTTTGATGTTCTCGCGGAAGTTCGTACGGTCGATCAGGAACTTCAGTGAACGCCACGAAGACTCGAGCCGCTGGAAATCCGGATTGTGCAGAATCTCGTCGACCTGACGGCAGAGTTTCTTGTCCAGCTCGGCGATCATGTCGTCGGCCAGCGAGGCCGTGATGCGGTCGGTGGCGCGGGTCGGATCGAGCAGGGAGGAAATGAAGGTCTGGATCCCCTGGCGGGTGATCGCGTAGGACTCGTCGCCCGGACGCACCCGGGTGGTCTCGAGGAGCTGGTCGATCAGGGAGCCGCTGGCGGCTTCGCCGCCGGTGGCTTCCTCTTGTTTTGCGGTTTCTTCGCTCATAGTGTTTCAACCCTGTGTGGCGTGTCTATTCTTGCGCGCCGTCCGTGGCAATTTCATGCCACGGGGCGCGCTTCATTTGTCCTCGATGTCGAGCTCTTTGAGGAGCTTTCCGCGGGCGCCCTCGTCCTGGACGAGTTCCTGGAGTTTCTTGCGGAAGTCGGGAATGTTGCCCAACGGGCCCTTGAGCGCTTTGAGCGCACCCCGCAGCTCGACAATGTTGCGCAGCTCGGGAACCTTTTCGACGATGTTGTCGGGCTGGAAATCGGCGAGGGAGTCGAATTTCAGGTTGACCGGGATGTTGTCGTCGGAGCCGGGCTCGAGGCGGTTGGGTACTGAGAGGTCCAGGGACAGATTCTGTGCCTTGAGGACGTCGTTGTAGTTGTCCTTGTCGACGCTGATGGGAGCGCGGTCTTCGACGCTGCGATCATCGGCGCGTTGCGTGAAGTCGCCCAGGATCAGCAGTTTGAGGGGCAGCTCGACCTCGGTCTGGGCATCGCCTGTGGCTGGTTTGTAAGTGATGTTGACGCGCTCTTTGGGGGCGACTGATCCTTCGGTTGCCATGGTGTTCTCCTGTGTCGTGGGCGGTTGTCCGGTTGAACCGCAAAGCGCGCGTGGCGGCGCGCGCTGACAGTTTCTGCAAAAGGAGGTATTAATGTTTTATTAATAAACTTTGCAACAGCGGAATGATTTTGTCTTATGGAGCAATATGTGTCAATGCGTGGAAAGGCAAGTCTCCCGTAAGTTTCGCGTTGTTACATGGAGTTGTTCTCAGGCGGCAGCTTGAGGATTTGACCCTTCATGATCAAGTCGGTGTTCTTCAGATGGTTCAATTGCTGCAGCACCTGGACATCGGTTCCGTATTGTCGTGATAGTGAATACAAAGTATCGCCTTCCTTGACTCGGTGCGTACGCTCGGGCAGTGGCGCGGGGGCCGGCGGCAGCGGCGGTGGCGGTGGCGCCGCGATGATTTTTTCGGCCCGCTGCCGGATGTACAGCGGCATGGGCGAGGCGGCCTGCTCCGGCGGCCCTTCAGTCCAGCATTGGCCGATCCGCTCGGGCACCTTGAAGGCCAGGCGCGCCGGCGTTGCGCTGATCGAGGGCGTCGAGGTGCCGGCCAGATAGTCGAGGTTGTCCGCGAGGCTCAGGAGTTGCCCTTGGCCCGAAAAATCATAGCGGACATGAATCGTGCGCACGTTCAGCGCCTCGAGCCGCTCGCGCGCCTGCGGGAAATCCTCAGGCGTGAAGATGCGTTCGCCATCCTTGAATTCAGCGACGAAGCGGGCCATGCCCATGGGGCCGGGATAGCGCTGGGTGAGCGTGAGTTCGTCGATGTAGATGCGCAGTGTCACGTCCCCGCACTGGTCGGGCGACCAGTCGAAGCTGTTGGTCACCGACATATTGAAGTTGTCCAGCGTGATCTCCTGTTGCGCGCACTGGATCGACAGGTTGACCGAATAGGGCTTGGCTTTGGCCCCGTCGTTGACGCCGATGGGCCGGGCCGTGATGAGGATGGTGGCCGACTTGCCCTTGGCCGATTCGGCGAGCTGGGACTTGACGACGGCCTCGACGCGGGTGTCGACCGAACGATTCAGGAACGGCAGGAAGGGGTCGGCAAAGGGGAACGTGTAGTCGCCCCGCTGGGCCGGTGTGAATTGAGTCGCCTTTTGCAGGATGAAGGGCTTGGCCGGGCCGTCGACGAAGGCCCAGACCGAGCCCTTGTCGCCGAAGAGTTGATCGTTGGTTTCCTGGGCGCTCACCGCCATCTGGGTCTTCCAGAGGACTTTTTCCTCCCATTCCTTTTGCAGGTGGCACGAGCCTTGCTCGAGCGCGTAGCGCGTCAGGATGCGCAGCGGGCCACCGATGAGTTTCCAGATCACCTGGTCGTCCGGCAGGTCGAATCCCGAGGCCTTGCGGAATGCGTTCAGGCTGTCCTGCGCGGTCTGCAGCGCCGACGTGGTGGCGTCGGGGCTGACGCCCAGATTGAAGTAGTCGGCCATGAGCTGATAAGACTGGCCGTTGCCTTCCATGGCCTTGGCCGCCGCCACATCGAACTGTTGTGCGTAGTCCGCAAAGGCCTGGACGCCCTGGATCGAGCGGCGGATGGTGGAGCTGGGCGTGGCCGAGGGATTGGGGAAGTCGGACGGGCGGACGATGCGCTCGCCCACGGTGTTGATCGTCTGGAGGATCGCCTTGGCCTTGCCGACCGAGGCGCCTTCGGCGGCGGCGCGCCGCAGAGCGGGGAATTCGCGGGCGAACAGCATCAGGCCGGGCAGGTCGCCATCGGGAATCTCGGCGAATTCGCTGCGCAAGCGGTCGAAGAATTCGTAGTATGGACTGGTGTCGGTATCGACCTTGGTGACCATGTCGCGCCAGGCCGGCTCGTTGGCCAGCAGCAGCTCGCCGTTGTCGAAGGACCAGGCGAAGCTTTGCCAGGAGTTGAATCGCTCGGTTCGATACCAGGCCTCGAAGGCGCCGCGCTTGAACTGGAACCCGGTCGAGTTGTTCAGGGCCTGCTCGAGTTCGTTTAGAAAGCCCCGGATGTGGCGCTGGCCGGCCAGCGTCAGCGCGGGCGCGATGGCGCCCGTATTCTGGCCTTGCGAGCCCGGGAGCCAGAAGGTGCGCAGCGTCACGGGTTTGAGCTCGCGCTGCTGGTTGGCCCACGCCAACAGCCAGGAAAAGTGTTCGGACTGCTCGACGGCCTGGGCGAGGGCGGCCCGGTCGGCGCGCAGACTTTGCAACAGGGCCGGGTCCTCCGGATCGCTCCAGGCCTTGTAGGCGGCGGACATGTGGGCCGGTGCCTGGATCAGGTGCGGGGGCAGCTCGAGGCCGAGCACCTCCGAGAGCTGCTCGGGGGCTTGCGGCATCCGCAGGAGCTGGTCGTAGGTCGCGCCATCGATGCGCGCCTGCGTCATGTTGACGTTGCGGGTCAGCGTGAGGACCGCCTCGGCGTATGAGGTCGAGCTGGGCGAGTCCTCGTCCGCGAGGACGGGCAAGATATCCTCGCGGCGGTTTTTTTGCAGTAGATCGCGAAAGCCCCTGACGTAGGCGGCCTTGATGTCGTCCTCGAGGTTTTCGAGATCCGGGCTGAAGGCCAGCCAGCGGGTCTGCCAGTTCTGCTCGTGATTCTGGATCAGCTCGATGAGTCTGAGCATGCTCTGCAGGGTCTGCAGGCGCTGCTCTGGCGGCTGGTCGTTGACCAGCGCCTGCATGGGGTAGGCGTCGCGGATGGCGATCAGGCTGCTGCGGGTCTGGTAGAAGGACAGCATCAGGAACAGCAGCGCGGCGGTGAAGGTGCAGATCCAGAAGACTGCCGCCAGGTTGCGCGTGGCCAGGCGCCAGCGGTCGATGATGACGGTGGGGCGGAAAGTCCAGCGGTCGGCCGGCAGCACGCGCTCAAAGAAATCATGCAGGAAGGCGCCTTTGTCGGCGCCCTGCGCCGCGCCGGATTCCTGGATCAGGCCGAGCATATTGGGCAGGGTTTCGCCGCCTTGGCGGGCGCTGCTCAGGAACAGCCCGCGCAGCAGGGGCTGTTCGAGGTAAGGATTGTTGCCCATGCAGGCGGCCAGGAATCGCTTCAGGCCGCCTCGCAAGCGGTCGATTTCCTCGGGCAGCAGCAGCAGGGGAGCACTGAGATCCACGCCCTTGACGCCCATGTCCAGGCGCAGTTGGCGCAGGCGGGTGGTGATCTGGTCGAAGGCCTGGTCAGTGAAGCGCGCCTCGGCGCCGTCGCCCTCCTCGAGGGCGCCGACGTAACCCATGGCCTGGGCCAGCGCCTCGGTCGGCAGAGTCTGCGTCCATTGCTCGAAGCCATAGATGCGATCGCACTTGGTGACCAGCAGGAAAATGGGAAAGCGCTTGTCGAACAGGCGGATGAGCTGATCGATGCGTTCGCGGATCACATGGCCGTATTGCTCGAGCTGGTCGTCGCCCCGGGCGATCTGGTCGGCGTCGACGGCGAGGACCAGCCCGTTCAGACCCTCTTTGAGGCGGTACTTGGCCAG
Organism: Castellaniella sp. GW247-6E4; assembly: GCF_040276065.1. Taxonomy (NCBI): domain Bacteria; kingdom Pseudomonadati; phylum Pseudomonadota; class Betaproteobacteria; order Burkholderiales; family Alcaligenaceae; genus Castellaniella; species Castellaniella sp. GW247-6E4. The sequence goes on along the minus strand of NZ_JBELOI010000003.1, from coordinate 132,620 downwards.
CAGCTCGAGCATGCGCTCCCATTCAGCCTGGTCTTCCGGCGTGCCCTTGGGCGAGACATAGCGGCCCGCGGTGTCGATGATGACGGTCCGGTTGAAAAACCACCAGTCGCAATTGACGGTCTGCGCGATTGGCTCGAACTGGCTGCCAGTCTTGTTCAGCGAGCCCAGGCGCGAGCGGGTGATGGCCGAGGTCTTGCCCACGCCCGATTCGCCGATCACCATGTACCAGGGCAGGGCGTAGATGGGATTGCCGAAGCGGCGCAGGCTCGAGCGGCGCAGCGTGGCGATCGCGTTCTTCCATTTGTGCGTGAGGTCGGCCTGCGCGCTGGACTTCTCGACCTGCGCGCGCCCGGCCGCCTCAGAGGCGGCGAGTTTGACCCGCGAGCGTGAGACCAGCCACAGGCGCCGTGCGAGCTTGATGCCGAAGTACGCGCCGATCACGCCGAAGAAAATCGCCAGGCCTCCCCAAAGAGGCCAGAGCAGGTAGAGCGTGACCACCCAGCTGAATAGCGCCAGGGTGATGAGCTGCAGCAGCCGGACGAGAATCGTCTTCATAGATTGACGGCTTCGCGAAACTGTTGGACCGCGTGGGTCAGGTTGGCGTGCATCACGAGCCCGACGGCGAGCAGGATCAGCGGAGGCAGGACGATGAACAGGACGCGCCGCATGGAAAAGCGCCCGAACACGCCACGCGGCCGGGCCTGCGTCTTGCCGCCCTGGTTGTAGGCCTCGGGAAAGAGCTCATGGCCGGCACCGGCCAGCTTGGGGTCGTGCTGTTGCAGCAGGCGGTATTGCTCGATCCGGATATTGGCCAGGTCGGAGGCGTTGGGAGCGATGCTGTAGCGGCCCTCGAAGCCCAGGCACAGGCACAGCAGATAAACCTCGCGCAGGGCGTTGTCGCTGGCCTGGATGGCTTCGAGCCGCTCGAAGAACTCGCGGCCGGCGAGGCCGGTCTTGAAATAGCGCCGCTGCAGGAGGAAGTGCTGCCAGGCGTGGCCACTGTCCCAGGCGCCCGACCGTGCGATCTGCTCGTCGGCCCACGCAAGGACCGGGAACAGGGCCTCCTGGAAACGGGGCAGCTCGACGCCGTCCTTGAGCGCATCCATGCGTGCCTGGTTGACGAGAGTGTCGATTTCCTTGGACAGGCCCTCGGGCGTGCGCCCGCCGGACGCCTGTCCGAAGGCTTTGACGAAGGCCGTCACGGGAATGAAGTAGTCCAAAAGTTTCATCGCTCAGCCCTTGAGGATGATGACCTGAGCCCGCAGGTCGTCGGGCGCGCCCGGCCAGAACAGGCCCAGCTCGGCCGCCTGCTCGACCTGCTCCCAGGCGTCGCTCATCTGTTCGATGCGGAAGTAGCGGGCATTGGCGCGCTGCGGCATGCCTTGCGGCGGCGTCGAGACCTCGATCATGTCGATGCCCGGCAGGGCGTGGTCGATCATGGCGGGTAGGGCGTGGGGTGCGGCCAGGCGCGCGATCTTGAGGAATTCCTGGCCGCCGTCCTCGCCGATGGAGGCCGTCTGGATGACCAGGTAGAAGCGGTTGCGCGAGGTGAAGTAGTCGCGCGGGATGGGTGCCACAAGGTAGTTGTCGAGGGGCTCGAGGGTGACGCGGAATTCGGGCCCTACGGAGATTTCGCCCAGCAGTCGGTTGATCATGCGGCGGGCCGCGTGGAAGCAGGCATAGAGCTGCTGGTGATCATAGGGCGGCAGGCCCTCATCGCCCGGCCGGTCGCGGCGACGCCCCAGGGCGTCGTACTGTTCGGAAAAGGTGCTGATCTCGCCCACGCACTGGCGCAAGGCGCCGTAGACCTCCCAGGGATGGATCTGGCTGGTTTCGGTCAAGTGGGTCAGGGTCGGCACCAGCCGGTTGAGGGCCTGCAGCGATTGCATCAACATGATGAAGTCCGGGTCCAGGTCCTGGCGCAGCATGTCGCGCGGCGCTTTGTACTCGGCGAGCTGGCGCATGCGCCCGGACATGTCGTCGCGGATGTCGCGCACGAGATCCTGGAGGATGTGCGACCCCGACATTGCATAGCACGGGGGGACGTTGTCGGCGCTGAGCTTGATCGTGTCGTTGTCGCGGGTGAGGCGGCCTATCGGAATCAGGTCGTATTCGTCCAGGGACTCGAGTTCTGGGCCGAAGAATATGCGCACCACGTTCATGACGACGGGAATGTGCGCGCTCGGGCCCTCGCCGTAGAAATCGGGGGTGGGCTGTCCATTGGCCTCGGAGGCGAAACGCGTCTGGACCGATGCGGCATCGTCGAACGAGTCCACGACGGTGACGTTGGGCGAGACGATGGAGAATTTCTTCAGGCCCAGGTAGAGGTCCAGTGGCTGATCGCTGTCGGTCCAGATTTTGTCGAAGGAGCGGGGCGGAATGACGGCGTTGCCCGGGAACTCGACGTAGTGGTTCTGGCGGAAAATCAGGCGTGCGCCGCGGACCTCCACGGTGTGGGCCGACAGGGATTCGGGCGCGCATTCCAGCTCGCCCACGCCCCAGAAGTGCGGCGCGATGAGGTCGAACAGGGGCCTTTTCAGGAATTGCTGGTGCAGCTCCTGGCGTTGGAAATGCTGGGGTTGCAGAAACAGTCCCTGGTGCCAGTACGTAGCCGTCCGGAAGTCCATGGTGATCCTTATTTCCTGAGCTTTCTGGCGGCGCCGGCGGAGTCCTCGGCGTCGGTCAAGGTTTTATCGTTCAGTTCGATTTCGAGGGGCCCGGCCTCGAGCGGCACGGCCTCGATATTGGGTTTCTGGTCGGCATCGAAGGTCAGGCTCTGCGCATTGGCGATGCGCGTGCGGCCAAGTTGCACGCGCAGGGCCAGGTGAGCGGGCTCGGCCTTGTAGGTGGTGCTGACCAGTCCGCTGGTCTGGATGTTCAGGGGAATGCGAAAGAGTCGCGCCGATGCCGTGGCATCGAAGTCGTAGTATCCTGCGACGATACCAACGAACTTGGTGTTTTGTACACGGTCGATGTCGAGGATGGTGCGCTTGCCCGGGCTGACGACGTAGCGGTCGAGCTGAACGATGTCCTGGCCGGCGTCGCCTGTGGCGAGGATGGTTTTGAGTTTCCCGGAATCCCCGAGCAGCTTCATGAAGGTCTTGGGATCCTCGAGCTGGAACACCCCCATGACCAGCGTGTGCGGCTGGTTGAAATAGGCGTTCAGATTGTCGTCGGAGGCCAGTTCGATCTGTATGGCGCTGCGGGCGTAGTCCCAGCTCACCTCGGCCTTGGCTTCTTTTTGGGTATTGCCGCCCATCGCGGAGTTCATGCTCGAACAGCCCTGGACCAGGAGCAGGGCGCCGGCCAGGGCAGGTAACAACAGATGTCGTTTGTCAGGCATTCAGATGCGTGCTTGCAATGATGAGGGTATGAAAATAAACTGCCTCAATATTCGAGATGTGTCCCGACGTCTCGAGGGATTATAGCCCATGACCCCTCGTCGATCCGCTGGTTTTTTGTCTCACGCCCCCGGAAAATCATGTGTTTGCGTGCTTTATTCAATGTCTTTTCTAGCATTGGGCATGGGGTGGACGGCGAACGCCGCATGGGCGGCGACGGGGCCCTTGTTCGGGGCGCGGGCGTCTGGCGCGGACGGCAGCGTACCGGTCCTGTCGGTCACGCATGAAACAATCGCCAAAACAAAAAAAGAGGACGTGTGCTGGCAGACGATCGTCAGCGATCGCGAGCGGGCCCGCCAGCAGTACGACAGCCAGCCCTGGTTCGTAAAATACTGGAAGCCGATATTGGGCGGCGTGCTGGGTGGCCTCGTGGGCTACAAGTTCACCCGCAACTATGGCGAGGACAGCAAGAAATGGATCTACCCGACAGTGGCCGGCGGCATCGGCGTCGGCGCCATCGCGGGGCCGGGCATGGTGGCGGGCGCCTACGGCCTGGGTTCCCTGGCTTATTATTACTGGCCCGGCAAGCTGCCCCTGGTCGCGGCGATTTCGCTGGTTGGCGGGATCCTGGGCGATGGCCTGTTCGAGCTGCTGTTTCCGGACAGTCCACCCAAATCCCTGCTCGAACCCACGCAGCCCGGGCAGTTCCTGCCCAGCCAGCAGTTCTACCTCGAGACCACCTGCCTGCCCAGGATCCGTGTGCAATACACCGAGTCCCCGTTCCGGGTCACCTATGAATACGCGGGCGAGCGGCGCAGCGCCCTGGTCCGGCACTATCCCGGCGACCGGATCGCGCTGGACGCTTCGGGCCGCCCGGTCAACGAGCTCCGCCCGCAGCCCTAGAAAGCCGCCGCCGCACATCCCGCCTTCTGTCTGTGTGTCGTGGTGCGGGGGTGTCCCGGCGTGCGGCGCGGGACCTGCAGCGACGTTCAATTGCAGTTGACCTTGGCCTGGCTGGGCTGCAGCAGCGATCCGAAGGCGTTGCCCTTGTTAGACTTGGCGCTGTCGCCCTGGCGCACCACGGGCTTGCCCTCGAACTTGACCTTGAAGCTGGCCATGACGAACTCGCATTCGCCCATGATGGTGCCCGAGACGACGCCGCCCACCGAGCCCGGAGTATCGCCGTTGCTCAGCGGCAGCTTCGAGGACTTGGTCACGGCGGGCGCGCCATCGACCAGAACCTTGGTGGTGGGCGGATTGGCCAGCGTCGTCATGGCCGTGTTGGGGTAGGGAATCGGGACGGGCGGGCCTGGTGGCGCGGGGGTCTTGCAGACATCGGGGGTGCAGATGGCCTGACCGGATTTGATGGTGGCGACAAATGGCATGGTGTGCTCTCAACCCAGGTCGATTTTCTGGCCGTCGATCTTGACGAAGCCATCGGCGCGCGCGGTGATGTGGCCAGCCTCGAGCCGATGATCGTCGCGCACCCGGGTGCGGCTGCGTCCCGCACGGATTTCGTCCAGGCCCTCGACGGACCGGAAGCTTTCGAGGGTGCGCGACAGCAATCGCCCCACCTTGGACGACAGGGTCTTGGCTGCGTATTCGATCGAGACGGCGTTGGCCTCGAGGGTGTCGAACCAGCCTTGCCAGTGCTTGATGGTCGTGGCGGCGCTCACGGCGGCGACCTCGAGCCTGCCCGCGTCCAGCGTGACGCCCTCCCGGCCTTCGAACCGCAGGGATTTCGCCCGCAGCGCCACCTCGCCGTCCCGGGCGAGGATGGCGCCGCCTTCGGGCAGGACCAGGTCCGCGCGTTGCGGCCCCGGTCGCTCGAGGACGGCCAGGACGTGCCCAGGGCCACCCGCCGGATCCACGGCCAAGAGGACGAGATCGCCCGCCAGGGGTTCGATCAGGCAACTGAAGGCGCGCCGTGCGACATTGCATTCGGGATGATCGACCCAGAGGCGGTCGTCCTGCGTGTCCGTGATGCGGGTGTGGACCAGGCGCGCCTCGGTATCGGGCAGGGGGATTTTCAGGGGAGAGATCGTGGCGGCCATATCGGGCTCCGGGGCTTATTGGGGAGGCGCCCAGTTTTCAGCCTGGGCGCGCTCCGGGTTGGTGCGCTGGGTTTCGTTGAACGTGGTGCCGTCCCAGACGGTCTTGTCCTCGGATATCTCGTGCAGGTTGCAGATGCTCAGCGAACCATTGCGGAAACTGGCCCGGTCGAACGTGACGTGGGACAGGTCGCAGAGTTTGAGCGAGGCTCCGTCCCAGACACTGTCGTTCGCCTGCATGTGGACCAGCGGGCAAGTGGAGAATGTACTGTTGGTGCAGCGCGCTGCATTCAGGGTTGCGTTGGAGAAGTCGCACATCTCGAAAGTGGCGTCCGAGAGATCGGCGGCGCTCAGGTCGGCCATGGCGAAGCTCACGCTGTTGGCATTGACCCCCTTGAGGCTGGCGCCGCCCAGCTTGGATTTGGCGAACTGCGTGTCCTGCAGGGTGCAGTTCGAAAAATCCGCCCCCTGCAGGTCGGCCTCGACGAACAGGGTTAGTTCCAGTAGGCATCCAGGGAAGCGCTGGCCCGCCAGGTCGGCCTTCATCAGCATGGCGCTGCCCAGTTTGTTATCTCGGAAAATCGCCTTGCTGAGATCGGTCTCGAGCGCCATGAAGCGTTCCATGTTTGCACCCGACAAATCGGTGCTGTCGAGCTGGCAGCCGTTGACGCGCGCCAGGGACAGATCGGCGTTGCACAACACGGCCTGATTCATCGGGCACTGATCGAAGAGTGCAGCCGATAGGTCCGCACCGTTTGCGCTGGCGCCGTTGAAGCTGGTGCCGGTCAGGGTGGCGGTGGTCAGGCTGGCGCCATCCAGCCGGGCCTGATCCAGTATGCAGCCCGCCAGTGTGGCGCCCATGAGGTTGGCCTCGGCCAGGTTGGCGCCCGTGAAGTCGCACGCCTGGAAATCCGCTCCGGTGAAGTCTACGGTCCCCAGGTCGGCGTTGCGGAAGATCACCTGGCGGAAACGGATGCCCGTGAAGTCGGTGCCCGCCAGGGCGGCATCGCTGAGGTCGGCGCCCTCGAGGGTGCCATCGATGATTTGCGGGGTCGTGTGTTGTGACATGGCAGGTCCGTGGGTGGGCTACGGTCGATCGGTCTCAGGCATCGGCACGAATCTTGAGTATCGTGCCGTCCAGGTTAGCCCCTGTGAGCCTGGTGTGGTCCAGCGTCGTATCCATGAATGTCGCACTGTACAGATTGCTGTCCTCGAGCCGGCAGTGGCTGAGATCGGCATGAATGAATGAGGCTTCCATCAGGTTCGAGCGCTCGAGCCTGGCGTGGCTGAGGTCGGCGCGGTCGAAGGTGGTCCTGCGCAGGTCGGCGTTCGCGATGCGCGTGCTGCGCAGGTCCGTATCCGACAGATCGGCATTCAGGGCCTTGAGTCCGTCCATTTGCGCGCCTTCCAGTGAGGCGCCGATCCAGCTCGCATCATCCAGAACCGCGTTGCTCAGGTTGGCTCCCCGCCATTGCGAGCCTGGAGTCGACTGACTGTTGCGCAGATCGCAGCGCGTCAGTGACGCATCATTCAGGTCGGTTTGGGTAAAGTTGGCGGACACGCAGGACGCATCGTCCAGAACGGCGCGCCGCAGTCGCGCGCCGGTAAAGTTTGCCTGATCCAGGCTGGCGCGCGTCAGGTCGATGCCTTCGAGGTTGGCATGCGAAAAATCGGCGCCGTCGGCCTGGATCTGCGGGGCTCGAACGCGGTTGAGCCACGCATAGGAAAGGCTTGCCTTGTTCAAGCTGATGCCCGATAGGTCGGTGCCGGCGAAATTGGCGCCGGTGCAGTCGCTGCTGTCCAGGATCGCCCCTTGCAGGATGGCACCCGAAAAACTGGTGTGATCCAGTGTTGCCTGTACGAGGCGGCAGCCAGCGAGGTTGGCCGCGTCCAGCCGGGCGCCTTGCAGGTTGGCCTCTTGCAGGTTGGCCCCTTGCAATTGAGCCCCTGCAAAGTTGGCCCCCACCAGCAGGGCGCCGGAAAAGTCCATGCCGGCCAGGTTCAGGCCCGCGAGATTCGCCTGGCTGAGGTCGAGTTGGCTGCAGGATTGACCGTTGTTCGCGCGGTTGAGCACGATCTGGCGGTGCCGGGCGGCGAGGGCTTCGTCGCGCAGCGCGTCGCTGCGGGATTCGAAGGGTGCCATGGGAGCGTCGGGTGCCTGCGGCGCCGTGGCGACGGGCGGCGGCAGTACCGACTCGAGGGACGGCATGGGTGCTACGGTTGGGGCAGTGTCCGAGCCCTCGATGGCGTGCAGCAATTGCTCGATTTCGTTGAAAAATCCGGTCAGGCTGCCGCTGCGCTGCGCGATGGTCTGAGCGAACTTCCGGGTATGGGGGTTGTCCGAGAGCTCGCGCATGAGGGCGGCTTCATCGACCCCCCTGTTGGCGAGCATTTGCTGGAACAGTTCCTTTTGCGCGCTGATTTTCTGCAGCAGTTCGTGGTTGTCCAGATTGGCGTTGGCCTTTTCGACCTCGAGCGGATCTGGGATGTCCTTGAACAACTCGGGCGACATGGCCCGCAGGCAGCGGCCGATATAGTATTCAAGCGGATTTTCGGGGTCATCAGGGGATTCGAATTCGGCCAGGAACCCATTGACGTCGCGGGCATCGGGCGTGTGGATTGGGACCAGGGCGCGATAGATCGCCAAGCCCATGCGTTCGCCGGGCAGCAGCCAGACGGTGTCGGTGTTGACCTTCAGTTCGACGAAACGCGCTTCGCCATCGGGCTGGGTCTGGTGGACGAAGAATCGGGGCCGCAACTGGGGCACGCGGCCGCCCAGGTCGGGAAAATCGGGGTGCATATTGCGCGCCAGGACGGGCTCGCCTCCCCTCCAGAATCCCTGGAGCCACTGATCCTCGGGCGCGGTCATGAACGATTGTGGATCGCTGTCCAGCGGCAGGTGTGGCCAGCGGTCCTCCAGCCACTGCGGCCCGTGGGACCCCAGATGGCGCGCGCGCTGGGGCGCCGTAATGGGCAGCGGCCCGAAGCCGGCGGGTTCGGGCCGCTCACCATGGGCTGCGATCAGCGTGTGCGGGGATTCGAGATTGGGCAGCTCGGCGCCGTCCCGGGTATCGAGTCCCTTGCCCGCCGAGTTGAAGGCATGATCCTCGCCGCCGAAGGCCTGGGCCAGTGACAAGGGCATGGCATCGAAGGGCAGGGGCGCCGAAATCCGCCCCATCGGGCCGTAGCGCCGCTCGCCGAATACCGCCACCTGCTTGGTGAGGTTTCCCGCCGAGATGCTGGCGGATACCGGTTGTTCGCGATGGCCCCGGGGCGGATGGCAGGTGCCCGCCGCAAGCAGCTCGCCGCGGGGTTTGGGCCACCCTTCGTCCAGCAGGCCATCCTTGCCCAAGACTTGAGCCACCCGATTCCAGAGGCCGTCCAGCGCGGGTGCTGGTCCCCCCTCGGGGGGATAGAGCGGGAACGGCAGAATGACGCCGAAGACGAGCGCTGTTTGGTCCGGGGCGGGGCTGTAGATCCGCCGCATGAGCTCGGCGCCCTCGGGGGTGAAGGTTTGCAAGGACGGGAAAGCGGGGTTCACAGGGGGTTTCCTGGCTGCAAAAGACAATCGTTCATGCTTGTGGGTCGTCGGGGATCACGCTTGCGCTGATGATGGCCGCTTGTGACAAATCCACGGATTCATCCTCGAGCTTGAGTTTCTTTTGCTTGGTCTTCAATTTCATGCCCTCGGATTTTCGGGTTGTTCTGGTCTTGCTCAGGTGTTTTTTGATCTTGGCCAGGTCGCTGGCGCCGAGGGTCGAACTGCTGCCTCTGGGGGTCATGATCGTCAGTGCGCCGGCGCCCAGGTTGATGCCGCTGGGGTCGATCTTGATCTCGGTGCCGCCCAACTCCAACGTGACCTTATTGTCCTCTATGCGGAGCGTGCCGGAGCCTTGCGAAAGCTGGCTCGAGTTCTTGGTCAAGAACAGGGAGGATTGGTCGGTCGCGAGGTAGCAGCCCGTGTCACTATCCACGAAAAATCCGGTGGTGTTATCCGCCTGAATGGCGGCGCCGGACGCGTCCATGCGCAGGTAGCACTCGGTATCGCCGCCTTGATCGTCAATGATGGTCAGATCGTGTTTGCTCGCCTTATGGGTGGCGTTGCCCTTGAGGGTGAGCGCCATGTCCGTGGCCCAGGCCTCAATATCGCCTTTTGCATTGAGCTTCAGCCGCGCACCCGCGACGGGACCCGCATCGGGTTTCTTCTTGAAGCCGATGGTGGCGGTCCCGGCTTTTCTGTACTCTAGGTCGGCCTCCGCGGTGCTGAGTTCGATCCCGGTTTTGTTCATGGCGACGCCGGCCGAACTGCGTCCGGTTGAATCGCGGGTGCCCAGGAAGACGGAGCCTGTCGCGGCGCTTTGCATCGAAAGAAGGCCCACCGGTGTATCGGTCTTGCAATACCGATTGAATCGTTTGTTCAGGATTCCCAGCATGACGGCCAGGCCGGTGAGGATCGTTGCGATCGAGGCCACGTAGCCAAAGACGTCCTTGCTGCTGTGCGGGTTGGCCTTGTCCGCATTTTGCGTTTCATCGACCTTGAAGATCAGGGCCGCGCTCGACAGGGCGACCATGCTTGCGGTCTGGATATCGACCAGCAACCAGGCCGCTGAACGCGCCTTTTCGATCAGGAGTTTTTGTGCCTGGCTCGAGCCGACGCTGGCAAAGTGGTGGTCCGAGTAATGGAATCCGCCTTCCGCCCCGACCCGCAGGGTGGAGGCCTTGGTGATTTCGAATGCGGTCCCTTTTTTGGCGTCGAAGCTCGCACCCCGAAAAAACGCGCTCTTGGTGCCGATCGTGAAATCGTTGGTCATGCCCAGGAAGGTGCTGGTCTTGACCCCGTAGGTGAGCGTGTAGTTCGAGGCGGCGACAACCTCGGTCTTGCCCTGGCCGATCCACGTCTTGTACTTGCCGCCCGTGAAAAAGCCCATGCCTTTGTCTTCTGCCATTGTCCAGTCCAGGTGAGGTTCAATCCAGGGATGTTGTGGTGCGTTGGGCGCCTTGCGTCATAGCACGGACTGCAGGACGTCGGCCGGGTTGCTGGTGGATTGATTCTTATCCGACGCATCCTGTGCCGCCGGGAAGGCGCCAATGTATATCAGGGACTTTTGGGCGGGAGAGTAGAAGCTGATCAATTGTTTATCTTTTGTATCCACCATAACGAGGGAATTCCCGCCCGCCGTGCGAATGCCGTTGTTAGTGGCATTGGAACTGTCGACGATGCTTTGCGTCTCGGAATTGGGGACGGCGCCCAGGATGACCGGCTGGTCCGGATCGCCCTGATTGAAGGCCAGCAGGACCTCGGTACCCTTGAGCAGCGGAAAGTGCATGCCCTCGGATTTCCCGGCGTAGGGCGTAGCCATGCGTAGCCACGACGATCCTTTGTTGATGGGTTTGTCCGAGTAGTCGTACAGCAGTTGGACCTTATATTGGCCATATTCGTTGAGCTCGGCCACTGCGCCGTCGCCCTCGGAGTCGATCAAGGCGCTGAGGACCCCGTCGATGGAGGGGCGCGGCGTCAGCCGTTGGGAGCGGTACTGCAGGCTTGAGTCGATGGCCTGGAATGCGCAGTGGTAGGTCGAGCCTTGTTCATCCTCGTTGTAGGCGGTGTTCTGTCCGGCGAGCACGACGCCGGCCTGGGACCCGCGATGGGTGACTTCTGTGACGAGGTAGCGGGTGTTGCAGTTGCTGCGGAAATGGCTGTCGATCTCGATGAAAAAACCGCTGCGCACGCCGATCGCCGGGGTTTCGCCGTGGAACACGGTGCCTTGCGCGCCAAGTTCCTCGGCGCGGATTCTAGACAGGCGCCGGGCATCGTTCTCGGTGCGCAGGTTCTGGCCATAGAGCATGTATTCGCTTTGCGCGCCGTTGCGGATCTGGGCCTCGGCCTTGAGGTTGTCGCCCAGCTTGGCCAAGCGGTAGTTGAAGTCCTGGACCAGCGTCTTGCCTGGCAGGTGTGTCTTGCGGCAGGTGAACGCGGTGACGCAGCTGTCCTGGCGGTCGGTCTGGATATTTTCGGGCGGGGTGTAGCGCAATTGGAGGGTGTCGGTGGGCTGGGCTTCCTTGTAGTCCAGGATGGTGAGCACCTCGCCGGAGTGGCTGCTGGCGTGATCGAAGTAGTAGTACAGGCCCTCTTGTTCCATCCAGCGCGAGACGAAGTCCAGGTCGCTTTCCTGGTACTGGCAGGTGAAGCTGCGGGCTCGGTAGTCCGCGGGTTCCTTCAGCAACAGCTTGACGTCCGGACCCTTGAGATCATTGCGCTCGAGCAAGGTCCGGATGATCTGGGGAATGGTTTGTTCGTCGAGGTAGACCTCGTTCAAGCGGTTGAGGCCGGCGCGCCAGAGCCGGGGGACGAGCGTGGCGCGATAAAAATAATAATTGTCGACGCCACCCAGCTGTTCGAATTGCGCGAGCATGCCGCGGTAGGGCGTGGAAGCCGATTGGTCGCGTGACCGGAGGGTAAGGGACGCCGTCGACTTGAGAGCCGCATCGAGATCGATGTCGGGATCGTCACTGACCAGGGTGATGTCGAACTCGAACAGGCGCGAGATCGCCTCGCGGCCCTCGAAGCGGATCACCCGCAGCTTTGAATCGGACCCGTCCAGTTCGAAGGTGAAGATCAGATCCTTATCGTTGATCGCCATATGGATGTCTTCCTGTCGCTGTCTCAGGGCCAAGCTTAACACCAAGCAATATTGAGGTGTATGACGCGCGGCGGCGGGCGCCCGCTCGTGCCGGGCACCCATCACGCGAAGGCGCGCTATATCTTGCCGCGCGGACGGAGGGTGATCAGTGTCTCGTTCACTGTCCGCACGGCCTTGCTCAGGGCCTGGAGCTTTGCATTGTGCACGGTCAGTCGGGTGGCATGGGCTCTTTGGAGCGCCTCTTGCTCGGCGGACCGCATCTTGAGGTTGACGAGGTCGACCGACGTGATGGGGCCGCCCGGCGCCATGATCGAGATCGCGCCACCGCCCAGGTTGATGCCGGTGGCGTCGATGGTCAGCTTGGTATTGCCGAATGCGAGTGTGACAGCCCCCGCGCCGCACTCCAGATTATTGCCGTCCCGGCCAATCGTGGCTTTTGCCGAGCTCAGGCCCACGAACGAGTCTCCGGCGACGGCGTTGACCCCGATTCCGGAACTGACGTACAGGGCGGTATCCGCCTTGGCTTGGATGAACGTTCCGCTGTCGTCCGTGCGCAGGTAGCTGGGCTTGTCGGCTCCAGTCCCATCCGTGACCTGCAGCACGTGGGTCGGCGCCTTTTGGGTGGCGGATTCGGTCAGTGTGCTCGTCAGGCTCTTGCCCCAGGCCTGGAGGGTGCCGTCCGTATTCAGTTGCAGGCGGGCGCCCGCCACATTCTGCTCGCCCGGTTTATCCTGGAAGCCGATGATGGACGAGCTGTGCGGGGACGGTTTCCGGTATCGCAGGTCCGCGTTTGCGGTGCTCAGCTCGATACCGGTGGCATCGAGGGTGACGCCTGCGGAGGTGGCGCCCGCTGCAGGTCGGGATCCCAGGAACACCGCCGAGGTGGAATCCATGGAGAGCACGCCCGATGGATCGCTGGTCTCGCTCAGATCCATGAGGCGGCCCGCCGCGATCGTCAGCATGGCGCCGACGTTGGTGGCGATCGTGAGTATCGAACTCAGGTGTGCCATTGGGAACTTGCTGTCGGGCAGGTACAGGTGCTCGTCCTTGGGGTCCTTCACCTTTTGAGCGACCGCAGCGATCGAGTACGAGATCATCAGGGCTGACTGCAGGCCGATCAGGACCCAGGCCGCGGTCGAGAGGATTTTAATGGCGGCGCGTTGGCCGGCACTGGCGCCGACGTTGGCGGCATAGGAATCGAGGTAGTGAACGCCGCCGTCCTTGGCGAACTCGAGCGCTCCGTCCTTCTTGAACTCGAAGGCATAGCCGACGTTGGCCTCGAGTTTGGCGCCGATGGATATTTCGGTTTTGGCGGCCAGCGAGAATTCCGTGCTCATCCCCAGGGAAACCTCGGTTTTCACCCCATAGGTCAGCGCGAATTCCGAATTGGCGGCGATTTTGGTCTCGCCATCGCCGTACCAGGAGAATTTATGCCCTTCGGTGGATTCAGCGACGCCTTCGTGTGCAGGTTCTGTCATGATGAGTCCAGGAAGCTCGCCCACCTGGACCGCTTAAGGGGATCCGGAGTGGGAAATGGGGATCGCGATAGGAGGGAATCGCGCTTTGGGTGTCGCGAGGCCGACGCCGGCTGATGGGCGTCAGAGGCCGGAGGGTGGCTGGAGAGGTGCGATGGGGCGGGTTTCTGGAGGGGGCCAGGGGATGAGGAAGGCGTGCTTGCTGGAGGTCACCATGTCGGTCTCCTGTCGCTGCTTTTGACGAAAGATTACATCAAGACACAATCATCCGATATGTTTTTGCGGGGGATTTTTAATTAAAAAATGATTCTTTGGTTTACAAAATGAATCTCAGCCGGCCCTGATGCTTGGTGTCATGCCAGACGAGCCAGCTATCGCGGCCCAAGGCGGTCCAGCGCCCGGCGCCAAGCAGCAGCGGTCGCGCCACGCCGGTCTTCAGGCCGATGTCGAGCTGGACGTGCAGGGGGTCGAGCAGGTAGTAGCGCACGAGAAAACGCAATTTCTCGAATTCCTCGCCGCCCGGCAGCAGCTTCAGGAACAGGCCGCTGTCGACCTCGGTGATGCGCAGGGTCAGGTTGCCGCTGCGGCATTTGACGGAAACCCCGAGGTGGGCCTCCTCGCCCAGGGTGCAGGCCTGGGTGCCCAGCGCCAGGCGCTGGTCCGCCGGGATGGGCTGCCAGCGCTCGTCTTGCTGGATGATGTCCACGTGGGTGCCCGGGTACAGGGCCGCGACGATGGTCTGCAGGCCCATGGCCGAGCGCGGATACTGGCTGAACAGGCCGGCAAAGCGCAGCAGGTGAGAGACGCCGGGGCGGTCGAGGTAGCGCAGCGGCCGGCTGATGCCGACGAAGGTGTGGAAGATCTCGAGCAGCCGATGGTCGTCGAATTCCTTGATGCGGATGTGCGCCCGCGATTTCAGCCATGCCCGGAAGAACAGCGGGTAGATGGTCTGGCTGATGATGTCCAGGAAATCGCGATTGCTGTGGTGCCCGTCGTGCAGCTCGTCGAGCAGGTCCTCGGTATAGAAGTTGGGCAGCGGCGAGGTGACCCCGTACAGGCCCAGGAAATTGGCGGTCAGGCGGTATTCGCCCGTGCCGACCTCCTGCACTGAGCTGAGGTCGGTGCCGGGGAAGTCCAGGCTGAGGTTGGGCCGTACCTTGATGGCGGGGTTTTCGGCCCCTTCGCGCCGGGCGAGCAGCCGCAGCAGGCGATAGGCCTGCGAAAACGAGAAGCGCTCGCCGTTGGCGAGCAGCCGGGGCTTCATAGCACCGGCTTGCGTCCCATGCGCATCGGCCATTTGAACGTGGTCCCCGTGTTCTTGTCGTGGATTTCGAAACGCGTATAGGAATTGATCCCCGCGTAGCAGGCGAGGAAGCGGTCCAGGACGCAGCCCCATAGATACATCGCCCCCGGACTGGGCCAGTTTTTTTCCTCGCAGGCGAGTACGACGTGCTGACCCTGCATCATGGTGCCGCGCACCAGGCGCATCTCGCGGGTGATGGCCAGATCGAGCAGCCCGTCGATCTGGCGTTCGTTGGCACTGCGCACGCCGCTGTCGTATGAACAGGTCGAGTTGTACAGCCGCAGGATGGCGCGCAGGGTTTCGGCGCTGGAGAGCGACAGCAGGTTGAGCGTGGTGTGGCTGATGACATCCCACAGCAGTTTCTCGCCGTGCGGCGGATCGATGGCGGCGGTGACGGGCGTGATGTTGCGGAACTCGAAGCGCTCGGGCGAGGAACTGGTGGC
Source organism: Castellaniella sp. GW247-6E4 (assembly GCF_040276065.1). Classification (NCBI taxonomy): domain Bacteria; kingdom Pseudomonadati; phylum Pseudomonadota; class Betaproteobacteria; order Burkholderiales; family Alcaligenaceae; genus Castellaniella; species Castellaniella sp. GW247-6E4. The sequence continues at coordinate 117,366 of NZ_JBELOI010000003.1, read as the reverse complement.
GCGCGAGACGTCGCCGAGCTTGAGGGCCTCGGGCAGGGTGCGGTTGGTGCAGGTGAGCCGTAGCGACAGGGTTTCGTTGGTGGGCTCTTGGTCGGGCTCGTAGACGACCGACAGGTAGGTGTCGATGGTGCCGCCCACCATCGCTGGCCGCATCGAAGTCCGGTAGCTGGCCTGGGCCTCCTGGCGCGAATGGGTCAGCAGCGAAAAGGGCACGTAGCGCTTGGGTTCGGCGCCGCCTTGCACGTAGCCGCTGACCGCGTCGATGGAATAGATCTGGTAGTGCCGGCGCTGCGAGCCGTGCGGCAGGATCAGGTACTCGGACATCTCGTGGTCGAGGTTGATGGGCTCGGCCTCGACGGGAAAGAGGTTGACCGCCGGCGTGACGTTCAAGGCGAAATTGCGCGCCGTGACCTCCGGCATGGTGTAGGCGTTCTTGTGGAAAATAATTTCGATGCGAAAACGGTTGCCCCGCAGGAGGCTGCGGCCCTTGTGCAGGTCGGTGAATTCGACGAACAGGAATTTTTGCGGCAGGAACAGGAGCTCCTGCATCCAGCTGAAGGCCGGAAAGGCGTTGTCGGGATAGGGCAGCAGCGATTCGTCGAAACCGGGCACGGACAGGCTGGGCGAGAGCGGGGCGCTATGCCCGGTCTGGTCGAGCGCGCGCACGCTCTTGACCTGGCTGCCCAGCAGCATGAACAGGTTGGCCGCGTCGGCGTGTTCGCCGGCGAGAAACAGGCGCAGGCGCTTGGGCAGCACGAGCCCCTGGGCATCCTCGGGTGCCTGGAACTGCAGACGCAGGGCGTGCGTGCCGTCGGACAGGCGCTCGCTGGAGGCGGTCTCGAGGGTGATCGGATGGATGTCGAGCGCGGCCGTGGTCCGGAACCGGCACGAGACGCCCTCGACGGGGACCGAGCCGATCTCGGTGCCTTCGGCAATCGTGGCCGCCTCGGCGAGCTGCGTCTTGGGTGTGAAGGCGATCATGGTCGACGCGGGCAGCGGACGCAAGAATTGCGGCACGAGGATGCTGGCGAGCTCTTGGACGATCTCGGGGAACTCGTCGTCGAGTTTTTGGCGCGTCAGACCGTTGAGGAAGGCCACCCCCTCGAGCAGACGCTCGACGTCGGGGTCGGTCGATACCGAGCCGAGCATGGGGGCGACAGCCGGGTTGGCTTGCGCGAATTCCAGCGAATTGGCGCGCAGGCGGGCGAGTTCGGTGGCGTAGAACCTGTTGAAGCTGGTGGCCATGGCCTATTCAGTGAGGGAGTCTTGCGCGAGGACGGCGCCCCATACTGCATGATCCGGTTTCCCGATGTCAAGGGACGTGCGTGCGGGGTGCTATGATTTCCCACGCCATTCTTTCAACGGAAGTCCGACGGCATGAGCAACATTCGCCTGTTTGAGCGCTTGACGATGCTGGAGGATCCCGGCCGCGCGGCCGGGATGCCACAGGATCGCCTGTTGCGCGATTCCGTGGCGCGCCACCTCGAGCAGATGCTGAACACCCGCGCGGGGTCGGTGCCGATCGACCACGAATACGGCATGCCGGACATGAGCAACATCGCCGGCTCGTTTGCCCTGGGGACGACCGAGTCCCTGTCCGAGGCGATCATTCGCCAGGTGGCCCGCTACGAGCACCGTCTCAGGAACGCCCGCATCACCGTCGAGCAGGAGCAGCGCGACGTCATCACGCTGCGGTTCGAGCTGCGGGGGCTGCTGGAGTCCGAGCACTCCGATGCCCCCAGCCAGGCATTCGCCATGACCTTGCGCGTGAATTCCGCCGGCCGGATATTCGTCGAGCCCAGGGCACTGGGCTAGCGTCCTGTTCGGATTAACCGGGCAGGACGCTCAATGAGGTCTCTTGCGTAGATATATTCTGCGGGGAACGACGCGCCGGCCCCTGGCCGGCGCGTCGTTCCCCGCAGGTGGCTTACACGGTGTATTCGCCCGCCTCCTGCTGGGCATCCACCACGGCCAGAGCCGTCATATTGACGATCCGGCGCACTGTCGAACTCGTGGTCAGGATGTGCACCGGGCGCGCGGCGCCCAGCAACACCGGACCCATCGCCACGCCGTTGCTGCCGGTCATCTTGAGCATGTTGTAGGTGATGTTGCCGGTGTCCAGGTTTGGCGTGATCAGCAGGTTGGCCGAGCCAGCCAGCGTGGTGTCCGGGAAGGCCTTGGTGCGGATTTTTTCGGACAGGGCCGAGTCCGCGTGCATTTCACCATCGACCTCCAGATCGGGCGCGCGCTCTTGGATGATGCGCCGAGCCTGCGCCATCTTGAGCGACGAGGCGGTGGGCCGGCTGCCAAAGTTCGAGTGCGAGAGCAGCGCGATCTTGGGGACGATTCCGAAGCGGCGCACCTCTCCGGCGGCCTGGATCGTCATGTCGGCGATTTGCTCGGCGGTGGGGTCCTCGTTGACGTGCGTGTCGCAGATGAACAGGGTCTGGGTCGGCAGCATCAGGACGTTCATGGCGGCATAGGTCTGCGCCCCGGGCTTCAGGCCGATGACCTCTTGCACATAGCGCAGCTGGTTGTCGAAGCGGCTGGCCACCCCGCAGATCATCGCGTCCGCGTCGCCGCGCTGCAGCAGCATCACGCCGATCAGGGAGTTGTGCTTGCGTACCATGGCCTTGGCGATATCGGGTGTCACGCCGTCGCGGCCGCGCAGCTTGTAATAGGCGCTCCAGGTTTCGTTGAAGCGCGAGTCGTCCTCGGGGTCGACAATCTCGATATTGCTGTCCTGCGCCAGGCGCAGGCCGAATTTCTTGATGCGCATCTGGATGACCGCCGGGCGGCCGATCAGGATCGGCTTGGCGACGCCCTCGTCCAGTACCGTCTGCGCGGCCTGCAGGACGCGCTCGTCCTCGCCGTCGGCGTAGATGACGCGCTTGGGCGAGGACCTGGCCTGGTGGTACAGGGGGCGCATCAGTTGGCCCGAGTGGTAGACGAAACTCATGAGCGACTGGCGGTAGGCGTCCAGGTCCCCGATGGGACGCTGGGCCACCCCCGAGGCCGCGGCGGCCTCGGCGACCGCCGGCGCGATCTTGGCGATCAGGCGCGGGTCGAAGGGCTTGGGGATGATGTACTCGGGCCCGAAGGACAGGTCTTGGTCGGCGTAGGCGCTGGCGACCTCGGCGCTGGATTCGGCTTCGGCCAGCTCGGCGATCGCCTTGACGCAGGCGAGCTTCATGTCCTCGTTGATGACCGTCGCGCCGCAGTCCATCGCGCCGCGGAAGATGAACGGAAAACACAGGACGTTGTTGACCTGGTTCGGATAGTCCGAGCGACCGGTGGCGATGACGCAATCGGGGCGGGCCGCCTTGGCGTCCTCGGGCCGGATTTCCGGGTCGGGGTTGGCCAGCGCCAGGATCAGTGGGCGCTCGGCCATGGTCTTGAGCATGTCGGGCGTCAGCACCCCGGGCGCCGAGCAGCCGAGGAACACGTCGGCGTCGCGGCAGACGTCGGCCAGGGTGCGGGCGTCGGTGCGCTGGGCATAGCGCGCTTTGTTGACCTCCATTTTTTCGTCGCGGCCATCCCAGATCACCCCTCGCGAATCGACCACGAAGATGTTTTCCTGGCGTATGCCGAGCTTGACCAGCAGGTCGAGGCAGGCGATCGCCGCGGCGCCCGCGCCCGAGCAGACGAGCTTGACGTCGCCGATCTGCTTGCCCACGACCTTGAGGCCATTGAGAATGGCGGCTGACGAGATGATGGCGGTGCCGTGCTGGTCATCGTGGAAGACTGGGATCTTCATGCGCTCGCGCAGCTTTCTTTCGATGTAGAAGCACTCGGGCGCCTTGATGTCCTCGAGATTGACCCCGCCCAGGGTGGGTTCGAGCGCAGCGATGATGTCCACGAGCTTGTCGGGATCATGTTCGGCGAGTTCGATGTCGAAGACATCGATGCCGGCGAATTTCTTGAACAGGCAACCCTTGCCTTCCATGACCGGCTTGGCCGCCAGCGGGCCGATGTTGCCCAGGCCCAGCACGGCGGTGCCGTTGGTCACCACGCCCACCAGATTGGCGCGCGAGGTGTACTTGGCCGCCGCGTCCTCGCCCTGGGCGTGGATGGCCATGCAGGCGACCGCCACGCCGGGAGAGTAGGCGAGGGAGAGATCGTCCTGGTTGGCCAGGGGTTTGGTCGGCATCACGGAGATCTTGCCCGGGTGTGGGTGCGCGTGATAGTCGAGTGCCATTTTTGCTCGATCGTCGTTCAGGTCCATGTCTTAGCGAGCTCCTGCCTTTTCCCTTGGTTTGTAGTGTGCGCGGTGACCCGAGGAGGGTCGGCTCGCGCCGGGTGTTTGTTAATGCCAACGCCGATGCGGTTGGAATGGGTGTCAAAGTAGCCGTTTCGGGCCGATCAGTGTATACCCCGAGAGGTTCACGGGTATACTTGGACGCTAATACGGCTTATGCAAGGCGTCGTACGTTGCCTTCTGCCCCGCTATCCGCTATCCGGTCTGGCCGTGTCGCGGAAGGTTTTCCAATCCTGCATCGTTCGAGTGAAGCACTCGTAAGGTGAAGCATACAATGTCCACGGAACAAGAACTCCAGTCTAATTCCTATCTTTTCGGCGCCAATGCCCCCTACGTAGAGGAACTCTACGAGTCCTACCTAGACAACCCGGGTTCCATTCCCGATCAGTGGCGCAATTACTTCGACCAGCTCCAGCACCAACCCGCCGCCGACGGCCGCGAGGCCACCCGCGATCAAGCTCATGCGCCGATCGTCGCGTCGTTCGCCCAGCGGGCCCGTGAAAACAGCTTCACCGTGCGCCCGGCGCAGGCCTCCGACCAGGCCCTGGCGATCGCCGGCAAGCAGGTCTACGTCCAGTCCATCATCGCCGCGTATCGTTCGCTGGGCGCGCGCCTGGCCGAGCTCGATCCACTCAAGCGCCGCGACCGCCCCGAGATCCCCGAGCTGGATCCGGCGTTCTACGGCTTGACCGAGGCCGATCTGGACCAGGTCTATTCCGCCACCAACACCTATTTCACCAAGGCCGATACGATGACCCTGCGGGACATCCTCAAGGCCTTGCGCGATACCTATTGCCGCAACATCGGCGCCGAATTCATGTACATCTCGGACCCGGCGGTCAAGCGCTGGATCCAGGAACGGCTGGAATCCACGCTGGGCGTGCCCGAGTACACCGTCGAGCAAAAGCGCAACATCCTGCGCCAGGTGACCGAGGCCGAGGGTCTGGAACGCTTCCTGCACACCAAGTATGTGGGCCAGAAGCGCTTTTCCCTTGAGGGCGGCGAGAGCTTCATCGCCTCCATGGACGAGGTGATCAATCACGCGGGCGACAACGGCGTCCAGGAGATCGTGGTCGGCATGGCCCACCGCGGCCGCCTGAACATGCTGGTCAATGTCATGGGCAAGATGCCCGGCGACCTGTTCGCCGAATTCGAAGGCAAGCACAGTCAGGCCCTGAGCGACGGCGACGTCAAGTACCACAATGGCTTCTCCAGCGATCTGTCGACGCGGGGCGGCCCGGTCCACTTGTCGCTGGCCTTCAATCCCTCGCACCTCGAGATCGTCAACCCGGTGGTCGAGGGCAGCGTGCGCGCCCGCCAGGATCGCCGGGGCGACGACGAGGGCCTGCAGGTTCTGCCCGTGCTGGTGCATGGCGATGCGGCCTTTGCCGGCCAGGGCGTGGTGATGGAAACCCTGAACCTCGCCCAGACCCGCGGCTACGGCACCGGCGGCACCCTGCATATCGTCATCAATAACCAGATCGGCTTCACGACCTCGGATCCGCGCGATACGCGCTCGACGCTGTACTGCACCGACGTGGTCAAGATGATCGAGGCCCCTGTGTTCCACGTCAACGGCGACGATCCCGAGGCCGTGGTGTTCGTGACCCAGCTCGCCCTGGACTACCGTCAGCAATTCCAACACGATGTTGTGGTCGACATCGTGTGTTTCCGCAAGCTTGGCCACAACGAGCAGGATACGCCCTCGCTGACCCAACCCCTGATGTACAAGAGTATCGGCAAGCACCCTGGCACGCGCAAGCTCTACGCCGACCGCCTGGTGGCGCAAGGCATCCTGGCCGAGGCCGAGCCCGACCAGATGGTCAAGGACTATCGTCAGCTCATGGAGGACGGCCAGCGCACGGTCGAACCCGTGCTGACCGACTACAAGAACAAATACTCCACCGACTGGTCGCCGTTCCTGAGCGCCAAGTGGACCGACCATGCCGACACGGGCATTCCGTTGGCGGAACTGACACGCATCGGTGAAACGCTCACCCAGGTGCCGGATGGCTTCACCGTGCACCCGCTGGTCAAAAAACTCCTCGGCGACCGCCTGGCCATGGCGCGTGGCGAGCATCCCGTGGACTGGGGCATGGGCGAGCACCTGGCCTTTGCGACCCTGGTGGCCAACGGCTATGCCATCCGCATTACCGGGCAGGACTCGGGGCGGGGCACCTTTACCCACCGCCATGCGGTGCTGCATGACCAAAAGCGCGAACGCTGGGACGACGGCACGTATGTGCCCCTGCAGAACGTCTCCGACGGCCAGGCGACCTTCACGATCATCGACTCGGTGCTCTCCGAGGCGGCGGTCCTGGGCTTCGAGTACGGCTATGCCACCGCCGAGCCCAACGTGCTGACCATCTGGGAGGCGCAGTTCGGCGACTTCGCCAACGGCGCGCAGGTCGTGATCGACCAGTTCATCAGCTCGGGCGAGGCCAAGTGGGGCCGTCAATGCGGCCTGACGCTGATGCTGCCGCACGGCTACGAGGGGCAGGGCCCCGAGCACTCCTCGGCCCGCGTCGAGCGCTTTCTGCAGTTGTGCGCGGACAACAATATGCAGGTGGTGCAGCCGACCAACGGCGCCCAGATCTACCACGTGCTGCGCCGCCAGATGATCCGTCCGTTCCGCAAGCCGCTGGTGATCTTGACGCCCAAGTCCCTGCTGCGCCACAAGGATGCCACCTCGCCTCTCGAGGATCTGGCCCAGGGCGGGTTCAAGCCGGTGATCGGCGAGGCCGACGAGAGCATCGCCGCCGCCGAGGTCAAGCGCGTGCTGGTGTGCTCGGGCAGGGTCTATTACGATCTGGTGCATGCCCGCGCCGATCAGGGCCGCAAGGACGTCGCCATTCTGCGCATCGAGCAGCTCTACCCCTTTGCGCACAAGTCCTTCCAGGCCGAGCTGCAAAAGTACGGCAATGCCGTCGAGATCGTGTGGGTGCAGGACGAGCCGCAGAACCAGGGCCCCTGGTTCTACGTCCAGCACCATCTCTACGAAAACATGACCGATGGGCAAAAGCTCGGCTACGCTGGCCGCCAGGCGTCGGCCTCGCCGGCGGTGGGCTATCTGGCCAAGCACCAGGAGCAGCAGCGCAATCTGATCGAGCAGGCCTTCTCGCCCAAGCTGAAAAGCTTCACGCTCATCAAATAAGACCGATCACCGATACGCGAACATTCATAGATAGAACGGGAAACACATTATGGCCATTATCGAAGTCCTCGTGCCGCAGCTTTCGGAGTCGATTTCCGAGGCGACGCTGCTCAATTGGAAGAAGCAACCCGGCGAGGCCGTTGAGGCGGACGAAATTCTCATCGAGGTGGAAACCGATAAAGTCGTGCTCGAAGTCCCCGCGCCGTCCTCCGGCGTGTTGACGGAAATCGTCAAGGGCGACGCCAGCACCGTCGTGTCCGGCGAGGTGCTGGCGCGCATCGACACCGCCGCCAAGGCCGCGCCCGCGCCGACAGCCGCCGCACAGGCGCCCGCCGCCCCTGCGGCCCAGGCCGCCGAGGAGGCCGGGCCGGCCAAGTCCGCCGTGGCCTCGCCCGCGGCAAACAAGATCCTGTCGGAAAAAGGCATTGATCCGGCGACCGTCGAAGGCACGGGCCGCGGGGGGCGCGTCACCAAAGGCGACGCGATCCAGGCGACCGCCGCAAGCGCGTCGCCCGCCGCTGCCCCGGTCTCCGCGCCGCCCTCGCTGGGCCTCGATGGCCGTCCCGAACAGCGTGTCCCCATGAGCCGCCTGCGCGCGCGCGTGGCCGAGCGCCTGCTGCAGTCCCAGTCCGAAAATGCCATCCTGACCACGTTCAACGAGGTCAATATGCAGGCCATCATCAACCTGCGCAAGCAATACAAAGACCAATTCGAGAAAGAGCACGGCGTCAAGCTCGGCTTTACCTCCTTCTTTGTCAAGGCGGCGGTCGCGGCCCTCAAGCGTTATCCCGTCGTCAACGCCTCGGTCGATGGCAAGGACATCATCTATCACGGTTATTTCGACATCGGCATTGCGGTCGGCAGCCCGCGCGGCCTGGTGGTGCCCATCCTGCGCAATGCCGACCAGCTCTCGATCGCCGAGATCGAAAAGCAGATCGCCGATTTCGGCCGCCGCGCCCAGGACGGCAAGCTCAGCCTGGACGAACTCACCGGCGGAACCTTCTCGATCTCGAATGGCGGTGTGTTCGGCTCGATGCTTTCGACGCCGATCATCAATCCGCCGCAATCGGCCATCCTGGGGATTCATGCCACCAAAGAGCGTCCGGTGGCGGAAAACGGCCAGGTCGTGATTCGCCCGATGAACTATCTCGCCTTGTCCTACGACCACCGCATCATCGACGGCCGCGAAGCCGTTCTCGCCCTGGTGGCCATGAAAGAAGCCCTCGAGGACCCGCAGCGCCTGCTGCTCGGCGTCTGAGTCCGCTTCCCCACGGCGTGCGCCGGCCTTTTGGCCGGGACGCCGTGGGCGCGTCCTCCGGGCGTGCCCACGGCCTCGACCCGGTGCCGCCTCGAACCCATTTACGAGTACAGTCATGGCAAAACAATTCGATGTGATCGTGATCGGCGCCGGCCCCGGCGGCTATATCGCCGCGATCCGCGCGGCCCAACTCGGCCTGTCGGTGGCCTGCGTGGACGCCTGGTCCAACGCGTCGGGCAAACCCGCCCCCGGCGGCACCTGCACCAATGTCGGATGCATTCCGTCCAAGGCCTTGTTGCAATCCTCCGAGCACTTCGACCAGGTCAACCACCATCTGGCCGATCACGGCATCCAGGTCAAGGGCGTAAGCCTGGACCTGGACAAACTGGTGGGCCGCAAGGACACCGTCGTCAAGCAGAACAACGATGGCATCCTGTACCTGTTCAAAAAGAACAAGGTGTCGTTCTTCCACGGGACCGGCGCCCTGGCCGCCAAGACCGATTTCGGCTGGCTGGTCAAGGTCTCCGGCGCCGCCGAGGACGAGCTCGAGGGTCGGCACGTGATCGTGGCGACGGGTTCGGCCGCCCGCGAGTTGCCGGGTCTGCCTTTCGACGAGACGCAGGTTCTGTCCAATGACGGCGCCCTGCGTATTCCGGCGGTGCCCAAGAAGCTCGGCGTCATCGGCGCGGGCGTGATCGGCCTCGAGATGGGCAGCGTATGGCGCCGCCTGGGGTCCGAGGTCACCATCCTCGAGGCCATGCCAGAGTTTCTCGCCGCCGTCGATCGCGACGTGGCCAAGGAAGCCCAAAAGGCCTACGCCAAGCAGGGCCTGGACATCCAGACCGGCGTGCGCATCGGCGAGGTCAAGACCTCGGCCAAGGGGGTCACCGTCACCTACGCCGACGCGGCGGGCGCCGAGCAGAAGCTCTCGGTCAATCAGTTGATCGTCTCGATCGGCCGCGTGCCCAATACCCAGGGCCTGGGCGCCGACGTCGTGGGCCTGAAGCTCGACGAACGCGGCTTTGTCGTCGTGGACGAGGACTGCCGCAGCAATCTCGCCAACGTCTGGGCGGTCGGCGACGTGGTGCGTGGTCCGATGCTCGCGCACAAGGCCGAGGAGGAAGGCGTGGCGGTCGCCGAGCGCATCGCCGGCCAGCACGGCCACGTGAATTTCGATACGATCCCCTGGGTGATCTACACCTCGCCCGAGGTGGCCTGGGTGGGCAAGACCGAGCAGGCCCTCAAGGCCGATGGCCGCGAGTACAAGGCGGGCAGCTTCCCCTTCATGGCCAACGGGCGCGCGCGGGCGCTGGGCGACACCACGGGCTTCGTCAAGATCCTGGCCGATGCCCGGACCGACGAGGTGCTGGGGGTGCACATCGTGGGACCCATGGCCTCCGAGCTCATCGCCGAGGCGGTGGCCATTATGGAATTCCGTGGCGCGGCCGAGGACATCGCCCGGATCTGCCATGCGCATCCGACCCTCTCGGAAGCCGTCAAGGAGGCCGCGCTCGCGGTCGACAAGCGCACGCTGAACCTGTGATCCGCCCGGCATGAATGTCCGGGAATACTATGAGGAAGCCCTGCGCGAGCGGGGCTTCGTCGCTGACGGGGCCCAGCGGACCGCCGTCGAGCGTCTGCAGCGCTACTACGACGACTGGATCGACTTCAAGCGGCAGCGCTCAAGCCCGCTGAAAAAGCTTTTCCTGCATCCGGTGGTCCCGCGCGGCGTGTACCTGTGGGGCGGGGTGGGGCGGGGCAAGAGCTTCCTGATGGATGCGTTCTACGTGACGGTGCCCGTCAAGCGCAAGACGCGCCTGCACTTTCACGAGTTCATGCGCGGCGTGCACCGCGAGCTGCGCGCGGTCAGCGGCGAGCCGGATCCCCTGGACCATGTGGCGCGCAAGGTGGCCAAGCGCTATCGCCTGATCTGTTTCGACGAGTTCCATGTCTCGGACGTGGCCGATGCCATGATTCTGTATCGCCTGCTGTCCAGGCTCTTCGAATACGGCACCTCCTTCGTCATGACCTCGAACTACGAGCCCTCCACCCTGTATCCGGACGGCCTGCACCGCGATCGCATCCTGCCCGCGATCGACCTGATCGAGGCCCGGATGGACGTGTTGAACGTGGATGCCGGCATCGATTACCGCCGCCTCATGTTGGGTGGCTTGCGCACGTATCTGACGCCGATCACGGCGGCCACGCACGACGAATTGCGGGCGGCCTTCGAGCGTCTGGCGGACACGGCGCCGCAAAAGCCGGTGCTGACCATCGAAAATCGGCAGGTGCAGGCCGTGGCCCTTGCCGGCACGGTGGTCTGGTTCGATTTCGCGACCCTCTGCGGCGGCCCGCGTTCGCAGAACGATTACCTCGAGCTGGTCGACCGCTTCCAGACCGTGATCTTGTCGGACGTCCCATGCATGACACCGCGCCAGGCTTCCGAGGCGCGGCGCTTCACCTGGCTGGTGGATGTGCTCTACGACCATCGGGTCAAGCTCATCCTGTCGGCGCAGTGCCCCGCCGACGAGTTATATACTCAGGGTCCCATGTCCAACGAATTCCACCGCACCGTCTCGCGCCTGATAGAAATGCAGTCGCGCGAGTATCTGGACGAGCAGCGCCGGACGGCGGTGGTGCTCTGACACCCGGCCCTCTTGTGCGCAGCAGTTAACAGGCCCCTATCGCATGACCATCGACACGACGCGCGTCCTCACAGGCATCACGACCTCCGGCACGCCCCACCTGGGCAACTACGCGGGCGCCATCCGTCCCGCCATCCAGTCCAGCACGCAGCCGGGGGTGGATGCGTTCTTTTTCCTGGCCGACTACCATGCGCTGATCAAGTGCGACGAGCCGGCCCGCATTGCCCGTTCGCGCCTCGAGATCGCCGCGACCTGGATCGCCGCCGGCCTGGACCCCGGGCACGTCACTTTTTATCGGCAGTCGGATATTCCCGAGATTCCCGAGCTGTGCTGGATGCTGACCTGCGTCACGGCCAAGGGGCTGATGAACCGGGCCCATGCTTACAAGGCGTCGGTCGACGCCAATGCGGCCAAGGCCGTCGATCCGGACGATGGCGTGACCATGGGCTTATTCTCGTATCCCGTGCTCATGGCCGCCGACATCCTGATGTTCAACGCGCACCGGGTACCGGTCGGACGCGACCAGATCCAGCACCTCGAGATGACGCGCGACATCGCCCAGCGCTTCAACCACCTATACGGCGGGGGCGAGGCCTTGTTCGTGCTGCCCGAGGTCCAGATCGACGAGGAGGTCGCCACCTTGCCGGGCCTGGATGGGCGCAAGATGTCCAAGAGCTATCACAATACGATTCCGCTCTTCGAGGGCGGGGCCAAGGCGCTGCGCGCCGCGGTTGCGCAAATCGTCACGGATTCCCGCCAGCCGGGCGAGCCCAAGGACGCCGAGGGTTCGCATCTGTATACGCTGTACCGAGCCTTCGCCGCGCCCGACGAGAGCCGATCATTTCGCGCCGCCCTGGAGCAGGGCCTGGGCTGGGGCGAGGCCAAGCAGGCCCTGTGCGAGCGGATCGAGGCGCAGATCGGGCCGATGCGCGAACGCTATGCGGACCTGATGGCCCATCCGGAACAGATCGAGGATGTCCTCCAGGCCGGCGCCGCCAAGGCCCGACGCATTGCCGTGCCCTTCATGGCCCGCCTGCGCGAGGCCGTGGGCTTGCGCTCGCCCTCCGGGGCGGCGGTCGGCGGCGGCCGACCCGCCACCGCCGACGGGACGCGCGCCGGTCGTGCGCGGATCGTGTCCTTCCGGGATGAGGACGGCCACTTCCGCCAGCGTTTGTTCGGCGCGGACGGCGCCGAGCTGCTGCTGTCCGAGCCCTTTGGCGACCCCAAGCGGCTCAATGGTCTGACCCGCTCTCTGGTCGGCCGCGATCTGTCCGGCCTGCCGACGGACGGCGACGGTCTGGTCCGCCTAGAGGTCGATGGCCAGTGCTGGGCGCGTATTCCGGCGGATCGTCTGGGCGCGGTCCAGGAGGCCCTGGCATCCTTGTCGACTGCTCGGGTGGGATAACTGTAATCATTGGTGGAATTTTTTCCGGAGACTTTCATGTCCGCTACCCGCCCCCAGTTCCAATGGCTCGACCCTTTGCTGCTGGACCAGCAGTTGAGCGATACCGAGCGCATGGTGCGCGACGCCGCGCGCGCTTATGCGCAGGATCGCTTGCTGCCTCGGGTCCAGCAGGCTTTTCGCCATGAGCGGGCCGAGCCGGCGATCTTCCGCGAAATGGGCGAACTGGGCCTGCTGGGCGCCACGATCTCCGAGCGGTACGGCGGCGCGGGCATGAATGATGTGTGCTACGGGCTGATCGCCCGCGAGGTCGAGCGCATCGATTCCGGCTACCGCTCGATGATGAGCGTGCAGAGCTCCCTGGTCATGGTGCCCATCGAGACGTTCGGCACCACCGCGCAAAAGGAAAAATACCTGCCCAAGCTGGCCTCGGGCGAGTGGATCGGCTGCTTCGGGCTGACCGAGCCCGATCACGGATCCGACCCGGGTTCGATGGCGACGCGGGCGCGGAAGGTGCCGGGCGGTTACCAGCTGACGGGGACCAAGACCTGGATCACCAACAGCCCGATCGCCGATGTGTTCGTGGTCTGGGCCAAGGACGAGGCCGGCGACATCCGCGGCTTCATTCTGGAAAAGGCCTGGAAGGGCCTGTCGGCGCCCGTCATTCACGGCAAAGTCGGCCTGCGCGCCTCGATCACGGGTGAAATCGTGCTGGACGAGGTCTTTGTCCCCGAGGACAACATCTTTCCCGAAGTGCGGGGGCTCAAGGGGCCTTTCACCTGCCTCAATTCCGCCCGCTATGGCATTGCCTGGGGCGCGCTGGGCGCGGCCGAGGCCTGCTATGAGACTGCGCGCCAGTACGTGCTGGACCGCGAGCAGTTTGGCCGCCCCCTGGCCGCCAACCAGTTGGTCCAGAAAAAATTGGCCGACATGCTGACCGAAATCACCCTGGGCCTGCAAGCCGTGCTGCGCGTCGGCCGCCTCAAGGGCGAGGGCATGGCGTGCGTCGAGGCCACCTCGATCATCAAGCGCAATTCCTGCGGCAAGGCCCTGGACATCGCGCGCATGGCACGCGACATGCTGGGTGGCAACGGTATTTCGGATGAATTCTGCGTCGCCCGCCACTTGGTCAATCTCGAGGTGGTCAATACCTACGAGGGCACGCATGATGTGCACGCCCTGATTCTCGGGCGCGCCATCACCGGCATCGCCGCCTTCGCCAACTGAAAGGCCGCCCGGCGATTGGCCGGGCACCAACTTTGATCCTAATCAAGGTCCGGCCTTTCGGGGGCGGCTCGCCACCGCTCGTTCATCTGGCGTCAATGTTTGGGTTCTTACCATGATTTCGACGGCTGCCACCCGGTGGCCGCAACAATAGGAGAACCCACATGCATACGATCCGAACATTCGGTGCCTGTCTGCTGGCGGTCTCGCTGGGGCTGGCCGCCGCGCCGGCATCGGCGAGCGAAGACTGTGAGGTGCCAATCGAGCGCTGGCAGTCGCGGGACGCCGTCGATCAGTTGGCGGGCCGCAAAGGCTGGGATCTGGCGCGCGTAAAGATCGACGATGGTTGCTATGAGATCGCCGGCCGGGACGCCGATGGCCGGTCCTTCAAGGCCACGCTCGATCCTGAAACCCTCGACATCGTCAAGATGAAATACCGGGACCGCTCCGCTCGCCGTCCGCGGGAGGGCGCGCGACCGGATCAATTGAACTCCGAGCGTTCGCCGGAGGGGGGCCGGCCATGAAGACCCTCTCTATTGCCGCTTTACTGGCGGCTAGCGCGCTGGCGGTTCCCGCCTTGGCGCAAAGTCGTACCGTGACCCTGTCGACCACGCTGAAGAACTACGGCGGCGACGGCGCCTATCTGGCCGTGTACCTGACCGATGCCCAGGGCGCCTACGCCGGCACCTTGTGGGTCGCGGGCGGCAAGGCCAAATACTACAAGCATCTGTCGGGTTGGCAGCGCCTGTCGGCGGGGGACGCCGCCCGGCTGGACGGGGTGACCGGCGCGAGTGTCGGCGCGGGCCGCACGCTGACGGTGACGGCGGATCTAGCCGAGGCGCTGTTCGATGCCGGTTATGAGCTGCGTATCGATGCGGCGGTCGAGGACATGCGCGACAGTCCGGCCGAGATCCGCGTGCCGCTGACCGTGGCCGGCGCCGGCCGGGAGACCGCCGGACGACCATTCATCCGATCCTTCAGCTATCAGATTCGGTGATCATCATGCAATGGCGGCGGATACACCGATGGCTGGGCTTGTGGGCGGGCGCGCTGGCTTTGATCGTCGGGGTGAGTGGGGCGGTCCTGGCATTCTTTCCGCTACGCGATGCCTGGCGGGCGGAACCGGTCCCGACCGGCCTGACGGTGGCCGATCTGGCCCGCGGGGTTGCCGATCATGTTCCGGGGGTCGAGGAGCTTCGGCGGCTGCCGGCCGGGGAGGTCGTGGCTTATTCCTTTGACGGCAATCAGGCGCGGGCCCGCCGGATCGATCCCGCCGACGGCACGGTGCTGGGCGACTATCAGGCGTCCGGGGTGCAGCGCTGGTTCCGCAATCTGCACCGATCTTTCTTCCTGGGCGATGCCGGCCGGCTGGGGGTGGCGGGGCTCGCCCTGGCCATGCTGCTGTTGTCGGTCTCCGGGACGGTGATGCTGGCCCGACGCCTGGGCGGCTGGCGCCGCCTTGTGGGCCGGGTTCGTGGAACGTCCGCCCAGCGGGTGCACGCGGTGGCGGGCCGTATCCTGGTGCTGATCCTGGCCTGGCTGTCACTGACGGCGCTGTACATGAGCGCCACGACCTTCGGCCTGATTCCAGCCGATTCGGGTTTCGATCCGGATGTGCTTTCCGCGCCCGGCGATCGCCCCGACCTGCCGGTGGAGGATTTGCCGTTGCTGCGCAGCCTGCCGGCGGATGGCTTGCGCAAGCTGACCTTTCCCGCCGCCGATGATCCCGGGGATGTCTGGGTGGTATCCACGGATCGGGGCGCAGGCTGGATCGATCGACGCAGCGGTCATGTGCTGGCGTGGGAGCCTGCGTCCGTCGGCCGGCAAGTCCAGGAGTGGGCCCATGCGCTGCACACCGGCCAGGGCTTGTGGGCCTGGGCGCTGATCCTGGGTCTGGCCGGATCGAGCCTCCCGGCGTTCTGGGTATCTGGCTTGCTGATCTGGCGTCAGGGCCGGGGCCGGGTCCCGCGGCTGAGGGACAACCGTCCGGCAAGGCGCGCCGATATCCTGATCTTCGTGGCCAGTGAGGGAGGCACCACCTGGGGGTTCGCCCAGGCGCTGCACGAGGCCTGCGCACGCAATGGCCATGCAGTCCATACCGCTGCGCTGGAGCGGTTCGAGGTGCCCGAGTCCGCGCGTCAGGTATTCGTGCTGGCCGCCACCTATGGCGAGGGCCAGGCGCCGGCCCACGCCACCCGGGCGCTGGACCGGATCACAGGCTTGCCATTGGGGTCCGTTCCGGTCACGGTCCTGGGTTTTGGCGATCGCCAGTTTCCCGCCTTTTGCGCGTATGCCGAGGCCGTGGAGCGGGTGCTGCGGGGCCGCGGCTGGTCTCGAACCTTGCCGCTGGAGTGCATCCACCAGCAGTCTGCACAGCAGTTCGAGCGCTGGGGGGTGGCCCTCTCGCGGGCCCTCGGGGAAACGCTGGTGTTGGACTACGTGCCTCGGGTCCCCCCCAGCGTTGCGCTGGAGCTGATCGGACGCGAGGAGTATGTGGGCGGCGCCAATGGGCCGACGGTCGTGCTGCGCTTTCGCTGGTCCGATCCGGGCTGGGTCGACCGTTTGCGCGGACGGGGCATGCCGCGTTTCGAGGCGGGGGATCTGGTCGGCGTCGTGCCGCCCGCCAGCCCGGTGCCCCGCTACTATTCGCTGGCGTCGAGCCGCCGGGACGGATTTCTGGAAATCTGCGTGCGTCGGCTGCCCGGCGGCGTCTGTTCCGGTTTTCTGCATGGACTCGAGCCTGGGGAGCGCGTTCGGGCGTTCATCAAGCCCAATCCGGGCTTCACCCTGGAGGGCGGACAGCGTCCGGTGGCACTGATCGGCGCCGGAACAGGGGTGGCCCCCCTGGCCGGTTTCATTCGCGACAATATCGGCAAAGTTCCGATGTTCCTGTATTTCGGTGCCCGTCATCCCGCTGAGGACTTTTATTTCGGCGAGGCGATCCGGGGTTGGCTGGCCGACGGCCGCTTGTCGGGCCTGGTGACCGCCTTTTCCCGGGTGCCGGATGGGGGCGGCTATGTCCAGGATGCCTTGCGCCGCGATGCGGATCGCCTGCGCGCGCTGGTCTCCGAAGGCGCCGCGCTGCGGGTTTGCGGCAGCCGGCCGATGGCGGCCGGTGTGGCCGAGGCCCTGGATGACATCCTCGGAGCCATCGGCCTGGACGTGCGGCGGCTGCGCGAAGGAGGGCGTTATGCCGAAGACGTGTTCTGAGGCCGGGATGTCCGTATTGAGCGGCCCGACGATGGGGACCCGCTGGTCCGCGCGCTATCGGGCCGGTGTCGGCACCGATCATCAGGCGCTTGCACGCGAGCTCGAGGAGGCGGTGGCCTGCGTGGATCGGCAGATGTCCCCATGGCAAGCGGACAGCGATCTGATGCGCCTGAACCGGGCCGCACCTGGCGAGTGGGTGGCCCTGCCACCGGACATTCTGGCCGTGCTGGCATGCGCCCTGGATGTTGGCCGCCGCAGCGGCGGCGCCTTCGACGCGGCCGTCGGCGGGCTGGTGAACGCCTGGGGGTTTGGCGCGGAACGGGATGCGCCGGATCCCGAGGCTGTTCGTCAGGCGGTCGCGGAGCATCATTTTGCGCATCGTGCCCTCACCCTGGATCGCGCGCGCGGCCGGGCCTGCAAGCAAGCGCCCATGATCCTGGATTTGTGCGGGATCGCCAAGGGCTATGCCGTGGACCTCATGGCGGCCGTGATGGAGCGACACGGGATCGGCCATGCCTTGCTATCGTTGGATGGCGAGCTGCGGGCGCTGGGCGGGCGGGAGGACGGGCAGCCTTGGGCCGTGGCCCTGGAGAGTCCGCGCGACGGTGTGCGTGCCGCCCGGGGGGTGATCGAGCTCGTGGATCTGTCCGTGGCGACTTCGGGGGACTACCGGCGCTGGTTCCGCTTGGGGTCCGAGCGCCTCGCGCACTCCATGGATGGGCGCCGTGTGGCGCCGGTGCGCAATGCCGTCGCATCCGTCACGGTGCTGGCGGCCGACTGCATGAGCGCGGATGCCTGGGCCACGGCGCTGCTGGTGGCCGGCCCCGGCGAGGGGCCGGCGCTGGCGCAGCGCCAGGGACTGGAGGCCTTGTTCCTGTTGCGCCGCGAGGGGCAGCTGGTTGAGTGGGGGGTGGGCCGCTTTGGTGAGGATCGGGGCGGACCGGCGCTCGCTTAGCCGAAGACGTCGATGGCCTTGCCGATGATGGCGTACAGGACAGCCAGAAAGCCGATCCCCAGCAGGACGATGCCTGGATTGCGATCGCGCATGCCGAAACCGATGAAGGTGGCGATGACGCCGAGGATGAAGATCACCAGAATCGTGTTGTTGTGCAGGAACATTCAGTGGGCCTCGACGTAGAGTGGCTGGCAGCCCCATGATAGGGGTTTGTCCGTCCGCCAGCCTTGAGTTAGGACAAGGTCGCCCGCGCGCGGGCCAGCAGGTCGCCTGCGTGGCGGGCCGCGACCCATTCTTCGTTGGTGGGCTCCATGGCGACTCGCACGGCACTGCTGGCGATCGAGAGGGTCGTGGCCTGCGCCGCATTGGCCTCCGGATCCAGCGACACGCCCAGCCAGGCCAGGCCCTCGCAGACACGCCGGCGCAGCTCGACACTGTGTTCGCCGATTCCGGCCGTGAAGACCAACATGTCCAGCCCGCCCAGCACGGCCGTCAGCGCGCCGATCTCACGCACGATTCGGCGCACATACAGGTCCAGGGCCAGCCGGGCGCGTGGCGCCTGGGCTTCCGCCGCCAGCAGGTCGCGGGGATCGGCCGAGATGCCCGACACGCCCTTCAGGCCGGATTCATGGTACAGAATCCGGCCGACGTCCTCGAGGCTGAGCCGCTCGATCTCCATCAGATAGAGCAAGGCTCCCGGATCCAGGGCGCCGGTGCGGGTGCCCATCATCAGGCCATCCAGCGAGGAAAAGCCCATGGTGGTCGCCTGGCTGCGCAGTTCGCGCATGGCGCACAGGCTGGCGCCGCTGCCCAGGTGGGCCGCGATCAGCCGGCCATGTGCGAGCTCTCCGTGCCGCTCGGCCAGGGCGATGGACAGGTATTCGTAGGACAGGCCATGGAAGCCGTAGCGGCGCAGGCCCCGTTCCCAGGCATCGTAGGGCAGGGGCAGCATCTGCTCGACTTGTGGCATCGTATGGTGGAATGCCGTGTCGAAGCATGCGATCTGGGGCAGCTCTGGCTGCTGGCGCAGCAGGATGTCGATGGCCTCGAGCGCAAAAGGCTGGTGCAGCGGCGCCAAGGGGATGTAGCTGCGCAGGTCCTCTAGCGTGGCGGCGTCGATGCGCGCCGGCGTGGAGTATCGGCGACCGCCGTGCACGACCCGGTGGGCGGCGGCCACGAGGCGACCCTGGCCCAGGCGGGCCCGCACGCGCCGCAGGATCAGATCCAGGGCGCTGCGGTAGGGGTGGGCCTCGTCGAGATCGATCGGAAACGCCGTCACGCCGGTTTCACCGAAATCCGGTCGTGTGCCGCCGATTCCCTGGACCTTGCCGTTCCAGGCGGGACGCCGTGGGGGTGGATCCGCTGCGGCATCGAACAGGGCGAACTTGATGCTCGACGAGCCGCAGTTCAGGACCAGGATCAATTCCTGCGGCGCAGGGTGCTCGAAGGTCATGGCGGAGCGCTCCGATAGTGGTGCGCCAGCAGCAGCGCCAGGGCGCAGGATGCGATGCGCGATTCGTAGGTGTCGGCCCGGCTGGTCAGGACGATCGGCACGCGGGCGCCGAGTACCAGGCCGGCGCTGGCGGCGTCTCCCAGGTACATCAATTGTTTGGCCAGCATATTGCCGCTTTCCAGGTCGGGCGCCACCAGGATGTCAGCTTGGCCGGCGACATCCGAGTGGATGCCCTTGATGCGGGCCGCGGCCTGTGAGATTGCGTTGTCGAAGGCGAGCGGTCCGTCCAGACGCCCGCCGCTGATCTGGCCGCGGTCAGCCATCTTGCACAGGGCGGCCGCGTCCAGAGTCGCGGGCATGGCGGCGCTGACCGTTTCCACCGCGGCGAGGATGGCCACGCGCGGGTCGCTCACACCGATCGCGTGGGCCAGGTCGATGGCGTTGCGGATGATGTCGGCCTTCTGGTCGAGCGTCGGCGCGATATTGATGGCGGCGTCGGTGATGATGAAGGGGCGCGGGTACTGCGGTGTCTGCATCAGGTAGCAGTGGCTGACCCGGCGTTTGGTGCGCAGCCCATCGCGGCGTACCACGGCCGCCATCAGCTCGTCGGTGTGCAGACTGCCTTTCATCAGCGCCTCGACCTCGCCGGCGCGGACCAATGCGACGGCCTGGTCGGCAGCGGCATGGCTATGAGGCACATCGCGAATATCCAATCCATCAAGCGTCGCTCCCAGGCTTTGCGCGGCCTGCTCGAGCCGGGCTCGTGGGGCGACCAGAACGGGTTCGATCAGGCCCTCGTGGTGCGCATCGAGCGCCGCCTTCAAGCTGATCTCGTCGCAGGGGTGGACAACGGCCACCCGAATTGCGTCCAGCGTGCGGACGTGGGCGAGCAGGGTGCGGAGGCCATTTTCGGCCGGCTCCCGGATGTGGATGTCGGGCAGCGTGGTGCGGATGCGTTCGACGGGTTCCTCGGGGGCCTGGACGAGGGCCTCGCCCTCGATGGCGACCGTGCCGTCTGGCAGCGTGCAGATGCAGGCCAGGCGGACGCGCTGTTGCGCCTTTTCCAGATCCGTGACCCGGACCTCGACGGTGACCCTGTCGCCCACGCGCACCGGTGCGCGGAAATTCAGGCTCTGGCTCAAGTAGATGGTGCCGGGACCCGGCAGTTGTGTGCCCAGCACGGCCGAGATCAGTGAGGCGCCCCACATGCCATGGGCGATGATGCCGTGGAATGGGGTGTGGGCGGCGTAGTCGGGGTCCAGATGCTGGGGGTTGACGTCGCCCGAGACGGCTGCGAATAGTTGGATGTCGCGGATGCCGAGGGTGCGTTCGATGCGGGCATGGTCGCCCACGGCAAGTTCATCGAAGGTTCGGTTGCGCAGGGTGCTCAGTGAGGGATCGCTCATAGGAATGTTCCGCCGTTTCAGGCCATGGCGCCGATGGCCGTGCGAAAGCGCCGCAAGGACAAGTAGAACATAATCGAGCCAATGGCCAGGAGGGAAAGGAAGGCCGGCCAGACCACGCTGAATCCGGCGCCGCGGTACAAGATCGCCTGCCCCAGCTCGACAAAGTGCGTCGTTGGAGCGGCCAGCATCAGGTCCTGGACGAACGGCGGCATGCTCTCGCGCGGCGTGCTGCCGCCCGACAACATCTGCAGGGGCAGCAGGATCAGGATCATCAGCATGCCGAACTGGGGCATATTGCGCGCCAGGGTGGCCAGCCAGATGCCCATGGCCGTCATGGCGAACAGGTGCAGGGTGGTGCCGACGAAGAACAGCGGCAGCGACCCCTCGATTGGCACCTGCAGCAGGCCGCGCACGATGCCGTTGAGCGACAGGGCGGCGGCGACCAGCACCACCAGGCTCATGGACCAGACTTTCGAGAGCATGATCTGGTTCGGCGTCACGGGCATGACCAGCAAGTGTTCGATGGTGCCATGCTCCCGTTCGCGGATCAGAGCGGCACCGGTCAGGATCAGAGACAGCATGGTGATCTGGTTGATGATCTGCATCAGGCTGCCGAACCAGGCGTTTTCCAGGGCAGGATTGAATCGCGCGCGCAGGACCAGCTCCACCGGCGGCACGCTGGCCGGTCGGCGCGCGCGCATGAACGCCTCGATCTCGCCTTGGATGATCTGCTGGATGTGGGCGTTGCCGGTGAACGCCTGGCTCATGCGCGTCGCGTCCACGTTGATCTGGATTTCCGCCGTCCGCCCGGCCAGCACGTTGCGCTGAAAATTCGGTGGAATGTTGAGCGCGAAGGTATAGCGGCCGGTGTCCATGCCGGGATCCACTTGCTCCTGGCCGATCATGGCCGGCGAAAGGAATTGCGGAGGGTAGAAGGCGGCCGTGATTTGCTGCGACAGCGGGGAATGGTCCTCGTCGACGATGGCGATCGGGACGTGGTGCAGGGTTTCAGGGATTGCCGTGGCGGCGGTGTAGACCGAAACCGTGAAGGAAAAGGCGATCAGCACGAGCATGACGGGATCGCGCCATAGGCTCCACAGTTCTTTAATGCCCAACCACCAGATCGTTCGAAGGGAATGAGGCGCCATCTCAGCGTTCCTGCTTGCGAAGCAAGGCGATGGCTGTGCCCAGGATGATCGGGACGGACAGCGCCATGGGCCAGATCGACGGCCACAGGTCGCGGAATGCCAGCGCCTTGTTGAAGACCCCCCGGCTGATGGTGAACATGTGGGCGGCCGGGTAGACCTCGCCGACGATCCGCCCCAGGCCCTCCATCGAGCTGACTGGATCCATCAGGCCCGAGAACTGGACCGCCGGGATCAGGGTGGCCATCATGGTGAAGAACATCGCGGCGATCTGGCTGCGTGTCAGGGCCGAGGCCAGCAGGCCCAGGCCGGTGGAGGCGATGCAGTACACAATGCCGGTCAGTGCCAGGGTGGCGACACTGCCCTTGATCGGCACCTCGAATACGGTGACTGCCAACAGGCACATGGCCGCGAAGTTCAGCAGGGCCAGGCCGATGTAGGGGATCTGTTTTCCCAGCAGAAACTCCGTGCGGGTCACGGGAGTGACGTACAGATTGATGATTGAGCCGATTTCCTTTTCACGAACCACGGCCAGTGCGGTCAGCATGGCCGGCAGCATGATCAGCAGCAGCGGGATGACCACGGGCACCATGGCAGGCAGGCTGCGTACATCCGGGTTGTAGCGAAAGCGGGTCTCGAGGGTTGCCTGGGCCGCCACCGATAGGCCCAGGCGCTCGCGCGCTTGTTGCGCCAACCAATGCTGGTGCATCCCCTGGACGTAGCCCTGGACGGTCTCGGCACGTTGTGGCATGGCGCCGTCGATCCAGGCGCTGATTTCCGCTCTGCGGCCGCGCAGCAGGTCGCCGGCGAATCCCGGAGGAATTTCGATCGCCAGCGATAGTTCGCCGCTGCGCATGCGGCTATCCATGTCGGCCTCGTCGAGGATAGGGGGGTGTTCGACGAAATAGCGCGATCCGGCGAGGTTCAGCACATAGTCGCGACTGACGGTGCTCTGATCCCGGTCGAGGACCGCAAAGCGCAGATTCTCGACATCCATGCTGATGCCGAAGCCGATCACGAACATCAGCACCAGGGATCCCAGCAGGGCCAGTGTGCCGCGCACCGGGTCGCGCCGTAGTTCCATGGATTCGCGCCGCATGGTGCTGAGCAGCCGTGCGAGGCTGAAGGGGCGGATGCGGACGGTGGGTGCCGCACTGTCGAGTCGACCGCTGGGTGCGACTGCTCCGGCCGAGGTGTACGCGGGGGGCGCCGGGTTGTTTTCAGCCTCCAGCAAGTAGCCGATGAAGGCTTCCTCCAGGGTGTGGGCGCCACGTTTGCGCATCAATTCGGCCGGGCGATCGCTGTCGAGCACCCGGCCGGCATGCATCATGGACATGCGATCGCAGCGTTCGGCCTCGTTCATGAAGTGGGTGGAAATGAAGATCGTCACCCGGTCGCGCCGTGATAGGGTGACCAGCAACTGCCAGAATTCGTCCCGCGCCACAGGGTCCACGCCCGAGGTCGGTTCGTCCAGAATCAGCAGCTCGGGTTCGTGAACCATGGCCACGGCCAATGACAGGCGCTGGCGTATGCCCAGCGGCAGACTCACGGGCAGCATGTCCAGCACATCGACCAGATCGAACCGCACCACCATGGCCTGGACCCGTTCATCGATCTTGTCGGGCGGGACTTGAAACAGGCGGGCGTGCAGGACCAGGTTCTGCCGGACGGTCAGTTCTCCATAGAGCGAAAAGGACTGCGACATATAGCCGACCCGACGGCGCACCCCCAGGTCATCGGGGTCGATTTCGCGGCCGAACAGCCAGGCCCGGCCCTCACTGGCCGGCAGCAGTCCGGTCAGCATTTTCATGGTGGTGGTTTTGCCGCAGCCGTTCGAGCCGAGAAAGCCGAAAATTTCGCCCCGGCGAATGCGGAAACTGACGTGGTCGACCGCGACGAAGTTGCCGAAGCGCATGGTCAGATCATGGGCTTCGATCGCGATATCGTCGGCGGTGTCGTCGGGCAATGGAGGGATGTCGACGGGCGCGTGACGCGCGCGCTTGGCGGCAGGCAGCAGGCCGATGAAGGCGGATTCCAGCGTTGCCTGCCCCGTGCTGGCCAACAGTTCAGCCGGCGTGCCGGTCGCGAGGACACGGCCTTCGTCCATGGCGATCAGCCAGTCGGCGCCTTGTGCCTCGTCCATGTAGGCGGTGGCGACGATGACGCTTGTGGCGCTTTCCAGGGTCGGCTGGCCGCTGGATGCGCCACCGCGGATGCGGGCGATCAGGTCCCAGAATTGAGCGCGAGCCAGGGGGTCCACGCCGGTCGTCGGTTCGTCCAGGATCAGGAAGTCCGGGTCGTGGATCAGAGCGCAGCACAGGCTGAGCTTTTGTTTCATGCCTCCGGAGAGCTTGCCGGCCGGACGCGACAGGAAGGGATACAGGCCGGTGCTGCGCGTCAACTCGTCGATGCGGCGGCGGTGCTCGGCCGCCCCATGACCGAACAGGCGGGCGAAGAACTGCAGGTTTTCCTCGACCGACAGCGTGGGATAGAGGTTTTTTCCCAAGCCTTGTGGCATGTAGGCGATACGCGGACAGGTTCGGCCGCGGTGGGCGCGTTGCGCCATATTGCCGCCCAGGACCTCGACCCGCCCATCCTGGATGATCCGCGCGCCGGCCAGGATCGACAGAAGTGTGGATTTGCCCACGCCGTCCGGGCCGATGAGGCCGATCATGCGGCCTGCCGGAATGTCGAGGTCGATGTGCTCCAGCGCCTGGGTTTTGCCGTAGCGGTGGTTCAACCCCTGGATCCGCGCCACGAAAGCGTGCCGTCTCATCGGCTCACTCGGGCAGGCGGGTGGTCAGTGACGCCGGCCAGGGCAGCGAGGCGTCGGTGCGCACCCAGGCGACACCGGGCAGGCCGGTTTTGACGTGTTCCAGGTGCTTGAGCAGAAGGTCTCGTGGAATGCGTGCCTTGACACGGAACATGAGCTTTTGGCGTTCGCTCGCGGTCTCCACGGTTTTGGGGGTGAATTGCGCCTGGCCGGCGACGAAGGATATTTCGGCGGGGATCGCGTATTGAGGGGCGGCATCCAGCACGATGCGTACCTCACTGCCCATGGCCAGACGTCCGGCGACCGTTTCGGGCATAAAGAAGGTCATGGTCACGTCGGCCAGGTCCAACAGGTTGAGCACACGTCCGCCGGCGCCCAGGACCTCCCCGGGTTGGGCGACACGCATCTGGATGCGGCCGTCGCGTGGCGCTTTCAGGCGGCTGTCTTCGAGGTCGGCCTGGATGCGGGCGACGGTGGCGGCGGCGGCCGCCACGGCCGATTCAGCGCCGATCCGGTCGGCCTGTGCGGCGGAGATGCCGGCCTGGGCAGACACGACTTGAGCCTGTGCGGCGGCCAGCCCCGCCTCGGCGCTGTATAGGCGCGCCTGGTCGTCGTCCAGCTCTTGTTGCGAGGCGGCTCCGCGCTGGGCCAGTGAGCGGGAGCGGTTCAAGCGCTGCCGCGCGGCGAACAGATCGCTTTCCCGCTGCTTGACGATGGCTTGCGCCGTGGCGGCATCGCTTTGCCGCAGAGCGACCTGGGCCTGTGCGGCGATTGCGGCGTGGCCGGCCTGGCGCTCGCGGGCGCGGGCTTCGTCGAGTTGAGCCTTGAGGGAGTCCAGATTCATGACGGCCAGGGTTTGCCCCGCTTGCACGAAATCGCCTTCGTTGACCAGGATTTGTTCGATGCGGCCTGGTAGCCGAGTCGCGATGTCGATTTCGGTGGCTTCGAGCCGGCCGTTGCCCCGCTCGAAGCCGGGCCCTGGACCTTGGTCCTGGGACCAGTGCCAGATACCGTAGGCGCCGACGGCGATGAGGGCGACGAGGATCAGCGGCAGGAATTTCCTGATGTGGGTGGTGAGAGTCATAGGGGGAGGAGAACGTTAGGGGCGGGGGCTGCGGCGGTATCCGCCGAGGCAGGCGCGTCGGCTGGGACCTGGCCGGTGCCGCCGCCCAGCGCCGTATACAGGGCGACCTGACTCGACAGCCAGGCGCGGCGGACCTGGACCAACTGCTGTTGGGCGCTCAGCGAGTCCCGCTCGGCATCCAGGACCTCTAGATAGGGCGTGGCGCCGCTGTCGTAGCGTAGTTGGGCCAGACCGGCTCGCTCGGCCTGCGTTTGCGCCATGCGGGCCTGGATGGCCAGTTGCTCGGCCAGCCCCTGGCGCGCGGACAGGGCGTCGGACACCTCGCGGAAGGCGGCCTGGATGCTGCGCTCGTAGGTAGCCACGGCCATGTCACGGCGGATTTCGGCGACGTCCAGGCTGGCGCGCAGGCGCCCGGCTGTGAAGATCGGCACCTGGATCACGGGGGCAAAGACCCAGGCCTTGCTGCCGCCGTCGAACAGCCCATCGAGCTCGGCACTGGCCGAACCGATGCTCGAGGTCAGGGCGATGCGCGGCAGGAAGGCGGCCCGGGCGGCGCCGATCCGAGCGTGGGCGGCCCGCAGTTGGGCCTCGGCCGCCTGGATGTCAGGGCGGGCCAGCAGGACTTCAGAGGGCAGGCCCGGTTCCAGCCGGGTCAGCCAGGTCGATTCCAGTGTGATGCCGTCCATGGGCGCCAATCCGGGGTCGGTGCCCGTCAGCAAGGTCAACGCGTGGGCAGCGGCGGCCCGTTCCTGTTTCAATTGGGCTTGCAGCGCCTGGGCCTGGATCAGCAGGGTGCGCACTTGGGTCAGTTCCAGTTCGGACGAGGAGCCCACCGCCAGGCGCTGCTCGAAAATATTCAGGGACTGCCGGCGGTTGTGGACCGCCTGGTTCGCCAGAAAGGCGCGCTGGTCCAGTTCCCGCAGCGCCAATACCGAATCGGCCACTTGCCGCACCAGCGCGACCTGGAAGGCCTGGCGGGCAGCCTCCGTGGCCAGCCAGTCGTCGAGTGCGGCATCCTTCAAATTGCGGATCCGGCCCCAAAGGTCGATTTCCCAGTTGCTCAGGCCGATGCCGGCCTGGTGCCGGGACTGGATCTGAGGTTGGCCGGTCAGGTTGAGGTCGCCGGGTACGTGGCTGCGCTCGGTGCCGCCTTGGGCGCCGATCGATGGCGGCAGATCCGATCGCTGGATACGATAGGCGGCCTCGGCCTCGCGCACGCGCAGGGCGGCCAGGCGCAGATCGCGGTTGTGCGCCAGCGCCAGGCCGATCAGCCGGCGCATGTCGGCGTCCTGGAAATAATGTGACCAGTCGAGCTCGTCCAGCGCGCGGGCGGCGGCCGTGCCGGTGTCGGCTGGCCAGGCATCGGCGACCGGCAGGGGCGGAATTCGAGTTTCGGGGGCCAGGTTGACGCATGCCGGGAGGATCAGCAGCAGGCAGGCCGCACCCAGGGCGCGGGTGATGTCGGCGGCCCGCCCGCGCTTGCGCCGCGGGCCCTCGGGATTGCACGGCATCATGGTTCAGGACTCCAATACATAGCGGCCGGGCGCGTCGTCCAGGGCCGGCGAGCCGGGTGCCCCCAGGGTCGGCGGCGCTACGCGGCGGCCCGAGCGTTGCGCCAGCCATTGCGACCAGGCGGTCCACCAGGATCCAGCGTGCGCCGACGTCCCGTCCAGCCAGTCGTCGGGCGGCAGGTGGGCATCGCCGGGCTGTCGAGTGCGGATGCGGTATTGGCGCCGGGGGTGGCCGGGTTCGTTGACGATGCCGGCATTGTGCCCGCCGCTGGTCAGCACGAAGCTCAGCTCTCCGGGGTAAAACTGGTGGAGCTTGTAGACCGAGCGCCAGGGGGCGACGTGATCGGTGAGGGTGCCGACGGCGAAAACCGGCCGGCGGATGTCGCCGATCGACACCGGGCGACCGCCCACCGGATAGCGTCCGGCACTCAGGTCGTTGTTCAGATACAGGCGCCGCAGGTACTGGGAATGCATCCGGGCGGGCATGCGGGTCGTATCGGCGTTCCAGGCCATCAGGTCGTTGATGGGGCGCCGCTCGCCCAGCAGGTATTCGTGGAGGATGCGTGACCAGAGCAGGTCGTAGGACCGCAGCATCTGGAAGGCGCCGGCCATTTGGTCGGCGCTGAAGTAGCCCCGGCGCTGCATCTGCGCCTCGAGCATATGGACCTGTGCCTCGTCGATGAACAGGGCGAGCTCCCCCGGTTCGCTGAAGTCCACCTGGGCGGTGAACAGGCTGATGGTGGCCAGTCGATCGTCGCCATCGCGCGCCATGGCCGCCGCCGCGATGGCGAGCAAGGTGCCACCCAGGCAATAGCCGGTCGCGTGGATGCGGCGTTCGGGCAGGATACGCCCGATCATGTCCAGGGCGGCGAAGAATCCGTCCTGCAGATAGTCGTCCATACCCAGTTCCGCGTCCTTGTCGGTGGGGTTCTTCCAGGACAGGCAAAAGACGGTGTATCCCTGATCGCAAAGATAACGCACGAGGGAGTTGTGCGGCGACAGGTCGAGGATGTAGTACTTCATGATCCAGGCCGGCACCAGCAGCACGGGCTCGGGTCGGACTGTCCGGGTCGTCGGGGCATACTGGATCAGCTCGGCCAGGTGGTTGCGGGCCACCACCTGGCCTTGGGTGGCTGCAACGTCCCGGCCCACGCGGAATCGTTCCGCGCCCGCGATGGGCATGCCGGCCTGATGCCGGACGATGTCCTCCAGCAGATACCCGCCGCCGCGCGCAAGATTCATGCCGTGCTCCTTTGCGGTACGGCGCAGGGCGACCGGGTTGGTATGGAGCTGGTTGCCCGGCGACATCATGTCCAACCATTGGCGCGCCCAGAACGACACCTGGTGCAGGTGATGGGGGTCGACGCCTGGTATTTCGGACGTGGCGTCCTCCCACCAGCTCTGGGTCAGCAGAAAGCCCTGGTGCAGCAGGTTATAGGGCCAGCGGCACCAGGCCGGGTCGCTGAAGCGGCGGTCGGTTTCGGGGGGGGTGACGCAGGCTCGGGACGGATCCCCTGCGGTCTTCAGGCAATCGTACAGGTAGCGTGCCAGCTCGCTCTGGTGGGCGACGGCCAGGCGCGCGAGCTCGGTCTGTTTGCCTGGCGAGGCGGCCAGGTGCATCGCCCAGTCCAGCCACGCCAGGCTGAGGGAGGCGGGCGAGAGCGATGCGAAGGCGCGTGCCTGGCTGGCATGGAAATACTGGTCGGTGGCCCGGGCGGCTGCCCGGGCATCAGTGGCACGGTCGGTCGGGGGGGGCGGCATGACGGTTCTCCTTGCCGACCTTTTAACCGATGGTGCGTTTTCCAGTTCTGATACGGATCAATAATTCTGCCGAATGTGTAGTGGGAAATGGGCTCAGCGCTTGCCCTGCATGCGCGCGAAGGCATCGGCCATGGCGCCTTGGGGCGACGCCGTCGGACGCTCGGAATGGCCGCCGCGTTGGCCGGCGCGGGCCGGTTGCCGGGGCTCGGTCGCCCGCGCACCGTCCCCGCGCGCCGCCGGCTCGTCCTTGCGCATGCTCAGCGCGATGCGCTTGCGGGCGGCGTCCACCTCGAGCACCCGCACTTGCACAGTCTGGCCAACCCGCACCACGTCGCGCGGGTCCTTGACGTAGCGGTCGGACAGGGCCGACACGTGCACCAAGCCGTCCTGGTGCACGCCAATATCGACGAAGGCTCCGAAATTGGCGACGTTGCTCACCACGCCCTCGAGCATCATGCCGGGGACGAGGTCCTTGATGTCGTTGATGCCGTCCATGAATCGCGCGGTCTTGAATTCGGGACGCGGGTCGCGCCCGGGCTTTTCGAGCTCGGCAAAGATATCCCGCACCGTCGGCAGGCCGAATCGTTCACTGGTGAAATCGGCGGGCGACAGCCCCTTGAGCGCCTGGGCCTGCCCCATGATCTGGCCGGCCGGCTTGCCGATCCGCGCGAGGATGCGCTCGACCACCGGGTAGGCTTCGGGGTGCACGGCCGAGGCGTCCAGCGGATTGTCCGACGCCGGCACGCGCAGGAACCCGGCCGCCTGCTCGAAGGCCTTGTCGCCAAAGCGCGGCACCTCGCGCAGGGCCTGCCGATTGGGAAAGGCGCCGTGCTGCTCGCGCCAGCCCACGATGTTGCGCGCCAGGGCGGCGTTGAGCCCCGACACCCGCGTCAGCAGCGGCGCCGAGGCGGTGTTGACGTCCACCCCCACAGCGTTGACGCAGTCCTCGACCACGGCATCCAGCGAGCGCGCAAGGTCGCGCTGGTTGACGTCGTGCTGATATTGGCCCACGCCGATGGCCTTGGGCTCGATCTTGACGAGCTCCGCCAGGGGGTCCTGCAGGCGCCTGGCGATTGACACCGCGCCCCGCAGGCTCACGTCCATATCGGGAAACTCCTGGGCGCCGAGCTCCGAGGCGGAATAGACCGAGGCGCCGGCCTCGGAGACCACTGCGCGCTCGAAGCGCAGCTCGGGGTGGCGTTCGCGCAGCAGGCCCGCCAGGCGCTCGGTCTCGCGCGAGGCCGTGCCGTTGCCGATGGCGATCAAGTCGATCCCGTGGCGGCGCACCATGTCGGCCAGCGTGCGCAGGCTGCCTTCGACGTCACGGCGCGGCTCGAAGGGGTAGATGGTGTGCGTTTCGAGCACCTTGCCGGTCGCGTCGATGGCGGCGGCCTTGACTCCGGTACGAATTCCCGGGTCCAGGCCGAGCACGGCCTTGGGGCCGGCCGGCGCGGCCAGCAGCAAGTCCTTGAGATTGGCCGCGAACACGCGGATCGCCTCGGCCTCGGCGGCTTCGCGCAGCCGTCCGACGAGCTCGGTCTCGAAGGCGGTGAGCAGCTTGACCCGCCACGCCCAGCGGCAGACCTCGGCGAGCCAGTGCTGGCGGGCATCGGCTTGGGTGTCGAAGCGGGCATCGATGTCCAGCGTCTCGGCGATGCGCAGGACGCAGGGGTGTGGATTGCGGGCCTCGAGGTCTGGTTCCAGTTCCAGGCGCAGATCCAGGATGCCTTGCTGGCGGCCGCGCAGCAGTGCCAGCGCCCGATGCGATGGCATGGCCCGCAAGGCTTCGCTGAAATCGAACCAGTCGCGGAATTTCTCGCCCTCGGTCTCTTTGCCGGAGACCACGCGGGCGTGGAGCAGGCCCGTTTTCCACAGGTGCTCGCGCAGCGTGTCGAGCAGAGCGGCGTCCTCGGCGAAGCGCTCGGCCAGGATGTCGCGGGCGCCGTTGAGCACGGACTTGGCATCCTCGAAACCCGCCTCGGGGTTCAGATATCCGGCGGCGAGGGCCACCGGGTCGACCGCCGGACCCTCGAGCAGGGCGTCGGCCAGGGGCTCCAGGCCCGCCTCGCGGGCGATCTGGGCACGTGTGCGGCGCTTGGGCTTGAAGGGCGCGTACAAGTCCTCGAGGCGCTGTTTGCTATCGGCCTCGAGGATGCGGGCGCTCAGGTCGGCGTCGAGCTTGCCCTGCTGTTCGATCGAGTCCAGGATCGCGACGCGGCGCGCCTCGAGTTCGCGCAGGTAGATCAGCCGTAGCTCGAGCGCGCGCAGCACCGTGTCGTCCAAGCCGCCGGTGGCCTCCTTGCGGTAGCGCGCGATGAAGGGGACGGTGGCGCCGGAATCGAGCAGTTCGACCGCGGCCGCGACCTGCCCCGCGCGTGCGCCCAATTCCTCGGCAAGCAATCTGAGAATGCGGGCGTCGTCGACGGTCCGGACGGCGGGGGTGGGGCTGATCGTGTTCATGGGTTCATCATAAGGTACGAGCGACAAGGGGCAGATTTTGCCACAAGGCCGCGCCATTGCCGAAATGGCTCGGCTATCATGATCCCCATCCTCCCTCTAGCGCTCAGCCATGTTTCCCCACGAGTTGACCGATGTTTTCGGCCCATCCGGCGCCCTGGCGCGCCATATGCCGGGCTACAGTCCGCGCATCGCCCAGCGCGAGCTCTCGGATGCGATCGGGCGCGCGCTGGCGGACGGCGGCGTGCTGGTGGCCGAGGCGGGCACCGGCACGGGCAAGACCTGGGCCTACCTCGTGCCGGCCTTCCTGTCGGGCGACAAGGTCCTGATTTCAACGGGTACCCGCACCTTGCAGGATCAATTGTTCCGTCGCGACATCCCGCGGCTGCGCGAGGCGTTGGCACTGCCGGTCGACGTGGCGTTGCTCAAGGGCCGCGCCAATTACGTGTGCCATTACCATCTTGACCGCCTGGGCCAGGACGAGCGCGGCCTGAAGTCCGCCGACGAGGTCCGCCAGCTACGCGAAATCCAGCGTTTCACCCGCGAGACCGCCACTGGCGACAAGGCCGAGCTGCCCGCCGTGCCCGAGGGGGCCGATATCTGGAACCGCGCGACCTCCACCCGTGAGAATTGCCTGGGGCAAGAGTGCCCCTTCGTGCGGGACTGCTTCCTGCTCAAGGCCCGCCGCCATGCTCAGGAGGCCGATGTGGTGGTGGTCAATCATGCGCTGTTCATGGCGGATCTCGCCTTGCGCGAGGAGGGCGTCACCGACTTGCTGCCCGAGGCCCGCATGGTGGTCTTCGACGAGGCTCATCAGTTGCCCGATACGGCCACGCGCTTTCTGGGACAAGCGGTCTCCGTGCACCAGGTGCTGGACTGCGCGCGTGCGATGGAGGCCGCAGGTCTGGCGCATGCCCGCGAGGCGACACCCTGGAGCGAGGCCGCGCGGCGCCTCGAGGGCGCGGCGCGCGAGCTGCGGCTCGCCGCCGCGCCGGTGGCGCTCATGCCCGGCGCACGGGCAACCTTCCAGTCGATTCCCGAGGCCGAGGCTTTCGATGAAAAGCTCGACGCTCTGATCGAGGCGCTGGACGATGCCGCGCGGCGCCTGCAGTCGCAGGAGGATCGCCATCCCGACCTCGCGGCCGCGGCCCGCACGGCCGAAGGCCTGCTCGGACGCTTGCAGCAGTGGCGCCTGCCCGCACGCGGCGAGGCGGCCCCCGAAGGCGAGGCCGCGGTGCGCTGGGTCGAGCTTGGGAACCAATCCCTGCGCTTGCAACGCGCGCCCTTGTCGGTGGCACGGATCTTTTCAGGCTTCCGGCGTCCGGGACAGACCTGGGTGCTGACCTCGGCCACGCTCTCGGTTCAGGGGGATTTCGGACATTTCCTGCGCCAGCTCGGCCTGGAGGACGCGGTGACCGACCACTGGACCTCGCCGTTCGATTACCCGGCGCGCGCCCTGCTGTACGTACCCCGGGGCTTGCCCTGGCCCGGGGATCCCCAGTTCGTCGATGCCTTCGCCCGGGCCTTGCTGCCGCTGGTCGATGCCTGTCCGGGTGGGGTGCTGGTGCTGTGCACGACCCTGCGAGCGGTGGATCGGGTCGCCGACGTGCTGGCGCGGCATCTCGCCGAATGCGCGTCGACGCGCCCGGTCATGCGCCAGGGTGAGGTCTCCCGCGGACTGCTGCTCGAGCGTTTCCGCCGGGCAGGCGATGCGGTGCTGGTTGGCAGCGCCAGTTTCTGGGAGGGCATCGATGTGCCCGGCGATGCCCTCACGCTGGTGGCTATCGACAAGCTGCCCTTCGCACCGCCCGACGATCCGGTCATCGAGGCGCGCCTGAACGCCTGCCGGGCCGAGGGCGGCAATCCGTTCATGGAATATCAACTGCCCCAAGCCGCGCTGGTCCTCAAGCAAGGGGCCGGCCGCCTGATCCGTTCCGAGGCGGACTGGGGGGTGCTGATGGTTGGCGATGGCCGGCTGGTCGACAAACCCTACGGTCGCCGCCTGTGGCGCGGCCTGCCGCCGTTCGCCCGCACGCGCGAGGCGGCGCAGGCGTGCGAGTTTTTGGCAAGTCCTCCCGCGCAGGCGGCCGAGGAGGGCTCGGCAAGCGGCTAGTGCCCTGTTCGGTTTCAGAGTCGGCGTCCGCGCTGCCCACCCCGTGTTGCAAAGTCCATCGATGGCAGCAAGCCCGCCGATTGAGCGGGCCTGGCCTCAGAACCAGTTGATCGGGTTCCAGTAATTGACGGACTCGTCCAGGCCCTGGGCGTAGTACTTGCTGTTGGGGAAGTTCTGGTCGAGGACCCGCTTGGCGTCGTCGCGCAGCGTGTCCAGGCCCAGCTTGTCATAGCTGATCATCATCAGGTAGAGGGCCTTTTCCACGATCGGCGCGCCCTCGAAATCCGTGATCACGGTCTGCGCGCGGTTGGCCGCCGCGACGTAGGCGCCGCGCTGGTAGTAATACTCGGCGACGTGCACCTCGTTTTCGGCGATGGTGTTCACCAGCCAGGCGACGCGCTTGCGGGCATCGGGGGTGTAGCGGCTGTCGGGATAGCGCTTGATCAGCTCGTTGAAGGCCTCATAGGACGCGCGCAGCCCCTTGGGGTCGCGCTCGGCTGGATCCTGGCGCGTGATGTTCGATAGCACCGCGCTGGGCGGGGTGAAGGTCAGCATGCCCTTGAGGTACAGCATGTAGTCGGTGCCTGGGTGGTTGGGGTATTGCTGCATGAAACGGTCGATCGCCGCCTTGGCCTGCTCGGGCTCCTCGTCCTTCCAGTTGACGTAGGCCTGGTCGATCAGCGCCTGCTGGGCATAGATGCCGAACGGATAGCGTGCCTCGAGGGCTTCGAGGTTTTGGCGGGCTTCGGTCCAGCGGCCACCGCTCATGTCCTCGCGCGACTGCTGGTACAGGCGCTCGGCGCTCCAGCCCGCGGTCGGATCGACATTTCCCTTGGTCGAGCTGCAGCCCGCCGCGAGCGCCAGGGCGAGAAAAGCGATGGCCGCCAGCGCGCGCCGCGCGATGGCATTGAAACGAAGCGTGTCGCAGAGGATCACAGGGCATCCTTGATCAGGGTGTTAGCATTGCTGGCAGATTATATGATTTGTCGACATGTCTGACACGGATATCGAAACCGAGGACTTCGAAGCGCCGCCGCCCGAGGAGTTCGAGCTGCCGTTTACGGCGCTGGCCGACCGCCTGGACAAGGTGCTGGCTCGCCTGATGCCGCA
The DNA here is from genome assembly GCF_040276065.1 of Castellaniella sp. GW247-6E4. Lineage (NCBI taxonomy): Bacteria > Pseudomonadati > Pseudomonadota > Betaproteobacteria > Burkholderiales > Alcaligenaceae > Castellaniella > Castellaniella sp. GW247-6E4. The sequence continues at coordinate 82,447 of NZ_JBELOI010000003.1, read as the reverse complement.
GCATTCTCGCAGCCGACTGCAGGCCTGGATCGACGAGGGCCACGTGCGCATCAATGGACAGGCGGCGCGCGTGCGCGCCAAGGCGGGACCCGGCGACCGGATCCAGGTCTGGCCGCAGCCCGCGCCCGAGGCGATGGCGTTCATCGCCGAGGCGGTCGAATTCCGGGTGGTCGGCGAGGGCGCCGATTGGATCGTGATCGACAAGCCGGCGGGACTGGTGACGCATCCGGGGGCGGGGAACTGGCATGGCACGCTGCTCAATGGTTTGCTCCATCGATATCCAGAGCTCGCCCGCGTGGCGCGGGCCGGAATCGTGCATCGCCTGGACAAGGACACCTCGGGCCTGCTGGTGGTCGCCCGCAACGAGATTGCCCAGACCCATCTGGTGCGCCAGTTGCAGGCTCGCAGCGTCAAGCGCGAATACCTCGCGCTGGTGCATGGCTGGCCGGATCCCGAGGGCACCGTGGACCTGGCGATCGGCCGCGACGCGCGGGTGCCGGTGCGCATGAGCGCTCAGCATCCGATCGCGCCCAAGCCCGCGGTCACCCATTATCGGACCCTGGGCCGCGGGCATGCCGGGCCGGCGCCGGTGGCCGAGATGGCCTGCCGCCTCGAGACCGGGCGCACCCACCAGATCCGCGTGCACATGGCCAGTTTGCGCCATCCCTTGTTGGGCGACACGGTATACGGGGGCGCGGCGCTGGCAGGCGCGGCCCGCCAGATGCTGCATGCGCGCGCCTTGAGTTTCCAGGATCCGGCCTCGGGCGAGTGGCTGGCGTTCGAAGCCTGTGCGCCCGCAGACTTCATGGCGGTGCGTGCGGCGATCCAGTGGCAATCGTGAGGAGGCTCCAGACATCATGACCACGGCGTATGCGGATTCGGCCATCGAGCGCGTGACCGGCCAGCCCTGGCCCGGCGTGCATTATTTCTGCAGTACGCGGGCCGGGGGAGGCAGCGCACCGCCCTGGGACGGCCTGAACCTCGGGCTGCACGTGGGCGATGCGCCACGGGATGTCCTGCGTAATCGCGCCTTGCTGGGCAGCCTCCTGCCGGCCGAACCCCTATGGCTTGATCAGGTGCACGGCACCGAGGTCTGCGATGCCGACGCCTGGGGCGGCGATGCGCCGCCCAGGGCCGATGCGGCGGTCACGACGCGGCCCGATCGTCCATTGATCATCATGACCGCGGATTGCCTGCCCGTGGTGCTGGCCGATGCCGGGGGCGGCGTGCTGGGCGTCGCGCATGCGGGCTGGCGCGGGCTGGCGGCCGGCGTGCTGGAGAACACCCTCGAGCGGATGCGTCCGCGGGCGCCGCGCGACAGCCGCTGGCACGCCTGGATCGGTCCGGCGATCGGCCAGGCGAGCTTCGAGGTCGGGCCCGAGGTGCGCGAGGCATTCACCGGACCTGACCCGTCGACGGCTGCATTCTTTAACGCGCGGCCTGGCAGCGATCGCTGGCTGGCCGACTTGCCGGCGATTGCGAGCCACCGTCTGCGGGCCGCGGGTGTCGAGCAGATCGAGAGCAGCCACCTTTGCACGTATCGCGATGCGCAGCGCTTCTATTCCTATCGGCGCGCCGCGCGTACGGGCCGGCAGGCAACGGTTGCGTGGCTGGCGCCGCGTCCCGCGCATGGCGCCGCTGAAACGACGCATGAACACTAGCGACTTACCCTGATTGACACGATTTGTCAGAATGGCCATGATCGTTTGCAATGGACGGTCATGCGTGACCGGACTCAGGCAGGGGGAATTTCAGTGGGTGAGCGCAATCAGTTTCCAGGGCAGGTGCCGCAGGGCATTTCGCCCGACCGCCTCGCCCGGATCCAGGCCGATTATCTGCGGGAATGCCAGGCCCTGTTCGAGGGGCTGCGCGAGGGGACGCTGGACGTGCCTGATGACCGCCGGTTCTCCTCGCCAGCCTGGGCCGACACCCCCCAGAGCCTGTTTGCCGCACATGCCTACTTGATCGGCGCCCGCGCTCTGCGGCAAATGGCCGATGCCGCCGAGCTGTCCCTGGACGAACGCCAGCGCCTGCAGTTCGCGATCATGCAATGGACCGAGGCCGCCTCGCCGGCCAATTACTTGGCCACCAACCCCGAGGCCCTCGAGGCCCTGCGGCGCACGCAGGGCGAATCGCTGCGCAAGGGCCTGCAAAACCTGGTCGAGGATCTGCAAAAAGGCCGCATCAGCCAGACTGACGAATCCGCGTTCACCCTGGGCGAGAACATCGCCGCGACGCCCGGCGCGGTGGTCTTCCAGAACCCCTTGATGCAGGTGATCCAGTATCGCCCGCTGGCATCGCAGGTGCATGCGCGCCCGCTGCTCATGGTGCCGCCGTGCATCAACAAGTTCTACATCCTCGATCTGCAGGCCGACAACTCGTTCGTGCGTCACGCCCTCGAGGCCGGATTCAGCGTCTACATGATTTCGTGGCGCAATCCGCTGGCCACCGATACGGACGGCATCGATCAGGCGAGCTGGGACGACTACATACAGGATGGCGTCCTGCGGGCCATCGAGGTGGTGCGCGCCATCAGCGGCCAAGCGCAGATCAACGCCCTCGGGTTTTGTGTCGGCGGGACCCTGCTCGCCAGCACGCTGGCCCTGGCCAAGGCGCGCGGCGAGGACCCGGTGGCCGCGTTGACGTTGCTCACGACTTTCCTCGACTTTGCCGACACCGGCATTCTCGATGTGTTCGTCGACGAATGCCACGCGCGCGCGCGCGAACGGCAATTCGGCCTCGGCGGCTTGATGACCGCGCGCGAGCTGGGCACGACATTCTCGTTTCTCAGGCCCGCCGAACTCGTCTGGAACTACGTCGCTTCCAACTACATGATGGGCGAGGCCCCACGGGCCTTCGACCTGCTGGCCTGGAATGCCGACGGCACGAATCTGCCGGGTCCGTTCTTCGCCTGGTATTTCCGGAACACCTACCTGGAAAACCGCCTCAAGACCCCGGGCGCAGTCCTGATCGGCGGCCAGCCAATCGATCTGGGCGCTTTGCGCATGCCGACCTATCTGTACGCCTCGCGCGAGGACCATATCGTTCCCTGGACCTCGGCCTACGCGTCCCGCCGCGTGCTGCGCGGCGCCACGCGTTTCGTGTTGGGCGAGTCGGGCCATATCGCCGGGGTGATCAATCCGCCCGCGCGCGGGCGCCGAGGCTACTGGGCGTATGATGAGGGGGATCGCCGCGAGGGGGCGACCGATGCCGATGCGTGGCTGCGGGACGCCCCTCGGCATTCGGGTAGCTGGTGGCCCGATTGGCTCGGCTGGCTGGCCGGCCACTCCGGTGGCAAGGCCCGTTCCAAGGGCACGCTCGGCAATCGTCGATACAGAACTCTCGAGCCCGCGCCAGGGCATTATGTGAGGGTACGCGCGGCGTGAGCGCGTCAACAACAGGAGATTCTCATGAGCGGGAAACTGGCTTACGTCACGGGGGGCATGGGGGGGATCGGCACGTCGATATGCCAGCGCCTGGCCAAGGAGGGGTTCACCGTGGTGGCGGGCTGCGGCCCCAGCCGGGATCATGCCAAGTGGATCGGCGAGCAAGCCGCGCTGGGCTACAAGTTCCATGCCTCGGTCGGCAACGTATCCGATTGGGACTCGACGGTGCAGGCCTTTGCGCAGATCAAAGAACAATTCGGCCCGATCGACGTGCTCGTCAACAATGCCGGCATCACGCGCGACGGGGTCTTTCGCAAGATGGGGCTCGAGGACTGGCGCACGGTCATCGACACCAACCTCAACAGCCTGTTCAACGTGACCAAGCAGGTCATTGACGACATGGTCGATCGCCAGTGGGGGAGGGTGGTCAACATCAGTTCGGTCAATGGCCAGAAGGGCCAGTTCGGCCAAACCAACTATTCCACCGCCAAGGCCGGGATCCATGGGTTCACCGTGGCGCTGGCCCAGGAGGTCGCCAGCAAGGGCGTCACGGTCAACACAGTGTCGCCGGGCTACATCGGGACCGACATGGTGCGCGCCATCCGGCCTGACGTTCTCGAGAAGATCGTCGCTACGATCCCGGTCAAACGCCTGGGCACCCCCGAGGAGATCGGGGCTATCGTGGCGTGGTTGGCGTCGGATGATTCAGGCTTTGCCACCGGGGCGGACTTTTCGCTCAATGGCGGCCTGCACATGGGGTGATGCGCAAAATGGCCCAACAGACTTCCAAGACCGTGCGCCTGATCAAGAAATACCCCAACCGCAGGCTCTACGACACCCAGTCCAGCGCCTACATCACGCTCGCGGATGTCAAGGAGCTCGTCCTCGGCAGCGAAGAGTTCCAGGTCGTGGACGCGAAGTCCGGCGAGGACCTGACGCGCAGCATCCTGCTGCAAATCATCCTCGAGGAGGAATCGGGCGGGGTTCCGATGTTCTCGGCGACGGCCTTGTCGCAGATCATCCGGTTCTATGGTCACGCCATGCAGGGTGTCATGGGGTCGTTCCTGGAAAAGAACATCCAGGTCCTCATGGATATCCAGGATCGGATGGCCGAACAGTCCCAGGGCTTGTACAAGCAGCAGTTCGGTCCCGAGGTCTGGGCCCAGCTCATGAATGTGCAGACGCCGGCGCTGCAAAACATGATGAACAGCTACATCGAGCAGAGCCGCAACCTGTTCGTGCAGATGCAGGACCAGATGCAGGACCAGACCCGCAGCATGTTCTCGGTCTTTCCCTTCGGCGAGGCCGATGCCGAGGCCTCGGCCAAGCGCAAAAAGAAGTGAAACGCGCCGCGCCCAATCTTGGTTAGGGCTTGGATGATCCGCCTTCGGGCGGATTTTTTTTGAATCATGGGTCGTCGAACGCCTAGTCTCGGTGATATAGTAACGAGAATCAATCTTGTTATATTTATCCGAAAGGAGGCTCTGCCGATGGTCAAGCAATGGCTCGTGGCGTTCGCGGGATTGGGGCTGGCAGCCTCGGCCGTGGCCGCTGAATATCCCATCGGCGAACCGGCCGAGGTCAACGGCCTGGAGATCGCCGCCGTGTATCTGCAGCCCGTCGAAATGGAGCCCGCAGGCATGATGCGCGAGGCCCGGGATTCCGACATCCACCTCGAGGCCGACATCCATGCGACCGCCGACAACAAGAACGGCCTGCCCGAAGGGGCGTGGGCGCCCTATCTGAACATCCAGTACGAGCTGCGCAAGCAGGGCAGCGACAAGGTGCAAAAGGGCGATCTCATGCCCATGGTTGCCAACGATGGCCCGCACTACGGCGACAACGTCAAGCTCGAAGGACCTGGCAAGTACAACCTGACGTTCGTCATCGGCTCGCCGGAAACGGCCCCGATGAACCATTTCGGCCGCCACGTGGATAAAGAAACCGGCGTCGCGCCATGGTTCAAGACTTTCGAGACGCATTATGAGTTCGTCTATGCCGGAACCGGCAAGAAAGGCGGCTATTGATGAGTGCTCGGCTCGTCGCCTGGATGTGCGCGCTGGCCCTCGGGTTCGGCGCGACGGTGATGGTGCGGGCCGACGAGTTGCCCACGTACACGCTGACCTTCAAGGCCGACGGCACATTCGAGCCGGCGCGCCTCGAGGTGCCGGCGGGGCGGTTCAAGATCGTCCTGGTCAATGAAAGCACGGAGGCGGTGGAATTCGAGAGCCTGCCGTTGCGCAAGGAAAAAGTGCTGGGCCCGGGGGTCAAGTCCTTCGTCGTGCTCAAGCTCTCCCGGCCGGGCGAGTACCCGTTCTTCGATGACTTCCATCCCGAGGTCAAGGGAACGCTGGTCGTGACGTCTTCTCCTTGAAACATTGCCCTCTTCATCATGGAACAAGTCGGTTTCATCGTTTGGCGTGAGAGTGTGGAGGCCCTGCTGGTCGTGGGCATTCTGTATGCCTGGCTGCGCAGCGATCCCGCGGGCCGCCGCGGCCTGCCCTGGCTATGGGGGGGAGTCGCCTGTGGCCTGGCGTTGGCGGGGCTGCTGGCGCTCGTCCTGCTGGGCATGGCCTCGTGGCTCTCGGACACCGGCCAGGAATGGTTCCAGGCGATCATGGCCCTGGTGGCCTGCGTCCTAGTGGTCCAGATGGTCGCCTGGATGCGCGCGCACGGCCGGGGCCTGAAGCACGACCTCGAGGCCGGCGCGGGCTCGATGATCCGCCGGGATCGCTGGTGGGGTTTGCTCGCCCTAGTCATGATCGCCGTGGCGCGCGAGGGCAGCGAAACGGTCGTGTTCCTCTACGGCGCCATCCTGTCATCCCAGGACGAGGGGCGCTCCGCATCAATGGTGCTCGCGGGCCTTGTCGGATTTGGCGCTGCGCTGCTGACGTTCTGGGTCCTGCAGCTCGGCGGCCGGCTGATCACCTGGCGGCGCTTCTTCAAGCTGACCGAGGCCCTGCTGCTGTTGCTCGCGGGCGCCTTGCTGGTGTCGGCCACCGACCGGCTGATTTCGCTCGAGGTCCTGCCCGCCCTGATCGATCCGGTCTGGAATACCTCGTGGCTGCTGGGCACCGAGGGTGGCCTGGGCAAGGTGCTGGCGGATTTCGCCGGGTATCGCGCCTATCCCGCCCTGTCGCAGGTCCTGATCTGGCTGGCCTACTGGGTGGTCGCGATCGGTACGCTGCGCCGCGCCTCCCGCCCGGCCGTGCCGGCGGCGGGTGTCTCCATCGGTGATTCAGCGGCATAACTTCGCCGAGCCGGACCCGGCCAATGCCGGGCCCGCCGGCTGCGATTAGCGAACGATGATGGCTTATACGTTTCGTTCCCGCGTAGCGCGCGCGGGGGGTTTCCTCAGGGATCACCAGCGGGCGATCCGCAGGCTGCAATGGGTGATCGTCGGAGTCTACGTCTTTCTGCTGGTGGTGCCGGCCCTGATGACGCTGCCGGATCGCACGGCCTCCGTTTTCAACAATCTGACGGTCTTGGCGCAGTTTGCCTTCTGGGGAATTTGGTGGCCGTTCGTCCTGGTGTCGATTCCCCTGTTCGGCCGGGCCTGGTGCGGCCTGTTCTGTCCCGAGGGCGCCTTGACCGAGTGGGCGAGCGGACACGGGCGCGGCGGCGCCATCCCGCATTGGATGCGCTGGGGCGGCTGGCCTTTCGTGGCGTTCGCCTTGACCACGGTCTACGGGCAATTGGTCAGCGTCTATCAATACCCGTGGGCGGTGGCCGCCGTGCTGGGCGGTTCGACCGTCGCCGCCATGATCGTCGGCTGGCTGTACGGGCGCGAGAAACGGGTCTGGTGCAAATACCTCTGCCCGGTCAGCGGCGTGTTCAATCTGCTCGCGAAGCTCGCGCCCTGGTACTACCGCGTCGATCCGCAGGCCTGGCGCCAGCCGGTGCGTCGGATCGAGTCCATCAACTGCGCGCCCTTGCTGCCCTTGCGCAACATGAAGGGCGCCGCCGAGTGCCACATGTGTGGACGCTGCAGCGACTATCGCGGCGCGATCACCCTGAGTCCGCGTTCGCCCGAGTCCGAGATCATGCACGTCGCCGAGGGCGATGGCTGGCAGACCACGCTGATCGTGTTCGGCCTGATGGGCCTGGCAGTCGGCGCCTTTCTCTGGAGCGCCAGCCCCTGGTTCGTGACGATCAAACAGGCGGCGGCGACCTGGCTGGTCGAGCGCGACATCTACTGGCCGCTGGCGCAGAATGCGCCCTGGTTCCTGCTGACGCATTACCCCGAAGTCAACGACAGCTTCAGCTGGCTCGATGGCGCGGTCATCCTCCTGTTCATCGCGGGTGCGGCGCTGTGCGTGGGCGGCCCGGCCTTCCTTGGCCTGTGGCTGGCCGATCGGGCGCTGCCCGCCTGGCGGCGTCCGGGCGTACTGGATGCGTCCGGGCGCCTGCTGCGCAGCCGCCTCGCGGGTGTGCACAAGCTCGCGCAGGGGCTGATTCCGGCGGGTGGGGCCGGGGTGTTCCTGGGCTTGTCGGCAACCACGCTGACTCTGCTGCAGCACGAGGGTGTCCCGACCGGCTGGGCCAATCCCGCGCGCTTCCTCCTGCTCGGCCTGGCCTTGGCCTGGACCCTGCGCTTCGAGTGGCGGCTCGCGGGGCTGCGCTGCCGGCGCCCATCCGTCCGGGTGGCCGCCGTCGGCCTGGTGGGGCTGGGCCTGGCGCCGTTCTGTGTGGCCTGGGCCCTGTTTTTCGTGGTGTGGTAGCGCCGCATCGCACTATTGCAATGTCGTGTGGCGGATGTTGTAATAGCGGCACTCTCCAGGCGCATCGCGCGCCGAGTTCCAGGACGATGCGGGTGTGGTTTCGGCGGCCCGCGGCCTCGATGCCCCGTTCGTCCGCCCGCCGCATCGGCAGGCCCGTTTCCAGGCCCATTTTCTTTCCGGCGTTTTTCGCGGACTTTGCTCTCGGAATATTCGCTATGCCCGGTGCTTTGCGCGCTGCGGCAGATCGATCCGAATCATGATCGATGGCCTGGGTTTCGAGCATTGCAGGGCTTGGGGCGGCCGCGATTGGGGCCGCCAAGGAAAAAGGCCATTTGCATTGGCAAATGGCCTTGATCCGGAAAGCTGGTTGCGGGGACAGGATTTGAACCTGTGACCTTCGGGTTATGAGCCCGACGAGCTGCCAGACTGCTCCACCCCGCGTCTGGAAGAGAGAATAATAGCAAGTATCGTGAATCCAAGCAAGTAGGCAAGCAACAAACATGAGTTCAAGATAAAATGGCGGACACAGAAGTCTTGCGTGTACTCGAAGCGGCGCTGTTGTGCGCGGACGAACCCCTGGCGGTATCCGATTTGCGCAAGCTCTTCGACGATGCGGTCGAGGGCGACGATATACGCCGCCACCTGGCGACCCTGCAGATGGATTGGCGGGAACGTGGCCTCGAACTGGTTCAGCTCGCCGGGGGATGGCGCTTCCAGAGTCGTCCGGACATGCAGCGCTACCTCGGCCGGCTCAACCCTGAAAAGCCTCCGCGCTATTCGCGCGCCGTGCTCGAGACCCTGGCGATCATTGCCTGGCGCCAGCCGGTGACGCGTGGCGACATCGAGGATGTGCGCGGGGTCACGGTATCGGCGCAGATCGTTCGCACGCTCGAGGATCGCGGCTGGATCGAGGTCCTCGGGCATCGCGATGCGCCGGGGCGCCCGGCGCTATTCGGCACGACTCGACGTTTCCTGGACGATCTGGGCCTGCGGGCGCTCGACGAGTTGCCGGCGCTCGAATCCGGACAAGAGCACGAGGTCCTGAGCATCTTGAATCTCGAGCCGGATGCGTCGGCCGACGTGCCGGGCACCGAGCCCGCGGGCCGGCCAGCCGAGGAATCGACCGCCGCGCAGACCGAATGAGCCGGATGCCCGGACCAATCGATTATCCGAATTACTACAACTTGAATCAGTCGATGGAATTGAAATCGAAGGAGCCCCTGGAGCCCATGACCTCAGACACCGAAGCGATGCCGAAGCCGGATCGCGACTCCACCCCGCAGACGTCCGCCCCGGAGTCCGCACGGGCGAAGGACGCGGCCGGCGCACCTCAACGCCAGCGCGGCCGCAAGCTGCGCACGCCCTTTCGCCGCCGGCGCGGCGACGCGGACGCGGTCGAATCCGGCAAGGCTCCCGTGGATGCGGCACCCGCCGTGGACGAGGGGTCCCACGAGGAGGCGGCACGCGCCTTGTCCTATCTAGAGCACTCGGCAAAGACCGCGCAGCATCTGGACAAATACCTCAATAGCGACGCCTTGCAGCCCAAGCTGCACAAGGTCCTGGCCGATGCGGGCGTCGGCTCGCGGCGCGACATGGAGGAACTGATCATCGCGGGCCGGGTGTCCGTCAACGGCGAGCCGGCTCACATTGGCCAGCGCATCGGCCCGGACGACAAGGTGCGCGTCAACGGCAAGCCCGTCAATCGCCCCAAGACGAACAAGCCGCCACGCGTCATTCTCTATCACAAACCGGCCGGCGAGATCGTCAGCCACGACGACCCCGGGGGGCGCGCCACCGTGTTCGCCCGCCTGCCCAAGATTCGTGGCAGCAAATGGCTGTCGGTCGGCCGCCTGGACCTCAATACCGAGGGGCTGCTGATCCTGACCACCTCGGGAGACTTGGCCAACCGCCTGTCCCATCCCCGCTACGGCGCGGAGCGCGAGTACGCGGTGCGCATCCTCGGCGAATTGAGTGCCGAGCAGCGGGACACGCTGATCGCGGGCGTTGCGCTCGAAGACGGCATGGCGCAGTTCGGCACGCTGGACTATCTCGGGGGCGAGGGCAGCAATCGCTGGTATCGCGTGACGCTCAGCGAGGGCCGCAATCGAGAGGTGCGCAGGATGTTCGAATCCCAGGGGGTGACGGTCAGCCGCCTGATCCGCACGCGTTTCGGCGATGTGGTCCTGCCCCCGGCCTTGCGCCGCGGCCGCTGGGAGGAGCTCCAGCCCGCCATGGTCGGCGCCCTGATGCTGCGCTTGGGTCTGATCCGCGAGGCCTCGGACGATGCGGGCCCGCTGCAGGAACGCCAGCCGCTTTCGTATGCCAGCGCGCTGCCGCCGGGCTTCGGGACGCCCGGCCAGAATGGCCAGAACGGCGCGCGCCTCAATCGCCGCGGCCGCGTCTCGGGCGGACGCTCGGGCGGTCTCGACCCGTTCACGCCGGGCCTGCTGATCAGCGGCGGCCTGGCCAACGGCCACCCTGAAGGCAACAAGCCCGGGAAGGGCGGGCAGGGTCGCAAGAAAGCCCCCAAGGCTGCTGCCCAGGGAGCGCCCGGCGCGGCCAAGCACGGCCCGGCGGCGGGCGGACGTAAACGCCCGGCCAAGGGTGGGGGGGCGGGGGCGGGCACCGGTCCCGCCAAGGCACCTCGAAAACCCGCCGGAAACCGCGCGCCCAGGGCGCGCGGTACGGGCCAGGGCGAGCGCCAGCCCAGCGGCGCGCACGCCCATGAATCGCAGCTTGGGCGGTTGGGCAGGCGGTGAATGAAAACCGCCGTGACAGGACACTATTCTGTTATAATGAAAGGCTTTACAGCCATTTGAGTTGTCGTGGTTGTGGACGGGCAGGCGGTTCTGAATGGCATAACAGTGATGAGTTATGCATGACTGAATGGCGTTTTCGGTAGGTCGAGTTTCTGGGTGGTGGATGGGTTGGGCCTCATGGCTTTTGGTGGCTGCCGTTTTCCAGGGCCCCGGTGGCTGACCCCTGGGCAGACTCGTCCCCGGGGGCTTTGCCGCCGAGACTGTTTTACAGACATGGCGTTGGCGGCCCCCTGGGGCTTATGACAAAGGGCTGGCCGGACAGCCCCTTTTTTTTGGAATTTATGGCGGATATCTTTGCGATCACCCAGCAGGCGATGCGGGGACTCGATATGGAACTGGTGGATGTGGAACGCGCCCCGCTGGGCCTGCTGCGCGTCACCATCGATCGTCCCGAGGGCGTGCGTATCGAGGATTGCGAGCAGGTGTCCCGGCAGTTATCACGTGTCTTCGAGGTCGAAGGCGTCGACTACCAGCGCCTCGAGGTCAGTTCGCCTGGCGTCGATCGGCCCTTGCGCCGTCTGGCCGACTATTTGCGGTTTGACGGGCAGCGCATCGAGATCCGCCTGCGCGAACCAGTCGATAACCGCAAGGTCTTCACCGGCGTCCTGCGGGTGGCGGACGCCGCCGAGCCCGCCCTGAGCCTGGAATATGAACCGCATCCGGGCCAGCCGCGGGTGCTTGAGTTTTCTTTTGACGATGTGGATCGGGCCAAGCTGGACCCGGTTCTTGATTTCAAAGGTAAGAAGCGATGAGTCGCGAAATTCTTCTATTGGTCGACGCCCTGGCGCGTGAAAAGAACGTCGAGCGCGAGGTCGTGTTCGGCGCCCTCGAGAGCGCCCTGGCATCGGCCATGAAAAAACGCTTCAAAGAAGACACCGACATTCGCGTGGCCATCGATCGCCAGACCGGCGAGCACGAGGGATTCCGCCGCTGGCTGGTGGTGCCCGACGAGGCTGGCCTCCAAGAGCCCGATCAGCAAGAGCTGCTCTCCGAGGCCCAGGAGCTCGTGCCCGGCATCCAAGAGGGCGAGTACATCGAAGAGCCTCTCGAGCCCGTCGAGTTCGGCCGCATCGGCGCGCAGGCGGCCAAGCAGGCGATCTTGCAAAAGATCCGCGACGCCGAGCGCGAGCAGGTGCTCAATGACTTCCTGGATCGGGGCGAAACCATTGTGTCGGGCACGGTCAAACGCCTGGACAAGGGCGATGCCATCATCGAGATCGGCAAGGTCGAGGCCCGGCTGCCGCGCACCGAGATGATCCCCAAGGAAAATATCCGGGCCGGCGATCGTGTGCGCGCCTGGGTCATGAAGGTTGATTACACCGCGCGCGGCCAGCAGGTCATCCTCTCGCGCACCGCGCCGGAATTCATCCGCGAGCTGTTCGAGAACGAGGTTCCCGAGATCGAGCAGGGCCTGCTCGAGATCAAGGCGGCGGCTCGCGATCCAGGCGTGCGTGCCAAGATCGCCGTCGTGGCCTACGACAAGCGCATCGACCCGATCGGCACCTGCGTGGGCATGCGCGGGTCGCGCGTCACCGCCGTGCGCAACGAGCTCGGCGGCGAACAGGTGGACATCGTGCTGTGGGCCGACGACCCGGCCGAATTCGTCATCGGCGCGCTGGCGCCTGCGCACGTGGTCTCCATTCTCGTCGACGAGGATCGGCACGCCATGGATGTCGTGGTCGACGAGGAAAATCTGCCCAAGGCGATCGGCGCGCGTGGACAGAATGTGCGCCTGGCTTCCGAACTCACCGGCTGGCAGATCAATATCATGACGCCCGAGGAGAGCCAGAACCGTCAGGACGAAGAGCGCACCACGCTGCGGCATACCTTCATTTCCAGGCTCGATGTGGACGAGGAGGTCGCCGACATCCTGATCGACGAGGGTTTCACCGGCCTCGAGGAGGTCGCCTACGTGCCGATGCAGGAGCTGCTCGAGATCGAGGCCTTCGACGAGGACACGGTCAACGAGCTGCGCACGCGGGCGCGCAATGCCTTGCTGACTGAGGCGATTGCCCACGAGGAACGCGTGCAGACCGCGCGCGATCTGCTTGAAATCAACGGCATGGATGCCGCGTTGGTGGCCAGGCTCGCCGAGCATGGCATCACGACGCTGGACGATCTGGCCGAGTTGGCCGCCGACGAACTGGCGGAAATGACGGATCTGCCGCAGGACGTCGCCAGCGACATGATCATGCAGGCAAGGGCGCATTGGTTCGAGGACGAGGCCTGATTCCGCCGCCGCCCGTCCACCCAGCGCCATTGTCCGAAATAGTAGTGATAAAGAGAGAGTCGAATGCCGAGTAACACCGTCGCTCAGTTTGCCGAAGAGCTGAACATGCCCGCTAACGTGCTGCTGGAACAATTCCGTTCGGCGGGCGTCGAGCTCGAATCGGTGGACGCCGGCGTGACCGACGCGGACAAGGCCGCCTTGCTCGAGGCCTTGCAGCGCTCACACGGCACCAGCCAGGGCAAGAAGCTCACCTTGACCCGCCGCCAGACCAGTGAAATCCATCAGGCGGATGGTTCGGGGCGTTCTCGCACCATCCAGGTCGAGGTCCGCAAGAAGCGCGTCTTCGTCAAGCGCGATCCGGCCGAATTGGTCGAGACTGCACGCGCCGAAGGCGCTGCCGCGCCCGAGGCCCCGGCGCCCGCCCAGGTGCCTGCCGAGCCCCAGGCCGAGGCCCCGGTGGCCACGCCGCCGGCCGCATCCGCGTCCGAACATGATGCCGCCCAGCCGGCGCCCGAGGCCCCCGTTGTGGTCGAGGCCGCCGCGCCCGACGAGGCCACCGTACCCGAGGCCGTTGAGGCGCTAGACGCCGCGCCGGCCCAACCCGCCGCCGAAGCGCCGGAATCGGAGCCCGCGCCTGCCGAGGCCGAGGCTACGGCCGATGCCGATGCCGATGCCGGGCCTGAGGCCGATGCCGGCGCCGCCGAGGTCACGCCGCCGGCCGCGCCGGTTTCGGCGCCGACGGCGGGTCGAGCCCGCCGCGCGGCCCCGGCCGCCGACCCCGAGCGCGACCGGGCGCGCCGCGCCGCCGAGGCCGAGGCCGCGGCCCTGCGCGAGATGCTCAGCCGTCCGCGCAAGGTCTTGCGCGCGCCCGAGCCCGAGGAGTCCAAGACCGGCACTCTGCACAAGCCCGCGGGCGCCAAGACGACCCCCAAGAAAGAAACCGAGGGCAAGAAAATCATCAAGACCGCGGATGTGTCCTCGAGCTGGGCCAATGACGGCGGACGCAAGAAGCCCGCCTCCAGGGCCGAGACGCTGTCGCCGGGCGCGGGGCGTGATGCCTGGCGCGCGGGCGGCAAGGGTCGGGGGGGCGGCAAGGGCCGTCAGGGTCGCCAGGGCCGCCAGCGCATCGAGCAAAACGAGGTGCAGCATGCCGAGTTCATCGCCCGCGAGGTCCACGTCCCAGAGACAATTTCCGTCGCGGATCTCGCGCACAAGATGGCTGTCAAGGCCGCCGAGGTCATCAAGCACTTGATGAAGCTCGGCCAGATGGTCACCATCAACCAGATTCTGGACCAGGAAACGGCCATGATCGTGGTAGAGGAGCTGGGTCATACCGCCATCGCCGCCAAGCTCGACGATCCGGAGGCTTTCCTCGAGGATGCCGAGTCGACCGAGACCGAAGCCCTGCCGCGCGCGCCCGTGGTGACCGTCATGGGCCACGTCGATCACGGCAAGACCTCGCTGCTGGACTACATCCGGCGCACCAAAGTGGCCACCGGCGAAGCAGGCGGCATCACGCAGCACATCGGTGCCTACAACGTCAAGACCGACCGGGGCATGGTGACCTTCCTCGATACCCCGGGTCACGAGGCCTTTACCGCCATGCGTGCGCGCGGCGCCCAGGCGACCGATATCGTGATCCTGGTGGTGGCCGCGGACGACGGCGTCATGCCGCAGACCAAGGAAGCCATCCACCACGCCAAGGCGGCCAACGTGCCCCTGGTGGTGGCGATCAACAAGATCGACAAGCCCGAGGCGAATCCCGAGCGCGTCAAGCAAGAGCTGGTGGCCGAGGAGGTCGTGCCCGAGGAGTACGGCGGCGACGTGCCTTTCGTGCCTGTGTCGGCCAAGACGGGCGCCGGCATCGACGAGTTGCTCGAGAACGTCCTGCTGCAGGCCGAAATTCTCGAACTCACCGCATCGGTGGACGCGCCCGCCAAGGGCATCGTCATCGAGGCGCGCCTGGACAAGGGGCGCGGCCCGGTGGCAACCATCCTGGTCCAGAGCGGTACGCTGCATCGCGGCGATGCGGTGCTGGCGGGCGTGGCCTTTGGCCGCGTGCGCGCCATGCTCAACGATACCGGCAAGCCCACGCAATCCGCCGGCCCGTCCACGCCGGTCGAGATCCAGGGCCTGGCCGAGGTCCCGGCGGCCGGCGACGAGGTCCTGGTTCTGGCCGATGAGCGCAAGGCGCGCGAGATCGCGCTGTTCCGCCAGGGCAAGTTCCGCGACGTCAAGCTCGCGCGCCAGCAGGCCGCCAAGCTCGAGTCCATGTTCGACAACATGGGCGAGGGTGCCCGCACGCTGGCCCTGATCGTCAAGACCGACGTGCAAGGCTCGCAAGAGGCCCTGGTGTCCTCCTTGCTGAAACTCTCCACCGACGAGGTCCGGGTGCAGGTCGTGCACGCGGCCGTGGGCGGCATCTCCGAGAGCGACGTCAACCTGGCCATCGCCTCGAACGCGGTCATCATCGGCTTCAACGTGCGCGCCGACCAGAGCGCCAAAAAGCTCGCCGAGACCAACGACATCGATCTGCGCTACTACAACATCATCTACGACGCGATCGATGATGTGCGCAATGCCCTCTCGGGCATGCTGGCACCGGAAAAACGCGAGGAAATCATCGGCCTGGTCGAGATTCGCGAGGTCTTCACCGTGTCGCGCGTGGGCAATATCGCGGGCTGCATGGTGCTCGAGGGCCTGGTGCGACGCGATTCCCAGGTTCGCCTGCTGCGCAACCACGTCGTGCACTGGAGCGGTTCGATTGATTCCTTGCGTCGCTTCAAGGACGATGTCAAGGAGATCAAGTCTGGCTTCGATTGCGGGATCACGCTCAAGGGCAACAACGATATCCAGGTCGGCGACCAGCTCGAGATCTTCGAGATCAAGGAGGTCGCCCGGACGCTGTAGTCCGTCCGGACGCTATCGATATGGCTCGTCATAAACCCAAATCCAATCCCGGCCGCAATACGCGCTTGGCCGACCAGATCCAGAAGGATCTGGCCGGCCTCGTCCAGCGCGAACTGGACGTCGCACGCGTGGGGCTGATCACGCTGACCGGGGTGGATCTGACGGCCGACTATGCCCATGCCAAGGTGTATTTCACCGTGCTGGGCGCCGAGCCCGAGGCCGCGTCCCAGGCACTCAACGAAAAGGCCGGCTGGCTGCATTCCCAGCTCTTCAAGCTGTTGCACATCCATACGGTGCCGACCCTGCGCTTTCTGCACGATGCGCAGTTGGCGCGTGGCATCGAATTGTCCCAACTGATCGATCGGGCCAATCGCCCGCATGCGGGCGCCTCGGGAATCCCCGAGCTCGAAGACCCCGACGGCGAGCCCTGACGGGCTGTCGTCTCCACCCTGGACGGATTGAACGATGGCATCCCGACGCGGGCAGTTGCTCGACGGCGTCCTGTTGCTGGACAAACCCGAAGGCCTGTCCAGCAACCATGCCCTGCAGCGTGCCAAGCGCGCGGTCGACGCGCGCAAGGCCGGTCATACCGGCACCCTGGATCCTTTTGCGACAGGCTTGCTGTTGTGCTGCTTCGGCCGTGCGACCAAGATCTCGAGCGCCATGCTCGAGGCCGACAAGACTTACCTGGCGACGCTGGCTTTCGGCGAGGAAACCGATAGCGGTGACTGTACTGGCGTCGTGACCCGGCGTGCGCCCGAGGATTTCGAGGGTGTCGCGCGCGATCGGCTCGAGGAGGTGCTGGCGCAGTTTCGCGGCCCCATCGAGCAGGTGCCGCCGATGATCTCGGCGCTCAAGCGCGACGGCAAGCCGCTATATGAGTACGCGCGCCAGGGTATCGAGCTGGAGCGCCCCGCGCGCCGTGTGACCATCCACGCGCTGGACCTGCTCTCCTGCGATCCCCGGCAGGCCCTCGTGCAGGTGGATTGCAGCAAAGGCACCTACATCCGCACCCTCGCGCAGGACATCGGCCGCGCCCTGGGATGCTATGCCCACTTGGCGGTCCTGCGCCGCACCCGGGTCGGCCCTTTCGACATCGAGCGCTCGATCGGACTTGACGCCTTGCAGACCATGGAGGCGCCGCAATCGGCGCTGATCCCCTTACACGCACTGCCGGCCCCTTTGTTGCCGGCGGTCATCAAACCAGAGGACTCCGCATGAAACGCGCTTTGCGTAACGTGGCCATCATCGCCCACGTCGACCACGGCAAAACCACTCTCGTCGATCAACTCCTGCGACAGTCGGGCACTTTCCGTGAAAACCAGCAGGTCTCCGAACGGGTCATGGATTCGGGGGACATCGAACGCGAGCGCGGGATCACCATCCTCGCCAAGAACTGCGCGGTCGAGTACGAGGGCACCCACATCAATATCATCGACACCCCGGGCCACGCCGACTTCGGCGGCGAGGTCGAGCGCGTGCTGTCCATGGTCGATGGTGTGTTGCTGCTGGTCGACGCGGTTGAAGGCCCCATGCCGCAGACCCGTTTTGTCACCCGCAAGGCACTGGCCCTGGGCCTCAAGCCCATCGTCGTGGTGAACAAGGTCGACCGCCCGGGTGCGCGTCCCGACTATGTGGTCAATGCGACATTCGATCTGTTCGACAAGCTCGGCGCGACCGAGGAGCAGCTCGATTTCCCCGTGATCTATGCCTCGGGCCTGTCGGGCTACGCCGGCCTCAGCAACGACGTGCGCGAGGGCGACATGCGCCCCTTGTTCGATGCCATCCTGCGCCACGTGCCGCAGCGCGACGACGACCCCGACGCCCCCTTGCAGATGCAGGTCATCTCGCTGGACTACAGCAGCTATGTGGGCAAGATCGGCGTGGGCCGCATCAACCGCGGGCGCTTGCACACCGGCCAGGACGTGCTCGTCAAGTTCGGGCCCGAGGGCGATCCGATCAAGGGCCGCGTCAACCAGGTGCTGAAGTTCAAGGGCCTGGACCGCGAACTGGTCGACCACGCCGAGGCCGGCGACATCGTGCTGATCAACGGTATCGAGGACATCGGCATCGGCTGCACCCTGGTGGATCCGGCCGTACCCGAGGCGCTGCCGCTGCTGCGCATCGACGAGCCCACGCTGACCATGAACTTCATGGTCAACACCTCGCCGCTGGCCGGCCGCGAAGGCAAGTTCGTCACCAGCCGCCAATTGCGCGACCGCCTCGAGCGTGAGCTCAAGTCCAACGTGGCCCTGCGCGTCAACGATACGGATGACGACACGGTGTTCGAGGTGTGCGGGCGTGGCGAACTGCATTTGACCATTCTGCTCGAGAACATGCGGCGCGAGGGCTACGAGCTCGCCGTATCCCGGCCACGAGTCATGATCAAGGAGATCGATGGCGTGCGCCAGGAGCCCTACGAGCTGCTGACCGTGGATGTCGAGGACAGCCACCAGGGCGGTGTGATGGAGGAACTCGGCCGTCGCAAGGGCGATCTGCTCGACATGCAGGCCGACGGGCGCGGCCGCACACGCCTGGAATACCGCATCCCCGCGCGCGGCCTCATCGGTTTTCAGGGTGAATTTCTGACGCTGACGCGCGGCACCGGGCTGATAAGCCATATTTTCGACAGCTATGGCCCCATGCGCGAGGGCGGCGTGGGCGAGCGCCGAAACGGCGTGCTGATCAGCCAGGACGATGGTACGGCCGTGGCCTATGCGCTCTGGAAGCTGCAAGAGCGCGGTCGCATGTTCGTCTCGCCCCAGGACCCGGTGTACGAGGGCATGATCATCGGCATCCATTCGCGCGACAACGACCTGGTGGTCAATCCGATCAAGGAAAAAAAGCTCACCAACGTGCGCGCCTCCGGCAAGGACGAGCACATCGACCTGGTGCCGCCCATCGAGATGAGCCTGGAGTACGCCGTCGAATTCATCGCCGACGACGAACTGGTCGAGGTCACGCCGAAGTCCATCCGTCTGCGCAAGCGCTATCTGCAGGAGCACGAACGCCGTCGCAGCCTGCGCGAATCCGCCTGAGCCGCCCCGCCACGAGTCCGGCCATGATCCTCTACCTGCATGGGTTCCGTTCCTCGCCACAGTCCCACAAGGCGCGCCTGATGGCGGCGGCCCTGGCCGCACGAGGGCTCGACGGACAGTGGTGGTGCCCCCAATTACCGGCCAGCCCGCGCGCGGCCCTGGCCCAGGCCCTGGCACGGGCCGAGCAATGGCTGGCGGCCGGCGGGCGTCGCGAGGACCTGGCGGTCATCGGCTCGTCCTTGGGGGGGTTCTACGCCACCTGGCTCGCCGAGCGCCTGGGATGCCGGGCCGTTGTGCTCAATCCGGTCGTCCATGCGGCCCGGGACCTGGCGACCCAGGTTGGATCGCACCGGACCTTCCATGGCGACGCGCCATTCGAATTCCTGCCGGACTACGTCCAGGAACTGGCGCAGGCCGAGGCCGAGATTCCCGTGCTATCGGATCCGGCGCGTTATTTCCTGGTGGCCGCCACCGGCGACGAGGTTCTGGATTGGCGCGAGATGCGGGCTCGCTACGCGGGGTCCCGCCAGCGGATCATCGAGGGCAGCGACCACGGACTTGCGGATTTCGCCGATTGGCAGCCCGAGGTGCTGGCGTTCGCGCTTGGGCTGGAGGACGCGGCGGACATTGATCGACCGGACGGGAGTGCGCGGCGCGTGGCGACGGGTTTATGGGAGGACCTGGGTCCGCAGGCTTCGCGCATCCGCAGCGAGGTCTTCGTCCACGAGCAGGATGTCCCGCTCGAGCTTGAGCTCGACGGGATGGATGCGCAGTGTGTCCATGCCATCGCCTATGCCGCCGACGGGCGCCCCATGGGCACGGGGCGCTTGCTGCCTGACGGCCATATCGGCCGCATGGCGGTGCGCAAGCCCTGGCGAGGCCAGGGGGTCGGCGCGGCCCTATTGGCCGCCCTGGTGGATGAAGCCCGCCGGCGCGGTGACGAGGAAGTCATCCTCGCCGCGCAGTTGCGGGCGCGGCCCTTCTATGCTCGCCATGGTTTTGTGGAGGAGGGCCCGACGTTCATGGAGGCGGGCATCCCCCACGTGCTGATGCGGCGCCGGCTCACCGGCCCCGCAGAGTGACGAGCTTGCCGTTTTGCCATTGCGCGAAACCGAAGGTCGTTGGGCCGCCATGGCTTTCCTTGCTCCAGTCCGGAGGCGGATCGACGCCGGGCGCGTAGTGACCCAAAGAGTAGAGCGCGTCTCTCGCCAGCTGGAGCTGCGTGCGAACAGCAAGGTCGCCGCCCGTTGACGCAGGCTCGGGCATCGGGCCCTACTTCAGATTGCCGGACAAAAATTGCCGCAGCCGCGGGCTTTGCGGATTGTCGAAGACCTCTGATGGCGGGCCGACCTCCTCGGCCCGCCCCTGGTGCAGGAACATGACCTGGGAGGCCAGGTTGCGGGCGAATCCCATTTCATGCGTGACCACCAGCATGGTGCGGCCTTCCTCGGCGAGTTTCTGCATCACCCTGAGGACCTCGCCGACCAGTTCGGGGTCCAGGGCCGAGGTGGGCTCGTCGAACAGCATGACCTCGGGCTCCATCGCCAGCGCGCGGGCAATCGCCACGCGCTGCTGCTGTCCGCCCGACAGCGAGGATGGGTACTGCGTCTCGAGGTTGGACGACAGGCCCACCTTGGCCAGGTAATGGCGCGCGCGCTCGATCGCCTCGGCCCGCCCGACCTTCAGCACCTGGATCGGCGCTTCGGTCACGTTGCCCAGCACGTTCATGTGGGCCCAGAGGTTGAAGTGCTGGAAAACCATCGCCAGTTTCGAGCGTAGCCGGCGCAATTGATCCAGGTCCGCCACGTGGGGCTCGCCGCGCTTGTCGGTGACGATTCTGAGCGTTTCGCCGTTGAGCGAGACGGTGCCCTGGTCGGGTTTTTCCAGGAAATTGATGCATCGCAGGAGAGTCGATTTCCCCGATCCGCTGGACCCCAGGATGCAGACCACGTCGCCCGCGTCGGCCGTCAGGGAGACGCCCTTGAGGACCTCGTTGTCGCCGTAGCGTTTGTGAATGTTTTGGACGTCGAGTGTGGGCATGTGTGAGCGATGGGGCCTGGACCGGGCTACCGGGCGCCGGGAAACGCAATATTGCCCTCGGCGAAATACTTCCGGGCGTAGCCTTGGAGGGTGCCGTCGGCCAGCATGGATTCCAGCGCTCGGTCGACCTCGACCTTGAGCGGGTTGCCCTTGCGGATGCCCATCGCGATCGGCTGGTTGAGGATCGGCGAGTCCAGCGGCGAGGCGACCAGTTCGAAATTGGCGCCCTCGGGCTTGTTCAAGAAACCATCGACCGCGCTTTGCGCCTCCTGGAAGGTGGCGTCCAACCGTCCCGAGGCCATGGCCACGAAGGCATTGGTATGGCTGGGATACGAGACGATCTCGACACCCTGGGGCGCCCATTCCTGGCGCGCGTAGGTTTCCATGGTGGTGCCCTGTTGGACGCCGACGCGCTTGCCCTTGAGGGACTGTGCCGTAGGCTGCAGGCCACTGCCTTTGCGGACCATGAGCTTGACCTGCACGATGTACATGGGCGTGGAAAAGTCGATGATCTTGCGGCGGGCGTCGGTGGCGGTCATGGTCGCGTTGACCAGATCGAACTTATGGGCCTGCAGGCCGGGGATCAGGCTGTCAAAGGGTTGATCGACCCACGCGCATTCGCGGGCCAATCGTTTACAGACCTCGTTGCCGATGTCGATATCGAAGCCCGCGAGCTGGCCATCGGTGTCGCGGTACTCGAACGGCGGGTAGTCCGGCTCGGTGGCGATCTTCAGTGTCTGTGCATCCTGCGCGGCACCCGTGGCGGGGATCAGGCCCGCGATGGCGAGTAGCGCGGCGCCCAGCATGGTGCTCTTCATGGTTGGACCTCCGGAGTGACCGGGCGCGCGCATGCCGCACCGCCCGTGGCAAGGCGCGGTCTTGAACCCGGGACCCCGCCTCGTCGCATCATGATGACCCCTGTCGGCGCTTTACTCAGGCAGGGCGGGCTCGCGGTTGGGCTCGATCTGCGCGGCCTCCTGGACGAGCCGCATGACCTCGTCCAGATCGTCCGTCATCAGAATCAGGTCGAGATCGTAGGGGCTGACCATGCCGTGGGTCAGGAGTTGATCGCGCACCCAGCCCATCAGGCCCGACCAGAATTCGACGCCGACCAGAATGATGGGCGCGGGGGGCTGCTTGAGCGTCTGGACCAGTGTGATGGCCTCGAAGACCTCGTCCAGTGTGCCGAATCCTCCGGGCAAGACCACGTAGGCCAGGCTGTGCATGAAGAACGATGCCTTGCGCGAGTTGAAGTACTCGAAATGGAGGCTGTCGGTCTGGTAGGGGTTGTCGCGCTTTTCGCGCGGCAGGCGGATGTTCAGGCCGACGCTGCGCCCTCCAGCCTCGAAGGCGCCGCGGTTGGTGGCCTCCATCAGGCCGGGGCCGCCGCCGGCGATCACCGGCAGGCCGAGTTGGGCGATGCGCGCTCCGACCTCGAGCCCGAGGTCGTAAAAGGGGTGGCCGCGGGGAATGCGGGCGCTGCCGAAAACACTGACGCCCAGGCCGATATGTCGAAAAGCCTGAGCTGCCGTGCTCATCTCTGAGATAATCGTTGGAATCTGTTGTTCTGCGGATATCCGTGTCGTTTTATTGTTAGCCATGAAAAAAACCTTGTTGCTGGTGGATGGGTCGAGCTATCTGTATCGCGCATACCACGCGATGCCTGATTTGCGCAATGCGCGAGGGGAGCCGACCGGGGCCCTGTATGGCGTCATCTCCATGTTAAGGAGGCTCCTTGAGGATTACAAGGATAGGGCGGATTATGGCGCATGTGTGTTTGATGCGCCCGGCGGCTCCTTTCGCGAGGTCCTGTATCCCGAGTACAAGGCCAACCGCCCGTCCATGCCCGAGGATCTCAGGGCGCAGGTCGCGCCCATCCACGAGGCCGCCGCGGCCCTGGGATGGACGGTGATCGTGCAGCCGGGCGTCGAGGCGGACGACGTGATCGGCACCCTGGCCCGGCAAGCCAGCGGCGAGGGCTTCCACACCATCATCTCGACCGGTGACAAGGACTTGGCCCAACTCGTTGATGAGCACGTCGAACTCATCAACACCATGTCGGGCGAGCGCCAGGACATCGAGGGCGTCGTGCGCAAGTTCGGCGTGCCGCCCGAACGCATCGTCGAATTCCTGATGCTGACGGGCGATACGATCGACAACGTACCCGGCGTGGACAAGGTCGGCCCCAAGACCGCGGCCAAGTGGCTCTCGTCCTACGGCGACATCGAGACGCTGATCGCCCGGGCCGGCGAGATTAAGGGCGTGGCGGGGGAAAACCTGCGCGCGGCCCTGCCTAATTTTCCCCTGACCCGCGACTTGCTGACCATCCGGCTGGATTGCGAACTGCCCGAGGGCATGCGGCCGTCGGCCCTGAGTTTCAGGGCGCCCGACCACGATACCTTGTTGCGCCTCTACGAGGCCTATGGCTTTCGCTCGTGGCTGCGCGAGGCCACTGGCGACCCGCAGCGCATACCGGCGCAGGACGCCCGCGTCGCCCCGCAGGTCGAGGCGCCCGCCGAGATCAAGTACGAGACCGTGCTTGACCTCCCGGCCCTGGAACGCTGGGTCGAGCGTATCCGTGGGGCCGCGCTCGTGGCAATGGACACCGAAACCACCAGCCTGGATCCGATGGCCGCGCGCCTGGTGGGCATTTCCCTATCCGTCGAGGCCGGCCGCGCCTGCTACATCCCCGTCGGGCATCGTGGCCCGGGCGCGCCGGTGCAACTGGCCCGGGCCCTGGTCCTCGAGCGGCTGCGGCCTTGGCTCGAGGACCCCGAGGCGGCCAAGCTCCTGCATCACGCGAAGTACGATGCGCACGTCCTGGCCAACGAGGGGGTGGCCCTGCGCGGCGTCCAGCACGACACGATGCTGCAGGCCTACGTGCTCGAATCCCACCGGCGCGTCAACCTGCAGGAACTCGGCCAGCGCTGGCTGGGCGTGACCGGCACGACCTACGAGGACCTGTGCGGCAAGGGCGCCCGGCAGATCGGCTTCGATGAGGTCGACCTCGAGCGTGCGGCGCATTACGGGGCCGAGGATGCGGACTTCACCCTTCGCCTGCATGAGGTCCTGTATCCCAAGGTCAGCGCCGACGAGGGCCTGGAGCGCACGTATCGCCTCGAGATCGAGACCTCGGACGTCCTGACCACGGTCGAGCGCAACGGAGTGGCCATCGACGCCGGTGCCCTGGCGACACAGAGCCATGAGCTGGGCCAGCAGATGATTGTGCTCGAGGGCGAGGCGCACGCCCTGGCTGGACAGCCCTTCAACCTGAACTCGCCCAAGCAACTGGGCGAGATCCTGTTTCAGCGCATGCAACTGCCGGTGCTGCGCAAGACGGCCGGCGGCGCGCCGTCCACCGACGAGGAGGTGCTCAGCCGCCTGGCGGCGGACTATCCCCTGCCTCGTTTGCTGCTCGAGTACCGCGGCCTGGCCAAGCTCAAGTCCACCTACACCGACAAGCTGCCGCGCATGGTCGATCCCCGCAGCGGGCGGGTGCATACTCGCTATGCGCAGGCGGCGGTCATCACCGGCCGCCTGGCCTCTTCGGATCCCAATCTGCAGAACATTCCCGTGCGCACGGCTGAGGGGCGCCGGGTGCGCACCGCCTTCGTCTCCAGCCTGGGGCGAATCGTCTCGGCCGATTATTCGCAGATCGAACTGCGCGTCATGGCGCACGTGTCGGGCGACGAAAACCTGCGGCGGGCGTTTGCCGAGGGCCTGGACATTCACCGCGCCACCGCGGCCGAGGTGTTTGGCCTGTCCCTGGACGAGGTCGGCGCCGAACAGCGCCGGGCCGCCAAGGCGATCAATTTCGGCCTGATCTACGGAATGGGTGAATTCGGCCTGGCCTCGAACCTGGGTATCACGCGCGCGGCGGCGAAGTCCTACATCGACCGCTATTTCATGCGCTATCCGGGTGTGGCGCAATACATGGATCGCATCCGCAAGCAGGCCCGTGAGCAGGGCTACGTGCAGACCGTGTTCGGGCGCCGGCTGCACTTTCCCGAGCTGTCCGCCGGCGCCAAGGGGCCGCGGGCGGCGGCGGCCGAGCGCGCCGCCATCAATGCGCCCATGCAGGGCACGGCGGCCGATTTGATCAAGATGGCCATGGTCGCGGTGCAACGCTGGTTGAGCGCCGAGGGCCTGCGCAGCCTGATGGTGATGCAGGTGCATGACGAGCTGGTGTTCGATGCGGTCGAGGACGAGGTTGAACGCTTGCGCGAGCGCGTGCCGGTCTTGATGGCTGGCGTGGCCGAGCTGGCCGTGCCGCTGGTGGCCGAGGTCGGGGTCGGCGCGAACTGGGGCGAGGCTCACTGAGCCTGAGCCCTCAGGGCGCGGGATCGCGCAGGCGGTTGGGGCGCAACTCGCCGTGGCGCTCGAGGACGGGGTAGGCCGAGGCGTTGATCAGGTAGGCGTTCACGCCGCCGGCATCGCGCAGGATGTCGAGGTAAAAGGCACCGACGTCGGCGGCCTCCAGGCGACCCACCTGGATGCGCTCGATGTGGCGCTGTGTTGCCTCGGCCTCGAGTGTGCGGAAATAATCCTTTTCGTAAGCGAGGCGCCGCGCGGTTTCGCGGTCGCCCGAGACGAACAGGGCGGCCGCCTGCTGCAGGTTGCGCCGTATGCGCTCCAGGGTGGCATCCAGTTCCGTTCGCTGAGCCGGGTCGAGGAGCCAGTGCTTACGGCGCAATTGCGCCGCGTGGCCCAGCAGCCCCATGCCCGACAGGCTGGCGGCGTGGGAGATGTTCATGGAAAAGGTCAGGATGGTCTTCAGGTATTGCTGGTCGTCCTGGCTGAGGGTTTCCTGGTCGAGTTTGGCCAGATAGCCGGTGATCGACTGGTCGAGTTGGTCGATGGCGTTGTTCAGGTATCGGGCGTGGCTACCGGCCTGTACATTCTCGCTCAGCAGGGCCTCGCGCGTGGATTGCAGGGACTCCTGGAACAGATCGGTCAGGCGCAGGGCTTCGCGCGCGGCCTGACCCAGCGCCACCGCCGGAACCTCGCGGGCCGAAACCTCCAGATAGATCGGCCGCGCGGGATCATTGGGATCGCTGCGCTGCGGCAGCAGGTGCGTGAGCAGGCGCGCATAGGGACGCAGCAAGGGCATGAAACAGGCGGCGGCCAACACGTTGAACAGGACATGGAAATTGGCCACGGCGTGGGCGGGATCGTCGCCGAGCAGGCCCATGAGGTCCGGGGCCCAGGGCAGCGCCGCGGCGCCCAGCAGGCAACCGACCAGGCGGGTGCCGAGGTTGCCCAGGGGCAGGCGGCGCGAGGCCGGGTTGTTGTCGCTGACACCCTCGAGGACCGGGTTGACGGCTGTTCCGAGATTTGCGCCCAGGACCAGCGCGTAGGCGAGCGCCGGCTGCACCAGCCCGTGGTGTGCCAGCGACATGATCAGGATCACGACGGCCACGCTCGAGTGCGAGGCCCAGGCCAGGGCGGCGGCGGCGGCCAGCGCGATCACCGGCGTCTGTTCCAGCGCCTGCAGGGCGACCGCCAGCAGCGGCGCGTTCTGCAGGGGTTCGAACATTGTCACCAACTGGTCGAGGGCAAGCAGCAGCAGCCCCAGGCCCACCAGCGTGCGACCCAGGTCGTGGGCGCGGCCCGGCGCGTGGCGGCGGAACATCCAGACGCCGACGAGGATCAATCCGGGGGCCAGGAAGGTCGGATTGAAGGACAGCACCTGGACGATCAGGGTCGTGCCGACATTGGCGCCGAGCATGGCGGCCAGGCCCGGCACCAGGTTCACCAGCCCCGTCGAGGCCAGGTTCGTGACCATCAGGCCGGTGGCGGTGCTGCTCTGGATGGCCGCCGTGATGGCCAACCCGGTCAGGAAGGCGCGCGGCGGATGGCCCATAGCGCGGGCGAGCCAGATTCCCAGCGCCTTGCCATAGGCGCGCTGCACGCCGGTCTGCACCATGTGCACGCCCCAGAGCAGCAGGGCGACATAGCCGCCGAAACCGAGGATGACCTGGAGTTCCCTCATTGGATTCGTCAAGTGGCGGGCCGCGGGCGGCCGGCGGGGTTACTGATTACGCAGTTGGCGCAGGGCTTCGATGCGGGCTTCAATGGGGGGGTGCGAGGCAAGCAGGGCGCCGATCGCGCCCCCCGCGATGCCCGAGGCCTGGAAGGACTTGGGCAGCTCGCCCGCCTGCAGGCCGCCCAGCCGGGCAAGCGCCTGGATCATCGGCTCGCGCGCGCCCAGCAGGCGGGCGGAGCCAGCGTCCGCGCGGAATTCACGCCGCCGCGAGAACCAGGCGACGATGATCGAGGCCAGGATGCCGAAGAAGATCTCGCAGGCGATGACGGTGAGGTAATAGCCCATGCCCACGCCGCGATCATTCTTGAGGATCGCGCGGTCGACGAAGTAGCCGACGATGCGCGAGAGGAAGATCACGAAGGTATTGACCACGCCCTGGATCAGGGTCAGGGTCACCATGTCGCCGTTGGCGATGTGGGCGATCTCATGGCCCAGCACCGCGGCGACCTCCTCCTCGCTCATGGACGACAGCAAGCCGGTCGAGACCGCCACCAGCGAATCGTTGCGAAAGGCGCCGGTGGCAAAGGCGTTGGGTGCGCCCTCGTAGATGGCCACCTCGGGGCGGCCGATTCCGGCCCGATCGGCGAGCTGGTGCACCGTGTCCACCAGCCAGGCCTCGCGGGTGTTGCGCGGCGCACGCGGGTCGATGACCTGGGCGCCGGTGCTCATTTTCGCCATCCACTTGCTGGTCAGCAGCGAGATGAACGCGCCGACGAACCCGATCATGCCGGAAAAGATCAGCAACTGGACCGGGTCGATGCCGTTGGCGGTGAGATAGCGGCCGACGCCCAGGATATTCATGGTGATGCTGAGCACCAGCATGACGGCCAGGTTGGTCGCCAGGAACAGGACGATTCTTTTCATGAAGTGAAACCCCGCGGGAGGACAATGACGCGATAGCCAAAGTGTATAGTATCGACTTCCTGGTTTGTGTTCTCCGCGACGTACGACGAGCATGCAGTCATTGTGGATGTTGTTGGCGTGCGCCATGTTCGCGATCATGGG
Organism: Castellaniella sp. GW247-6E4; assembly: GCF_040276065.1. Classification (NCBI taxonomy): domain Bacteria; kingdom Pseudomonadati; phylum Pseudomonadota; class Betaproteobacteria; order Burkholderiales; family Alcaligenaceae; genus Castellaniella; species Castellaniella sp. GW247-6E4. Next base: position 54,252 of record NZ_JBELOI010000003.1, on the reverse strand, counting down.
CGCGTTTGTGAAGGTGGCTGCGGACCTGGGGGCGAGCCTGCCTGAAATCGTCCTGTTTCGCGGAATCCCTTCGGTACTGCTGCTGCTGGTCTGGGCGCGGGCCACCCGGCGCACGTTGCGGCCGCGCAACTGGCGGCTGCACGTCTGGCGCAACGTCAGCGGCATCGCCTCCATGTGGCTGGGCTTTTTTGCGCTGGCGCGCTTGCCCTTGCCCACCGCCGTCAGCCTGAACTACACGGCGCCCCTGTTCATCGCCGGCTGGATGCTGATCTGGGGCGGATCGCAGCGCGATCCGGTGCGCATCCTGGCGGTGCTGGCCGGTTTTCTGGGGGTCCTGGGCGTGTTGCGCCCCAGTGTCGAGCGCGACCAGTGGTTCGCCGCCTTGATGGGGCTGGGCGCGGGCGCGCTCGCGGCGGTGGCCATGATGCAGATCCGCGAGCTCGGGCGGCTGGGCGAGGCCGAGTGGCGCACGGTGCTGCTGTTTTCCGTTGGTGTGCTTGCGAGCGGACTGACCGGACAGAGTATCCTTGGCTGGCGCGTGCTGGACGCGCAGACGATCGGCGCGCTGACGGTGCTGGGTGGCGCCGGCTTGATCGGGCAATTGGCGATGACCCGGGCCTTCGGCCTGGGCTCGACGCTGTTGACGGCGGCGCTGCAGTACACCACCATCATCTTTGCCGCCCTGATCGGGGTCGTATTCTGGGGCGATCATCCCGCGATCCTCGCCTGGGCCGGCATGGCCTTGATCATCGGATCGGGCCTGTTGTCGATCTGGCGCACGTACACCGAAGGGCGGGTCTTGCGCGGTGTCGATCCGTCCCCATCAACGAACACCCAGGAGGTGCGATAGCCATGAATACCTTATTGATCCAAGCCGACGAGCTGCGCGAGCGGCTGGCCAGGCCCGGCTGCCTGGTATTCGATGTGCGCCACGACCTGGCCGATCACCAGGCGGGCCGGCGGGCCTACGAGGCCGGGCACATCCCGGGCGCGCTTCACCTGGACCCTGAAACCCAGCTCAGCGCGCCACGCACGGGCCGTAACGGCCGCCATCCGCTGCCTGAGCGCGGCGAGTTCGCCGCCCTGATGCGCTCGCAGGGCCTGACCGCGCGTACCGATGTGGCGGTCTATGACGGCGGCAACGGCATGTTTGCCGCCCGCCTGTGGTGGATGCTGCGCTGGCTGGGACACGAGGCGGTGGCGGTGCTCGACGGGGGCTGGGCGGCGTGGCTGGCCGCTGGGGGCGAGTCGCAGGCCGGCTGGCGCGATCCCGCCCTGAGCGAGGCCCAGGCCATCCAGGGCACCGCGCTCGCGGGCAAGCCCTCGATGCCCCAAGTGGATGCGCGCGCGGTGCTGGCCAACCTGGACGAGCCGCGCTTCACCGTCCTGGATGCCCGGGCCCCCGACCGCTACAGCGGCGAGGCCGAGACCATCGACCCGGTAGGCGGGCATATTCCGGGCGCGCTCAACCGGCCGTTCCAGGACAACCTGGACTTCGACGGGCGCTTCAAGTCCGCAGCGCGCCTGCGCGCCGAATTCGAAGCCCTGCTGGGCGACCGCCTGGACCATGGCGTGGTCCATCAGTGTGGCTCGGGCATCACGGCCTGCCACAATCTGCTCGCCATGGAGTTGGCCGGCCTGAGGGGCTCGGCCCTATATCCGGGCTCCTGGAGCGAATGGTGCAGCGATCCGGCGCATCCCGTGGCCCGGGACGCGTGATCCGGATTCACGCGTCCATCATGCGGCGGTACCAGGCGTGGAAATGCTCCATGCCGTCCTCGAGGGGGCTCTGGTAGGGGCCCGCCTCGTCGGCGCCGCGGCGCATCAGCGCGAGGCGCCCCGCGTCCATTCGTTCGCCGATTTCGTCATCCTCGATGGCGGTTTCCATGTAGGCCGCCCGTTGTGCTTCGATGAATTCACGCTCGAAGGCAACGATGTCCTCGGGGTAGTAGAACTCGATGACGTTCACGGTCTCCTGGGGGCCGGCCGGATGCAGGGTCGAGAGGACGAGGACGTGCGGGTAGATCTCGATCATGTGGGTCGGGAAATACGTCACCCAGATCGCACCGAAGCCGGGTGCGGCGCCCGAACGGTATTGCAGCAGGCGCTCGTGCCATTGGCGGTAGACGTCGGTGCCGGGCTGGCCCAGCGCCTGGTGGATGCCCACCCGCTGCATGCTGTGGAAATCGCCGAATTCCCAGCTCAGGTCGTCGCAGGTGACGAAGCGCCCCAGGCCCGGGTGGAATGGCCCGACGTGGTAGTCCTCGAGGTAGACCTCGATGAAGGTCTTCCAGTTGTAGTGGCAGCGATGCACCTCGACGTGGTCCAGGACGTAGTCCGAGAAATCGAACTCGGGAGCGCCGAACAAACCACCGAGGTCGGCCAGGGGATCGCGCGGCCCTTCGAAGAGCAGTCCGTGGCAGTCGCGCAGCGGGTACTCCTGGAGGTGCAGCTCGGGTTTTTCCGGGAACAGCGGTGCGCCCAGCAGCCGGCCCTGGGGGTCGTAGGTCCAGCGGTGGATGGGACACACGATATTGCCACCGGTGGCGCACAGCGTGCCGCTGGAGCAGGCCGCGTCCTCGCCGCGCTGGGCGCCCAGCATCAGGGCCTGGCGATGGCGGCAGACGTTCGAGAGCAGGCGCACGCCCTGCGCGTCGCGCAATAGCACCCGCCCGCCGCCCTCGTGGACGAGGGTGCGCCAATCCCCGGGTTCGGGGACCATTTTCTGGTGGCCGACGTAGCAGGCGCTGTGCGCGAATATCCTTGCGCGTTCGCGCGCAAGGACCGCTTCGTCGAAGTAATGATGCACGGATAGCTGGGTCACGGCGTCGACCGTGGGTTGACCGAATGAATTGGTCATGACTCCCCCCGCAAAAATGAAAACGGGCACATGACCGCCGCCGGGGCCATGCCGCTGCGAAGAAAAAATCGGAGTGACCGGAGGTTTTCCGAAAATGGGACCAAAATTGTACCCCATGCGCCCTGGGTGGCGGAGGGGCCCGTTTTATCCGCAACCAGGGTTCCCGTACAATCCGGGATGGAACCCTTTTGACGAAGCACATGGTCGACAAGCACACCAAGCCGGATGCCGCGCCGCCGCCCGCCCGGGCGCTGCCCACCGATTTCGAAGACGCCCTGGCCGAGCTCGAAGCCCTCGCCGGGCGGATGGGCGATGGCCACATGAGCCTGGATGAATCCATCGCTGCCTACGAGCGCGGCGTCGCACTGGCACGCGTGTGCCAGCAGCGCCTCGAGGCGGCCGAGCGCCAGGTCAGCGTATTGCAAGGTCAGTTGCTGCGCCCGCTGGACGAGGCCGATTCCCCGGAGGATCCATGAGCGCGGTCCAGATCGCCTTCGATCAATGGCTGCAGGCATCCGTCGAGCACACCGAGTCCGTGCTCGATGAGCTCCTGCCTGCTGTCGACGAGGGGCCTGCGCGGCTGCACGAGGCCATGCGCTATGCCGTTCTGGGGCCTGGAAAGCGAGTCCGGGCGGCGCTGGTCCACGCGGCGGGCGAGGCCAGCCTGCAGGCTGGCTCGGCCGCGACGGCGCAGGAACTGGCTCTGGATTATGCGGCGGCGGCGGTCGAGCTCATCCATGCCTATTCCCTGGTGCACGACGACCTGCCTTGCATGGACGATGATGATCTGCGGCGGGGCCGTCCCACGGTCCACCGCCAGTTCGACGAGGCGCTGGCCATGCTGGCGGGCGATGCCTTGCAGCCCCTGGCCTTCGATTTGCTGGCCCAGATGCCCATCGCGCCGGCACTCACCGTGCAGGCAGTACAATTGCTTGCCCGTTCGGCGGGCAGCTTCGGCATGGCCGGCGGCCAGGCGATCGATTGCGAGAGCGTCGGCCACAGTCTGCCGATCGAGGAATTGCAGCGCATGCACCGCATGAAAACCGGCGCCATGCTCGAGGCGAGCGTGCTGCTGGGTGGGATTGTGGCGGGTGCCGGGTCGACGGTGCGCGAGGGCCTGGAGGCCTATGCGGGCGCCATTGGCCTGGCCTTTCAGGTGGTCGACGACATCCTGGACGTGACCGGCGATACGGCCACGCTGGGCAAGACCGCCGGCAAGGACGCCGCCAGCGCAAAGCCCACCTATGTGTCCGTGATGGGCCTCGAGGGCTCGCGCGCCTTGCTCGATGCCCTGCGCGAACAGGCCCACGAGGCCTTGCGCCCCCTGGGGCCCTCCGCCTGCCGGCTGCGCGAGCTGGCCGACTTCATCGTCGGCCGTTCGCACTAGATATAGACGGGCCTTGAGCCGACTCCCCATGGATACGATGATGTCTGAAGGTATGACCACAAGCTTGCTGGAGCAGATCGCCTCGCCGGCCGATGTGCGCAGACTGGACCGGCGCGAATTGAAGGCACTGGCCTCCGAGCTGCGCGCCTTCGTGCTCGAGTCCGTGTCGCGCACCGGCGGCCACCTGTCCTCGAATCTCGGGACGGTCGAGCTCACGCTGGCGCTGCATCACGTGTTCGATACTCCCGAGGACCGCCTGATCTGGGACGTCGGGCACCAGTCCTATCCGCACAAAATCCTGACTGGCCGGCGCGAACAGATGGCGGGCCTGCGTCAGCGCGGCGGCATTTCCGGTTTCCCCAAGCGCAGTGAATCCTCCTACGACGCCTTCGGCACGGCGCATTCCTCGACATCGATCTCGGCCGCGCTGGGCATGGCGGTAGCCTCGCGCAACGCCGGCGTGCGGCGCCAGCACATCGCGGTAATCGGCGACGGCGCCATGAGCGCCGGCATGGCCTTCGAGGCCCTGAACAACGCCGGGGTGACACCCGATGTGAACCTGCTGGTCGTGCTGAACGACAACGACATGTCGATTTCGCCGCCGGTCGGCGCCCTGAACTATTACTTTGCCCGCTTGCTGTCGGGGCAGTTTTACGCGCGTGCCAAGACTATGGGCCGCGCCGTGCTGCAACACGTGCCGCCGGTGCTCGAGCTTGCGCGCAAGCTCGAGGGCCATGCCAAGGGCATGCTGTCGCCGGCCACGCTCTTCGAAGAGCTCGGCTTCAATTACATGGGACCGATCGACGGGCACGACCTGGACGTGCTCGTGCCCACTCTCGAGAATCTGCGTTCGCTGGGCGGCCTGCAGTTCCTGCACGTCGTGACCCGCAAGGGGCAGGGGTACAAGCTCGCCGAGGCGGATCCCGTGCTGTATCACGGCCCCGGCCGGTTCGACCCCAGTGTCGGCATCCAGGCGCCCTCCGCGCCGGCGCGCACAACATTCACCCAGGTATTCGGACGCTGGCTGTGCGATATGGCGGCCGCCGACCCGCGGCTGATCGGCATTACGCCCGCGATGCGCGAAGGCAGCGGCCTGGTCGAGTTCGAGCGCCGTTATCCGAGCCGCTATTTCGATGTCGGGATCGCCGAGCAGCATGCGCTCACATTTGCGGCCGGCCTCGCCTGCGAAGGCTGCAAGCCTGTGGTGGCCATCTATTCGACTTTCTTGCAGCGCGGCTACGACCAGTTGATCCACGATGTCGCATTGCAGGATCTCGATGTGACGCTGGCCCTGGACCGCGCCGGCATCGTGGGCGCCGACGGGGCGACCCACGCCGGCAACTACGACATTGCCTTTTTGCGCTGTGTGCCCAATATGGTGGTGGCGACGCCATCGGACGAACACGAGGCGCGCCTGCTGCTGAACACCTGTTTCCTGTATCGGGGACCGGCCTCGGTGCGTTATCCGCGCGGCGCCGGCAGTGGCGCCGATCCGGGCACGGGCCTCGAGCCGGTGCCGATCGGCCGCGGCGTGGTGCGCCGCGAGGGCGGGCGGATCGCGCTGCTGGTGTTCGGCACGCTGCTGCACGAGGCCGGGTTGGCGGCCGAAGCCCTGGGTGCGACGTTGGTGGACATGCGTTTCGTCAAGCCTTTGGACGAGGATCTGCTCGGGCGCCTGGCTCAGGACCACGCGGCCTTCGTCACCGTCGAGGAGGCCGCCATCATGGGGGGGGCCGGCAGCGCCGTCCAGGAGTATTTCAACCAGGCCGCGATCGAGCGACCGCTCCTGCAGCTTGGCTTGCCGGACCTGTTCATCGATCACGGGGACCAGAAGGCTATCCTGGCCGAGCTCGGCCTGGACGGCAAGGGGATCGAGGCGTCGGTGCGCCGGCGTTTTTCAAAGGAATTGCAATGACCATCGTGACCGAGCCGCCGGCTTCCATGCCGGATGTGCAAAGCAGTCAGGACACCCGCCAGATTCCGATCCAGCGGGTCGGTGTGCGCGGTGTGCGCCATCCGCTCACGCTGCTGGGCGGGGCCGGCGAGCCCCAGGCCACGATTGCCGACTGGGAACTGACCGTGGCCCTGCCATCGACGGACAAGGGTACGCACATGTCGCGTTTCATGGCCTTGCTCGAGCAGCATCGCGCGACGCCGGCGACTCCGGAGGCCTTTTGCCGCATGGCCGGCGAGATGCTCGAGCTGCTCGATGCGCCGCAGGGCGATATGACGGCCTCGTTTCCCTATTTCATGGACAAAGCCGCGCCGGTGTCCGGCGTGCGCAGCCTCATGGATTATCAGGTGCGCTGGATAGCGACAGCGCGTCGGGGGGAGGCTGTGCGGTTTTCGATGGCTGTCCAGGTTCCGGTCACCAGCCTGTGCCCCTGCTCGAAATCGATCTCGGAATACGGGGCGCACAACCAGCGCTCGCATGTACGTGTGCGCGTCGACTATGCCGCGCCCGCGCACGCCGGGCTCGAGGACCTGATCCGGGGCATCGAGGGTCAGGCCTCGTGCGAGCTCTGGGGGCTGCTCAAGCGCGTGGATGAGAAATACGTCACCGAGCGAGCCTACGACAATCCGAAATTCGTCGAGGACCTGGTGCGCGACGTGGCGGTCATGCTGCGCGCGCTGCCCGGCGTCGAGGGCTACCGGATCGAGGCCGAGAATTTCGAGTCCATCCACAACCATTCTGCCTACGCCTTGGTCACCAGCGACTTGTGATCCTTTTGGCTTATTGCTAGAATAAGCGGTTTTCTTGCTCGATCGCCCGGGATTTTTCCGTGTCGACGGGCTGTCTGTCAATACTGCAGATATCCACAAGGAGTCTATCCATGCGTCACTACGAAGTAGTGTTCATTGTGCATCCCGATCAAAGTGAGCAGGTGCCCGCCATGATCGAGCGTTACCAGGCCATGGTCACCGCCCATGACGGCAAGATCCATCGTCTCGAGGACTGGGGTCGCCGCCAGTTGGCCTACCCGATCCAGAAGCTCGTCAAGGCGCACTACGTCTGCTTCAACATCGAGTGCGGCCAGGCTGCCCTGGACGAGCTCGAGCATTCGTTCCGGTACAACGACGCGATCCTGCGCTACCTGTTCATCAAGACCAAGGCCGCGCACACCACCCCCTCGCTCATGATGAAGTCGGTCGAGCGCGAGGAGGCCCGCAAGGCATCGGCCTCGGCCGAGGCGCCCGCGGCGGCGACGCAATCCTGATCCGGAAACTGGGGCGGGTACGGGCTTGAACCGTCTGGAACTGGGCGCGCGCGTGTTGGCGATCGATGCGCTGCGGCATACTCCGGCGGGCGTTCCGGTGCTGCACATGCAGCTGGCCCATGAGTCCGAGCTCTCCGAGGCCGGCCATCCGCGCCGGGTCGAACTGGAAATTCCAGCGGTGGCTCTGGGCGAAATGGCCTTGCTGCTGTCCGACACACCGTTGGGTTGCGGCATGGACGTCGAAGGGTTTCTCGCACCGTCGCGCAAAGGCTCCTCCCGCTTGGTCCTGCATATCCGCCAGGCGTCCCGCCGTTCATGAATGAATACTTCGGGCACAGGCCCGACACACGTTAAAGGCATACATCATGGCTTACTTCAAAAAGTCCAAGGAAAAACGCAAATTCACCCAGCAGAACCCGCTGTTCAAGCGCCGCAAGTTCTGCCGCTTCACCGCTGCCAACGTCGATGAGATCGACTACAAGGACCTGGACACGCTGCGCGATTTCATCCAGGAAAACGGCAAGATCATTCCCGCCCGCCTGACCGGCACCAAGGCGCACTACCAGCGCCAACTGGATACCGCCATCAAGCGCGCCCGTTTCCTGGCCTTGTTGCCGTACACCGACAACCACAACTGATCCGAGGTCATCCGTCATGCAAGTCATTCTGCTTGAAAAAGTCGCCAATCTCGGCAATCTCGGGGATGTGGTGCGTGTGCGCGACGGCTATGCGCGCAACTACCTGATTCCGCAGCGCATCGCGCGCCGTGCGACCGAGGCCGCCCTCAAGGAATTCGAGGCGCGCCGCGCCGAGCTGGAAAAGCACCAGGCCGAGAAACTCGCCGCGGCCCAGGCCGTCGGCGAGCGCCTCGTCGGCCACAACCTGGTGATCAGCCAAAAGGCCGGCGTGGATGGCCGCCTGTTCGGCTCGGTCACGACCATGGACGTCGCCTCCGCCTTGCTGGCGGCCGGCTTCGCGGGCGTGCACAAGGGCCAGATCCGCATGCCCGACGGTGCCATCAAGGCGGTGGGCGAGTTCCCGCTGCAAGTCGTGCTGCACGCCGACGTGGTGGCCGACATCACCGTCGTGGTGCAAGGCGAGATGGCCTGAACGCCCTGCGGGGGAATCCCATGGGGTGCTATGCTTACATTCCCCTTTGCGGGGGGATGGGCATGGCGCCAGGAAAAGCCGGCGCCTCGCCGGCTTTTTGATTTTCCCTTTGATGGCTCGAGGCGGCACAGCGAGGATTGGGCGTGGATATCGATACGGATGCGCAACTGGATTACTTGCGCGTACCCCCGCACTCTGTCGAGGCCGAGCAATCGGTGCTGGGCGGCCTGCTGCTGGATAATTCGGCTTTCGACCGGATCGCGGACGTTCTGGTCGACGATGATTTCTACCGCTTCGACCACCGTCTGATCTGGCAGCACATCACGCGGCTGGTGGGCTTGGTGCGCCCGGCCGACGTGGTGACCGTGCACGAATCCCTGGCCATCGCCGGCAAGGCCGAGGAATGCGGCGGCCTGGCCTACCTGAATGCGTTGGCGCACAACACCCCATCGGCCGCCAACATCCGGCGCTATGCCGAGATCGTGCGCGAGCGCGCCATGTTGCGCAAACTCGTTTCGGTCGCCGACGAGATCTCATCGACCGCGTTCAACCCACAGGGCAAGGAGGCGCGTCAGATTCTCGACGAGGCCGAGTCGCGGGTGTTCCAGATCGCCCAGGAGGGTGCGCGCGGCACCGCCGGTTTCCAGGAAATCCAGCCGCTGCTGTCGCAGGTCGTCAGCCGCATCGACGAACTCTATCATCGCGAGGGCGACTCCGATGTCACCGGCGTGCCCACGGGGTTTACCGATCTCGACCGGATGACCTCCGGCCTGCAGCCCGGCGACCTGGTGATCGTGGCCGGGCGCCCATCAATGGGCAAGACCTCCTTGGCCATGAATATCGGCGAGCACGTGGCGATCGAGCAAGGCCTGCCGGTGGCGGTGTTCTCGATGGAGATGGGCGCGGTGCAGCTCGCCATGCGCATGGTGGGATCGGTGGGCATGCTCGACCAGCACCGCATGCGTACCGGCAAGCTGAGTCAGGAGGACTGGCCGCGCCTGACGCACGCCGTGCAGCGCGTCCAGGAGGCGCAGATCTATATCGACGAGACCCCCGCGCTGACCTCGATGGAGGTCCGCGCCCGTGCGCGCCGCTTGGCGCGCCAATGCGGGCAATTGGGCATGATCATCATCGATTACCTGCAACTGATGTCGGCCAGCGGCTCGGGCGAGAACCGGGCCACCGAGATCTCCGAGATCAGCCGCTCGCTCAAGAGCCTCGCCAAGGAGCTGAACTGCCCGGTGGTCGCCTTGTCGCAGCTCAACCGCAGCCTGGAACAGCGCCCCAACAAGCGCCCGGTGATGAGCGATCTGCGCGAATCCGGCGCCATCGAGCAGGATGCGGACTTGATCATCTTCATCTACCGCGATGAGGTCTACAACCCCGATTCCCCCGACAAGGGGACGGCTGAGATCATCGTCGGCAAGCAGCGCAACGGCCCGATCGGCACCGTGCGGCTGACCTTTCAGGGGGCGAGCACCCGTTTCCTGAATTTCTCGACCGCGCCCGGTTTCTAGCCAGGGCACTCGCGCCGGCCTGGCCGGCTTGCCTATTCGACCTCGGTGCTGCTCATGCGCAGGGCCATCCGCACCGCAGCGCGCAGCGAAGCCGGGTCGGCGATCCCTTGGCCGGCGATGTCGAAGGCCGTGCCGTGGTCCACGCTGGTGCGCGCGAAGGGCAGGCCGACTGTGACGTTGACGCCTTCCTCGAGGCCCATGTATTTCACGGGAATCAGGCCCTGGTCGTGGTATTGCGCCACGACGATGTCGAACTCGCCCCGACGGGCGCGCATGAAGACCGTGTCCCCCGGCCATGGGCCGCTCACATCCAGCCCGTCGGCCTGCGCCCGCTGGATGGCGGGCAGGATGTGGCGGGCCTCCTCGTCGCCGAACTTGCCGCCTTCGCCGGCATGCGGATTCAGCCCGGCCACCGCGATGCGCGGCCGGGCGATGCCCTCGCCGCGGCAGGCGCGGTGGGCGAGGCCGATGATGCGCCGCTGGGATTCGGCGTCCAGGCTGCCGGGCACGGCCGAGAGCGGGATGTGGATGGTTGCCAGGATGACGCGCAACTCGGGATTGGCGAGCATCATGGCGTAGTCGGCCGTACCGGTGCGTTCGGCGAGGATTTCCGTATGGCCGGGAAAATCCAGGCCCGCCGCCAGCATGGCGAGCTTGTTGAGTGGCGCGGTCACCAGTGCCCGCACGCACCCGGCCTTGGCGTCGTCGATGGCGTGGCAAAGGTACTCGTAGGCGCCGCGCCCGGCGCGCGCGTCCAGGTGGCCCGGCATCAAGCCGGGCGGCAGGGCTGCCCAGCGGTTGAGCACCCCCACCGTGCCGTGCGCGGCGCCTGGCCCGGGAGCATCCAGGGCCTCGATCCGCAGCCGGTCCCGCAGCCCGAGCCGCTCGCAGGTGGCGCGCAGCACGCCCGCGTCGCCGTACACCACCGCCGGGTGCGGCAGGCCCTCGGCGAACAATTTGAGGATCAGTTCGGGGCCAATGCCGGCGGCGTCGCCCATGGTGAAGGCCAGGGGGCGGCCGTGGCGCGGGGGCGTGTCCATGGCGCCAGCCGGCCCTAGAGAGCGTCGCTGGCGTAGTCGGCCAGGCGCGAGCGCTCGCCCCGCTGCAGGGTGATGTGCCCCGCGTGCGGCCAGCCCTTGAAGCGGTCGACCACATAGGTCAGCCCCGAGCTGCCCTCGGTCAGATAGGGCGTGTCGATCTGTGCGATGTTGCCCAGGCAGACGATCTTGGTGCCGGGGCCGGCGCGCGTGGCCAGGGTCTTCATCTGCTTGGGCGTGAGGTTCTGGGCCTCGTCGATGATCAGGAGCTTATTCAGGAACGTGCGCCCGCGCATGAAGTTGAGGGACTTGACCTTGATGCGCGCCCGGATCAGGTCCATGGCCGGCGACTTGGACCAGTCCGGGCCGCCGTTGCTGGTCGCGCCCAGGTTGCCGGCGCCTTGATGCAGGACCTCGAGGTTGTCCTCGAGCGCGCCCATCCAGGGGAGCATTTTTTCCTCTTCGGTGCCGGGCAGAAAGCCGATGTCGTCGCCCACGGGCACGGTGGCGCGGGTGATGATGATCTCGTTGTAGCGCTTGGTCTCGAGGGTCTGAGCCAGGCCGCTGGCCAAGGCCAGCAGGGTCTTGCCGGTGCCCGCCTGGCCCAGCAGCGAGACAAAGTCGATTTCCGGGTTCATCAGCAGGTTGAGGGCGAAATTCTGCTCTCGGTTGCGCGCGGTCACCCCCCAGACGCTGTTCTTGGCATGGCTGTAATCGCGCAGCGTGGCCAGCACGGCGCTCTTGCCGGTGACCTCCTTGACCTGGGCGTACAAAGGCATCTCGCCTTCGTAGTAGACGAACTCGTTGACAATGAATTCGGTGCACAGCGGCCCCCGCACCCGATAGTAGGTGATGCCGCCCTGCTGCCAGGATTCGATGTTCTTGCCATGCCGCACCCAGAAGTTCTCGGGCAGCGGCATGACGCCATCGTAGAGCAGGTCCGAGTCGTCGAGGACGTGGTCGTTCAGGTAGTCCTCCGCGGGCAGGCTCAGGGCACGCGCCTTGAGGCGCATGTTGATGTCCTTGGACACCAGCACGACCTCGCGTTTGGGATTTTCCTGCTGCAGGCTATGGACGATGCCGAGGATCACGTTGTCGGCCTTGCCCATGGGCAGCTCGATCGGCAGCCGGGTGTCCTTGGCAGAGGTCTGAAAATACAGGGTGCCCAGCGCCTCTTGGTTGCCGAGGGTGTCCAGGGGCACCCCTTTGGCGAGGTTTTCGGTGCCGATCAAGTCATCTAGGTAGCGGCTGACCTGGCGCGCGTTGCGCGCCACCTCGGACATGCCTTTCTTTTGGTGGTCGAGCTCTTCGAGGACGATCATCGGCAGAAAGACGTCGTGCTCGGCAAAGCGGAACAGCGAGGTGGGGTCGTGCAGCAGCACGTTGGTATCGAGCACGAACAGCTTGCGCTGCGCGACCGGCAGGCGCCGTGCCGCGGCGACGCTCTTTTTGGGGCGCGGCGGCGCCAGGGGGGCCTTGGCGGGGGCAGCGGCGGGTGCCTCGCGAGGCTTGGCGTCGGCCGCGGGTGCCTCCGGCGGCTGTCGGACCTTGGTCAGGATGGCCGCCGTGCGACGGGCCGGGGCCTTGGCCGCGGGCTCTGGGGCGCGGGCTGCCGGGGCTGCCGGTTTGGAGATTGCCTCGATGGGGGTGGGGTCGACCTGCACGACGGAACCCATGCGGGTAGGCTGCTTGGGTAGGGGCATAGAGGCGAGGCTCCTGGCTTGCGGTCAGGCCGCGAGAGTCTGGACGGTCTGGAGGACTTCGAGCGCATGGTCCGGCACCCGGACGCCGCGCCATTCGCGCACCAGCACCCCGTCCTTGTCGATGAGGAAGGTGCTACGGTCGATGCCGCGCACCTGTTTGCCGTACATGTTTTTGAGTTTCATGACGTCGAACAGCGTGCATAGGGCCTCGTCCGGATCGCTGATCAAGGGGAAGGGCAGGGATTGCTTTTCGATGAATCCCTCGTGGGATTTCAGCGAATCGCGCGACACGCCGAGGACCGCGCAGCCCGCCGCCTGGAACTGTGCGTACAGGTCGCGGAAGTCCTGGGATTCAGTGGTGCAGCCCGGGGTGTTGTCCTTGGGATAGAAATACAGGACGAAGGGGCGGCCGTGCAGCGTGCGGCTGTCGATGTCCCCGGCGGTGGACGAGGCGGTGAAGGCGGGCAGGGGCCGGCCGGTGGCGATCTGTGTCATGGTTCGGGGTCTCCGGGAAGCAGCAGGGCGAGCACGCGACGCTCCTCGGACATGAGGATGTTGTAGGTGCGCGCGGCCGCCTGGGTGGTCATGGTTTCGATGCCGATGCCCAGGGCCAGCAGGGCGCTGGTCACCGCGGGCGGCAGGAAGGTGTGCCGGGAGCCGGTGCCGATCAGCACCACCTCGGGTGCGCCCGGCGGGAGGGTGGGGGGCGCGTCGTCGAGGAAGGCGAGCGGATCGCGGTGGGTGTCCTGCAAGCCGACCAGGCCGCGCAGCAGCGCGGCGTCGATATCCGCCGGCGATACGAGCTCGAGGCTGCGGATGGGGCCTTCGGGGGTGAAGCTGACAGCGGTCCGGAAGCGCACCCGGTTGATTTCCAGGTAATCGTCGCCATAAGCGGTGACGGTGTTGAGCGCGGGGTTGGAATCTTTTTGCAGTTGCACAGACGGCTCCGTTACTCCTGTGATCATAGCGCAATCCTCCCGCGATTCCTGTGACGGATGCTCCGGCGTCCGGCCGTTCCGGCGCCCGCTATTTGCGAGTCTCCATCGCTTGCGCTAGATTATTGGATTTGCTGCACCGCAGCCACGCTTGCAAACGGCGTTTTTCCCGGGCCACACCCCCTTCGAGGACCATCATGACCACCTTTCCGCGCATCGAGCGTCTGCCTCCCTATGTGTTCAACATCACGGGCGAGCTCAAGATGGCCGCGCGCCGGCGAGGCGAGGACATTATCGACATGTCCATGGGGAATCCGGACGGCCCTACGCCCCGGCACATCGTGGACAAGCTGGTCGAGGTGGCCAACCGCCCCGACACGCACGGCTATTCGGTCTCCAAGGGGATTCCGCGCCTGCGCCGCGCGATCTCGGGCTGGTACCAGCGTCGCTACCAGGTCGACATCGACCCGGATTCCGAGGCCATCGTCACCATCGGCTCCAAAGAGGGCCTGGCGCACCTGATGCTGGCCACGCTGGACCGGGGCGACACGGTGCTGGTGCCCAATCCTAGCTATCCCATCCATATCTATGGGGCGGTCATCGCCGGCGCCAACATCCGCTCGGTGCCCATGACTCCGGGCCTGGATTTCTTTGAGGAAATCGAGCGCGCCGTGCGTGAGGCCATTCCCAAGCCCAAGATGATGATTCTGGGTTTTCCCAGCAATCCCACGGCGCAGTGCGTGGAACTGTCGTTTTTCGAGCGCATCGTGGCCCTGGCGCGCGAGCACGGTATCCTGGTGGTGCACGACCTGGCCTATGCGGACATCACTTTCGATGGCTATGTCGCGCCGTCCATCATGCAGGTGCCGGGCGCGCGCGAGGTGGCTGTCGAATTCTTCACCATGAGCAAAAGCTACAACATGGCGGGTTGGCGCATCGGCTTCATGGTGGGCAACCGCGAGCTCGTCCATGCTCTGGCGCGGATCAAGAGCTATCACGACTACGGCACGTTCACACCCATCCAGGTGGCCGCCATCGCCGCGCTCGAGGGCCCCCAGGAATGCGTCGCCCAAGTGGTCGAGCAATACCGCAACCGTCGCGACGTGCTGGCCCGCGGCCTGCAGGAGGCGGGCTGGGACGTCGACGTCCCCAAGGCCTCGATGTACATCTGGGCACGCATTCCCGAGCCCTATCGATCGCGGGGCTCGCTGGAATTTTCCAAGCACTTGCTTGCGGACGCCAAGGTCGCCGTCTCGCCGGGCATCGGCTTTGGCGACTATGGCGACGAGTACGTGCGCTTTGCACTGATCGAGAACGAACAACGGACGCGCCAGGCGGTGCGGGGGATCAAGGACATGTTTCGTAAGGATGGGTTGTTGAAATGAAGCCGATACGCATCGGATTGCTGGGTCTGGGAGTCGTGGGCGGCGGGGTCTGGACCGTCCTCATGCAAAATGGCTCCGAGATTGCCCGCCGCGCGGGCCGCAGCCTCGAGGTGGTGGCGGTGGCGGTGCGCGACGTCGCCAAGGCGCGCGCCCTGGTCGGCCCCGACGTGCACGTGACCACCGACGGCCTGGCGCTGGCCCGCGACCCGGACATCGACATCATCGTCGAGCTGATCGGCGGCGACACGCTGGCGCGCCAGTGCATTCTCGAGGCCATTGCCCACGGCAAGCACGTGGTCACCGCCAACAAGGCGCTGCTGGCCGTTCACGGCGACGAGATCTTCGCCGCGGCGCAGGCGCGCGGCGTCATGGTCGCCTTCGAGGCCGCCGTCGCTGGAGGGATCCCCATCATCAAGGCGATCCGCGAGGGCCTGACCGCCAACCGGATCCAGTGGGTGGCGGGAATCATCAACGGCACCACCAATTTCATCCTGTCCGAGATGCGCGCCCGCGGCCTGCCTTTCGATCAGGTCCTTGCCGAGGCTCAGCGCCTGGGCTATGCCGAGGCCGATCCCACCTTCGATATCGAGGGGGTGGACGCGGCGCACAAACTCACCTTGCTGGCCTCGCTCGCCTTCGGCATTCCGGTGCAGTTCGACAAGGCCTATGTCGAGGGCATTTCCCGGCTGGCCTCCGAGGACATCGTGCATGCGCAGCGCCTGGGCTACCGTATCAAGCTGCTGGGCATCACGCGCCGCCGGCCCGACGGCATCGAGCTGCGTGTGCACCCGGCGCTGGTGCCCGATCATTGCCTGCTGGCCAATGTCGAGGGTGCCATGAACGCGGTGCTGGTGCGCGGCGACGCGGTGGGACCATCGCTCTATTATGGGCAGGGCGCGGGTGCCCTGCCGACGGCCTCGGCGGTCGTGGCCGATCTGGTTGACGTCACGCGCCTGCAGATGGCCGATCCCGAGCACCGGGTCCCGCACCTGGCTTTTCAGCCCGATGCCATGGCGGATATTCCCGTCCTGCCGATGGCCGAGGTGCGCACCAGCTTCTACCTGAGGTTGCGCGTCGACGACCGGCCCGGTGTTCTCGCGGATCTGGCGCGGGTGCTCTCCCAGGCCGGAATCTCGGTCGGCTCCATGTTCCAGCAGCCGCACGGCGAGCATCAGGCCGACATTATTTTCCTGACCCATGAGGCGCGCGAGGGCGACGTCGACGAGGCGTTGGACGTGATCCGCGGGATGCCCTTCGTCCATTCCGGCGTCACGCGCCTGCGCGTGGAGAACATCAATTGAAATACCGTTCGACCCGGGGCGGCATGGCCCCTCTGCCGTTTTGCGACATCCTCCTCGAGGGCCTGGCGCCCGACGGTGGCCTGACCCTGCCCGAGTCGCTGCCGCGCCTGGATGCGGACACCCTCGAGGCCTGGCGCGAGCTTGACTATGCCGGCCTCGCGGCCTGCGTGCTGGGTCTGTTCATCGACGACATCACGCGTGAGGACCTGCAGGCCATGACGCGGGCGGCCTATGCACCCGAGGTATTTCCGATGATCGCGCCGATCAAGCCCCTGCAGCCCGGCTTGGCGCTGCTGGGTCTGTCCGAGGGGCCGACGCTGGCGTTCAAGGACATGGCCATGCAGTTCCTGGGGCAGGCCTTCGAGCATGTTCTCGCGCGCCGGAACCAGGTGCTCAATATTCTCGGGGCGACCTCGGGCGATACCGGTTCGGCCGCCGAGTACGCCTTGCGCGGCAAGCGTGGCGTGGCGGTGTTCATGCTCTCGCCCCATGGCCGCATGAGCGCGTTCCAGCGCGCGCAGATGTATTCCCTGCAGGACGAGAACATCCATAACATCGCTGTGCGCGGCGTGTTCGATGAGTGCCAGGACATCGTCAAGACCCTGGCCGGCGACCTGGACTTCAAGAGCGCCCGCCGCCTGGGGGCGGTCAACTCGATCAATTGGGCGCGCATCGCGGCACAGATCGTGTATTACGTCTGGGGCTGGCTGCGCGCCACCGAGCGGCCGGGGCAGCCCGTGTCCTTCGCGGTGCCGTCGGGCAACTTCGGCAACATTCTGGCCGGGCATATCGCCCGCCGAATGGGCGTACCCATCCGGCGCCTGGTGCTGGCGACCAACGAGAACAACGTGCTCGAGGAATTTTTCCGCACGGGCGTGTATCGTCCACGGCCGGCCAGCCAGACGCACGCCACGTCCAGCCCGTCGATGGACATTTCGCGCGCCTCCAACTTCGAGCGCTTCGTATTCGACCTGGTGGACCAGGATCCCGCGCGCGTGAGCGCCCTGTGGGCGGCACTGGCGCGCGACGGGCAGTTCGACCTGTCCGCACTCCGCTCGACCTTCACCGAGCGCTATGGCTTCGTGGCCGGCGTCAGCACGCATGCCGACCGCCTGGACACCATTCGCGGCCTGTATCGCGAGACTGGGGTGCTGGTGGATCCCCACACCGCCGATGGCGTCAAGGTCGCTCGCGAACATCTCGAGGACGGCGTGCCGATGCTGGTTCTGGAGACCGCCTTGCCGGCCAAGTTCGCCGAAACCATCCAGGAAGCCATTGGCGAGGCGCCACCGGTGCCCGAGGCCTTGCGCGACCTGCAGCAGCGCCCGCAGCGCGTGCAGGTGATGGATTGCGATGCCCGGCTGGTCGCGGACTACCTGGATCGCCACGGCCTGTAGCGCGCGCCGCCGCGGTTCGATCGACAGGCGCGGAAGGCGCGCCCGGCCCCCGAGGGGCGTCCTCAGTCGAGCGCCAGCGCTTCGGCGGCCCGGTGGCCGCTGCGCACGGCGCCTTCGAGGACGGCGGGATAGCCTGTGTCGGTCCAGTCGCCCGCTAGCGTCAGGCGCGGCCAGGGCGTGCGGTTCGCGGGCCGGCGCAGGCCGGGAACCGCGCTGAAGGTGGCGCGCTTTTCGGTGATCAGGGTGCTGGCGAGGACAGCGGGCAGCCGCTCGGGCGCCTGCTCGCGAATCTGCCCGATCACCCCCTCAATGATGGCGGTCGTGTCGCGGCCGGTCGTGCGGCTGGCCCCGCTGATGACGGTGTGTACCAGGCAGGCGGCCGCTCCGTCCGTGACGGCGCTGCGGTCAAACAGCCATTGTCCGTATGCCCCGTGGTCGGATTTTTCCTCGAGCATGCGCATGGCCTCGCCTGAGCCCCAGGGGTGTTCGAGGCGCAGGGTGACGGTGCCGATGCCCTCGAAGCGCCACTGGGGCCAGTCGGCGAGCCACTGTGCGCCGCCCGGCAGGCCCTGGAGCAAGCGTGCCGCTTCGCTGGGCGGCGTGGCCAGGACCACCGCGTCGAAGACCGCATCATCCACCCGATAGCCGCTGCTGGGCACGGCCTCCAGCGCGCCCACGCGATGGCCGACGGCGAGCCGTGGCAGGCGCGCGCGAGCCTGGTCGGGCCACAGCTCGTCCAGGGTGCCGCGCGGGATCAGCAGGCGGCTGGCGTGCGCACCGGCGCCCAGGCTGTCGCGCAGCACCCGGACGAACAGGCGCGCGTCGGCGACCTCTGAGGGGGTGTTCATCGCGGCCAGGCACAAGGGATCCCACAGCAGTCGGCGCAGGCGTTCGGGGCAGCCCAGCCGGCCCAGCCAGCGGGATACGGTGTCGGTGTCCACAGGGTCGGCCGCGCGGGCGCCGAGCGCGCCCAGGATGCGGGCGAGGCTCCAGCGTTCGCGCGCGCTCAGGCCGCGCCCGCCCAACAGAATGCCCAAGGCGTGGGCAGGGGCGGGCAGGGGCCAGGCGCCCAGTTGGAACCGTCGATCGGCCGAGGCCAGCCGCAGGGTCTGGGCGTGAAACGCCGTGTCAGGGTCCACGCCGAGTTCGCGCATCAGGTCCAGCGTTTCACGATAGGCGCCCAACAGGATGTGCTGGCCGCAATCGATCGTCCCCAGGCCGGGCCTGGACACGGCGCGGGCTCGCCCGCCGCTGTGGCGCGCGGCCTCGAAGACCCATGGTTCGCAGCCCATCCGCCGCAGCCGCAGGGCGGCGGCCAGGCCGGCCCAGCCCGCGCCGATGACGGCGACCCTCATGGGCCGGCCAGCCGCCCGATCAGTCCGTGTCCTCCGGTGACCCAGATTTTCCAGGCGAGCCAGAACTTGCGGATCGGGGTGAGGGCGATGCGTTGGTCGAGGACGTGCCAGCGGTCGCGCTCGATCTCGCCAAGCAGGGCGTGGTAGATCGCGGCCATCATCAGCCCCGGACGCTGGGCGCGCCGGTCGGCGTCGGGCAGGGCGCGCATCGCATCCCGGTACAGATCGCGGGCGCGCTGCGTCTGGAAGGCCATCAGGGCTTCGAACCGCTCGGAGTGGCGGGCATCGAGGATGTCGTCCACCGTGACGCCGAAGCGCTCCATTTCGTCGGCCGGCAGGTAAATCCGGCCGCGGCGCGCATCGTCACCCACATCGCGGATGATGTTGGTCATCTGGAAGGCCAGGCCCAGCGTTTCAGCATATACGAGCGTGCGCGGATCGGTGTGGCCGAAGATCGCCGCGCTGAGCTCGCCCACCACGCCGGCCACGTGCCAGCAATATTTGCGCAGGGCTGCCCAGTCCGGGTAGCGGAACTGGTCCAAATCCATCTCCATGCCCTCGATCACCGCGTACAGCGGGTCGGGGCGCAGGCCGAAGGGCTCGATGTAACGCGCCAGGGCGATGGCCACCGGGTGATCGGGCGAACCCTGGAACATCTGTTCGACCTGCGTGCGCCACCAGGCGAGCTTCATCCGGGCGACCGAGGGTTCGGAGGTCTCGTCGACGATGTCGTCGACCTCGCGGCAGAACGCGTACAGTGCCGTGATCGCCTTGCGCCGCTCGGGCGGCAGGAACAGAAAGGCGTAGTAGAAGCTCGAGCCGCTGCGCGCGGCCTTTTGTTGGCAGTAGTCGTCGGGATTCATCGTCTGGGGTCGGGAAACGGGCGAGGAGTGGGGCATGCGGTGCACAACGCGCGCCAGCATAGCAGCAAGCCATCGCCGCGTGTGAGGGTCGGGCGCTGGGCGAAGACGTCATAGCCGCGGTGCTCGAGCTTCTCGAGGATGCGCAGGCCGCCGTGCACCACCAGGCGCAGCTCCAGGCCGATGCGTCCGGGCAGCCGCCAAGCCAGGGCGGCCCCCGCCACCAGCGCGGCGCCCGCCTGGGCGGCCTGCTCGCGCATCAGGGCCTGCCAGGCCTCCGAGGGCCGGTCCGGCGGTTGCCGCGTGCAGGCGTCGATGTAGGATTCGTCCACGCCGTGGCGCGCCAGGCTGTCTTGTGGGATGTAGAGCCGGCCCTTGGCCCAGTCGATGGCGACGTCTTGGCAGAAATTCACGCGCTGCAGCCCGGTGCAGATGGCGTCGGACTGGCCGAGGTTGTGCGAGTCGGCGGCCCCGAACAGGTGCAGCATGATGCGGCCCACCGGATCGGCCGAGCGCCGGCAGTAGTCCAGCAGCCCGGCCTCGTCGGCATAGCGCGTCGTGCGCAGGTCCTGCGAAAATGCCGAGAGCAGGTCGAGGAACGGCTGGATGGGCAGGCTGTGGCGGGCGATCGTCCCGGCGAGGTTGTGGAAGATCGGCCCATGGGCGGGATCCAGGCCGGCACAGGGATCGCGCCGCGCGGCCAGCGCATGCAGGGCGGCGCGCCAGGCCTCGAGCTGGCGCGCGCGCTCCTCGACGCACGCCTCGCCCTCGTCGGCGATATCATCCGCCGCGCGGGCAAAGGCGTAGACGTGGCGCACCGCCGGACGCAGCCTTGCGGGCAGCAGCAGCGAGGCGACGGGGAAATTTTCATAATGATCGACAGCCATAATCAGGCAGTATACTGAGCGGCGGCTATCAGGTAGCTGCCGTTCTTCTCGTCTTGGGGGATTCCATGCCGCGCCCGATCCTGGCCACCGTCCACGTGCCAGCCTTGTCCCACAATCTGGAAACCGTCGCCGGCATGTTGAGCCGGAGCGCCACGGTGCCGCGTCCCTCGGTGTGGGCAGTGATCAAGGCCAATGCATACGGCCATGGGATCGAGCCGGCGGTCGAAGGGTTCGCCCAGGCCGATGGACTGGCGATGCTGGATCTCGACGAGGCGGTGCGCTGCCGCGAACACGGCTGGAGCGGCCCCTTGCTGCTGCTCGAGGGGTTCTTCGAGCCGGCTGACATCGAGGTGCTGGATCACTACCGGATCACGACCGCAATCCATTGCGCCGAGCAGCTCGAGATGCTCGAGGCGGGCCAGGTGCGCCACGCCCTGGACGCCTTCGTCAAGCTCAACTCCGGCATGCATCGCCTGGGATTTCAGCCCGATCAGTATCGTGCGGCCTATCGGCGCGCCCTCGATCTGCAGGCCGAGGGCGTTTTGGGCGCCGTCGGCAAGATGACCCACTTTGCACGGGCCGACGACGACCCGGTCGAGACCGCCGGACAGTTGCGGGTTTTCGCCCAGGTGACCGAGGGCTTGCCTGGGCCGGTCAGCGTCTGCAACTCGGCCGCGACCCTCACCGAGGGCCTGGCTGCCGGGGTCTCGGGGGGCGAGCAATGGGTGCGCCCGGGGATTTGCCTGTACGGCGGTTCGCCGTTCGACGAGCGTTCGGCAGAATCCATGGGGCTGCGCCCGGCAATGACCTTGAGCTCCCGGCTGATCAGCACGCACACCGTGCCCGCCGGCGGCGCCGTCGGCTACGGTCACTGTTACGTCGCCGAGCGTGCCACCCGGGTGGGCGTGGTTGCTTGCGGTTATGCGGATGGTTATCCGCGCCATGCCCCCACCGGCACCCCGATCACCGTCGAGGGCGTGCGCACGCGCGTGCTGGGCCGGGTATCCATGGACATGCTGGTGGCCGATCTCGACCCCGTGCCGCAGGCGCGCGTCGGGTCGCCGGTGGTGCTTTGGGGGGAGGGCGGGCCTTCCGTCGACGAGGTGGCCCGCCCCTGCGGGACCATCGGCTACGAACTCCTGTGCGCCGTGGCCCCGCGGGTCCCGAGGCGCGTCCAGGGCGCGGGCGCCGCGCCATCTTCCGACGAGGGGCCGTAAGTGAAAAACAATTGTGTGCTGGTGACGGGCGCGACCAAGGGTATCGGCTGGGCCATCAGCCAGCGGCTGGCCGATCAGGGCTGCCATGTGGTGGGCTTGGCCCGCAATGTCCAGGACATCGACTTTCCCGGATATTTGTACGGGTGCGATCTCTCCAATGCCGGTGAGACCGAGGAGGTCCTGCGCGTCATCCGGGAAAAGTACCCGGTCGATGCGCTGGTCAACAGCGTCGGGCCGGCCCTGCCCGAGGCGTTGGGCGAGGTCGGCTTGGCGTCCCTCTACCAGGCCTTCGACTTGAACGTGCGCGTTTCGGTGCAGGTCGTGCAGGCCTTCACGACCTCGATGAAGGCGCGCAAGTCAGGACGGATCGTGAATATCTGCGGCCGCGCGGTCCACGGGTCCGCCGGACACACCAGCTATTCGGCCGCCAAGAGCGCGCTGCTGGGCTGTACCCGGACCTGGGCCCTGGAATTGGCGCCGCACGGAATCACCGTCAACGCGGTGTCGCCCGGCCCGATCGAAACCGGCCTGTTTCGCGCGGAGTACCCCGTGGGCAGCGATGCCGAGCGCGACGTGCTCGCCACCATTCCCATGGGCCGCCTGGGCCAGGCGGCCGAGGTGGCGGCCGCCGTCACGTTTCTACTGTCGGACGAGGCGGCTTACATCACGGGCCAGGAACTCGGGGTGGACGGGGGTGGCAGCCTCGCGGGCCGCTGATCATGGCCAAGGCAAAGACGCTGTTCGTCTGCGCGGACTGCGGCGGCGAGACCCCGAAATGGGAGGGTCGCTGCCCGCACTGCGGGGCCTGGAACACGCTGCAGGAATCCCGTCAATCCGCCGGTCCGGCGCATCGCTTCGCGCCGCTGGCGGCAGCCACACCGGTGCGCAGCCTGGCACAGATCGAGGCGCGCGAGCAGGCGCGCAATCCCACGGGCATCGCCGAATTCGACCGCGTCCTGGGCGGCGGGCTGGTCCAGGGGGCGGTGGTCCTGATCGGTGGCGATCCGGGCATCGGTAAATCCACGCTGCTGCTGCAGGCGCTGGCCAGCATGGCGCGCGCGGGGCCGGTCCTGTATGTCACGGGCGAGGAATCCGCCGAGCAGGTGGCGCTGAGGGCGCAGCGCCTGGAGGTCTCGGGCGAGGGTGTCGACTTGCTGGCTGAAATCCGCCTCGAGTTGATCACCCAGGCGCTGGTCGAACGCCAGCCGGACGTCGCCGTGATTGATTCGATCCAGACGCTGTATTCGGGCGAACTCAGCGCGGCACCGGGCTCGGTTTCGCAGGTGCGGGAATGTGCGGCCCAACTCACCCGGATTGCCAAGCAGACCGGCGTGACCCTGATCCTGATCGGCCACGTGACCAAGGACGGCGCGCTGGCCGGCCCGCGCGTACTCGAGCATATTGTCGATACGGTCCTGTATTTCGAGGGCGACACCCATTCATCCTTCCGCCTGGTGCGCGCGATCAAGAACCGCTATGGCGCGGTCAACGAACTCGGGGTGTTCGCGATGACGGACCGCGGCCTGAGGGGCGTCAGCAACCCCTCCGCGCTGTTCCTCTCGGGGCACGCGCGCGACGTGGCGGGATCCTGCGTGATGGCCACCCAGGAAGGCACGCGCCCGCTGCTGGTGGAGGTCCAGGCGCTGGTCGACACCGCGCACGTGCCCAACCCGCGGCGTCTGTCCGTGGGGCTCGAGAGCGCGCGGCTGGCTATGCTGCTGGCGGTGCTGCACCGGCATGCCGGGGTGGCGACGTTCGACCAGGACGTCTTCGTCAATGCGGTGGGCGGGGTGCGCATCATGGAGCCCGCCG
This sequence comes from Castellaniella sp. GW247-6E4, assembly GCF_040276065.1. Taxonomy (NCBI): domain Bacteria; kingdom Pseudomonadati; phylum Pseudomonadota; class Betaproteobacteria; order Burkholderiales; family Alcaligenaceae; genus Castellaniella; species Castellaniella sp. GW247-6E4. The sequence goes on along the minus strand of NZ_JBELOI010000003.1, from coordinate 30,271 downwards.
CCGACCTCGCGGTCTGCCTGGCGATCCTGTCGTCCATGCGCAACCGGCCGATGCCGGCGGGCCTGTTGGCCTTTGGCGAGATCGGCTTGGCGGGCGAGGTGCGACCTGCGCCCCGAGGCCAGGAGCGCCTGCGCGAGGCCGCCAAGCTCGGTTTCGGGCGGGCCGTGATCCCCAAGGCCAACCTGCCGCGCCAGCCTATCGAGGGCCTGCGCATCCACGCCATCGAACGCATCGAGGATGCATTGCACGTGTTCGATGAGGATGGGGCATGAGGCGCGACACCGGGGCGCGGAGCGCGTGGCGTTGATCGGATGCGGGCCCGAGCGGGGGCACGTCCTCGCGTTCGACGGCGGCGCGCTGTGCGTGCCCGGGTTCCTGGCGAAGAGCGCCGGCCCCGAGTGGTTCGATCCGCAGGCTGTCGGCGGCCTGCCTGTCGGCGAGGGCGGCAGGCAGGCCGCCTGGTTCGTCCAGGGGCCTTTCGGCGCGGCCGTGCTGCGCCATTACCGCCGCGGCGGTCTGCGTGCCCGCCTGGGGCGGGAAGCATATTTCTGGCTGGGGGCGGCGCGCACGCGCTCGTTCGCCGAGTATGCGGTCCTGGCCCGCCTGCGGACGGCGGGCGTGGCGGTGCCCGAGCCGCTCGGAGCGGCCTATTGGCGTCACGGCTTTGGCTATCGGGCCGCCATCCTGGTCGCGCGGGTTCCGGGGGCGCGGACCCTGGCCGGATGTCTCGGCGCGACTGCCGTCCCCGATGCGGCGCGCGCCGCCGGGCCGGTTGACGCCGTGGATCCACTGCCCGTGGCCCGCGCCATCCATGCGATGCACGAGGCGGGGGTCTCGCACGCCGACCTGAATGCGCATAATATTTTGCTTGACGAACAGGGGCGGGTCTGGCTGATCGATTTCGATCGGGCGGTCGTGGGTGTGGTGTCCCAGGGACAGCGCCGGAAAAACCTGTTGCGTCTGCGGCGCTCTTTGGTTAAGGTGTGCGGCGCGCCCGGTGCGCGGTGGTGGGACGCGTTGCGTTCGGCCTATGGGCGTCCGCCTTGCTGAACGCCATGCCGGCGGCATGAGTCGGTCCTTTTTTTCCCGTTTTTCACTACGAGAGGGGGCTTTGCCATGAAACTGGGCATCACCCATGCCATTCTTGTGTCCGGCGCGCTGATGGCGGCCGCATCCGCAGGCGCGCAGGAGCGCGTCGTCAATGTCTATAACTGGGCCGAATACACCGCGCCGGACACGGTCTCCGGGTTCGAGAAAGCGACCGGAATCAAGATCCGCTACGACGTCTACGACAGCAACGATACGCTGCAGGCCAAGCTGCTGACCGGCAAGTCGGGCTACGACGTGGTCGTGCCTTCGACGAACTATGCGGCGCGTCAGATCGAGGGCGGCCTGTTCCAGAAGCTCGACCGCTCCAAGATTCCCAACTGGAAGTACCTAGACCCGGCCCTGATGGCGCTGGTGGCCTCGGTCGACCCCGGTAATCAATATCTGGTGCCCTGGGGCTACGGTACCAACGGCTTGGGTTACAACGTGACCAAGGTCCGCGAACTGATGGGCGCCGACGCGCCGCTGGGCTCCTGGGACATGCTGTTCAAGCCCGAGAACGCCGCCAAGCTGCAGGGGTGCGGAATTTCCATCCTGGATGAGGCCGCCCAGGTTTTTCCCGCGGTCCTGCACTATATGGGCAAGAACTCCAACAGCAGCGAGCCCAAGGACTACGAGGCTGCGCTGGCCTTGCTCAAGACCATCCGTCCGTATGTGCGCCAGTTCAGCTCCTCGGGCTATATCGACGAGCTCGCTGCCGGCGGCCTGTGCATGGTCTACGGGTATTCGGGCGATGTGATGATCGCCTCGGCGCGCGCCCGCGAGGCCGGCAAGACCTACGCGATCGATTATTTCATCCCCCAGGGCGGCGCGCCCGCCTGGTTCGACACGATGGCCATCCCCAAGAGCGCCGAGCATGTGGACGAGGCGCACGCCTTCATCAATTACATCGAGACGCCCGAGGTGCACGCCGCGATCACCAACACCATGTTCTATCCGAACGCCAACATGGAGGCGCGCAAGCATGTGATCAAAGAGGTCGCCGAGAATCCCATGATCTATCCGCCCGCCGAGGTGGCCGCCACGCTGTTCGTGATCAAGCCCCAGCCCCTGCCCATCCAGCGCCTGCAGACGCGCATGTGGGCTGAACTGAAGTCCGGGCGCTAGCGGCATGCAGGATGTACGCGGCATGCCCCGTCAGGGCGAGGCCGACGATTTCGTGCGCATCGAGGATGTGGTCAAGATTTTTGGCGACACGGTGGCGGTACAGTCCGTCAACCTCTCGGTGCGTCGCCACGAGATCTTCGCCTTGCTCGGCAGCTCCGGCTGCGGCAAGTCGACGCTGCTGCGCATGCTGGCGGGCTTCGAGGAGCCCACCTCCGGGCGCATCGTCCTCGACGACGAGGACATCACCCAGTTGCCCCCGCACCGGCGGCCGGTCAACATGATGTTCCAGTCCTATGCCCTGTTTCCGCACATGACGGTCGAGGCGAACGTCGCCTTCGGCCTGCGCCAGGAGGGCGTGCCGCGCCACGAGATCCACGAGCGTGTTTTCGAGGCCCTGGATCTGGTCCAGATGGCGGGCTATGCGCGGCGCAAGCCGCAGCAGCTCTCGGGCGGTCAGCAGCAACGGGTGGCACTGGCGCGCAGCCTGGTCAAGCGTCCCAAGCTCCTGCTGCTCGACGAACCGATGTCGGCCCTGGACAAGCAAATCCGCCAGGCCACGCAGATCGAGCTGGTCAAGATCCTCGACCAGGTCGGCGTCACCTGCATCATGGTGACCCACGACCAGGAGGAAGCCATGACGATGGCGAGCCGCCTGGCCGTGATGACCGAGGGGCAGATCGTGCAGTGCGGCACACCCTACGAGGTCTATGCCTTTCCGAGTACGCGTTTCGTGGCGGGCTTTATCGGCTCGACCAATCTGTTCACTGGCACCATCGTCGTCGACGAACCCGATCACGTCCTGATCGGCAGCGACGCCCTGTCGCGGCCCCTGTACGTCAGTCATGGGGTGAGCGAGCCCATGGGCATGGAGGTCCACGTCTCGATCCGTCCCGAGCAGATCCGCGTGCTGCGCGAGCAGCCCGCGGCGGATTCCAACTGGGGCCACGGCATGGTCTCGCACGTGGCCTGGATGGGCAGCTATGCGCGCTATCAGATCCGTCTCGACGCCGGACAGGTGATCGAGGCGAGCGTCCCCAGCCTGGATTGGAATCAGGCCGAGGCGCCGGGCATCGACGAGGAGGTCTACGTCTCCTGGGCGCACGATGCCGGCACGGTGCTGTCTTCATGAACCTGCGCCTGCCCGCGTCTGTCCGCCCCTCCGCCCGCCAATGGGCCGTCGGGGTACCCTACCTGTGGCTGATGGTGTTCTTGCTGCTGCCGTTCCTGTTGGTGCTCAAGATCAGCTTTGCGGACCTGCAGTTCGGCATCCCGCCTTACACGCCGCTGGCGACCCTCGAGGACCACACCCTGCAGTTGTCGGTGCACCTGCGCGGCTATGCGCTGCTGTTCACCGACAACCTGTATCTGGCGACCTATCTGAACTCGGTCAAGATGGCCTTGATCACCACGGCCTGCTGCGCGCTGATCGGCTATCCCATGGCCTACCAGATCGCGCGCTCGCGGCCCGCGGTGCGCAACCTGCTGCTGCTGGGGGTGATCCTGCCGTTCTGGACCTCGCTGCTGTTGCGGGTGTATGCCTGGGTGGGGATCCTGCGCAGCGATGGGCTGCTCAATGGCCTGCTGATGGGGTTGGGCCTGATCGACGCCCCGCTCGAGATCTATCGCACCGACCTGGCGGTGTATATCGGCCTGGTCTATGCTTATCTGCCGTTTTTCATCCTGCCGCTGTACGCCAACCTCGTCAAGCTTGACCACCGGCTGCTGGAGGCGGCCTACGATCTGGGGGCCCGGCCCTGGCGCGCGTTCCTCGAGATCACTCTGCCGCTGTCGATGCCGGGGGTGATCGCGGGGGCCATGCTGGTCTTCATCCCCTCGGTGGGTGAGTACGTGATCCCCGAGATGCTGGGCGGCGCCGATACCCTGATGATGGGTCGCGTCATGTGGACCGAGTTCTTCAACAACGCCGACTGGCCCATGGCGGCGGCGGTGACGTGCGTCATGGTTCTGCTGCTGCTGGTGCCGCTGACGATCTTTCAGTACAACCAGGCGCGCCAGCTCGAGAAGGAGCGGCGGCGATGAGGGGCAATCCGGTCCTGCGCTTCGTGGTTCTCGTGATCGGCTACGCCTTCTTGTACGTGCCGATTGCCTGCCTGATGGCGTTTTCCTTCAACGATTCGAGCCTGATGACGTCGTGGTCAGGGTTCTCGCTGCGCTGGTATGTCGAGCTCTTTCAGGACAAGGCGCTGCTCGAGGCGGCTCGCCTGTCGCTCGTGATCGCCGCTCTGACGGCGACCACGGCCGTGGCGATCGGCACCTGGGCCGGCTACGTGCTCGCGCGCATGGGTCGCTTTCGCGGCTTTGGCCTGTATGTTGGCATGCTGAGCGCGCCGCTGGTGATGCCCGAGGTCGTCCTGGGGATTTCCCTGCTGCTGATGTTCGTCGAGGTGTCCAAGCTGACAGGCTGGCCCGATGGCAACGGGATCTTCACCATCTGGGTCGGGCACGTCACGCTGTGCATGGCCTATGTGGCGGTCATCATCCAGTCGCGGGTGCGCGACCTGGACCGTTCGCTCGAGGAGGCGGCGCTGGACCTCGGCGCGTCGCCGCTCAAGGTCTTTTTCCTGATCACCGTGCCGCTGATCTCGCCCGCGCTGCTGGCCTCCTGGCTGCTGGCCTTTACCCTGTCGCTGGACGATGTCGTGGTGGCGTCCTTTCTCTCGGGGCCGGGCTACACCACCTTGCCGCTCGAAGTCTTCTCGCGCGTGCGCCTGGGCCTCAAGCCCGAAATCAATGCCCTGGCCACGCTGTTCATGCTGGTGGTCGGCATCGTCGTGGTGGCGGTCAACCGCATGCAGGCGCGCCAGGATTGAGCCGCGGCCGGCCCGGGTACAATAAGCCCCTCGCCGCAAACCCACACCATCATGCCGACCCAAGACCAGCTCAAGCAACAGGCCGCCCAGGCGGCCATCGAACATGTCCTGCCCTTGCTGCGTCCGGAGGATGTCCTGGGCGTGGGCACCGGTTCGACCGTCGATCTGTTCATCGACCGGTTGGCGGCGCATCGGGGGGATTTCCGCGCGGCGGTCTCCAGCTCCGAGCGCAGTACCCGCCGCCTGAGGGCGGCGGGGATCGAGGTGTTGGACCTGAACGAGGTACCCGCCATGGCCTGGTATGTCGACGGCGCCGACGAGATCGACGGCGCGCTCAATATGATCAAGGGCGGCGGCGGTGCGCTCACACGGGAAAAAATCGTCGCCTCGGTGGCCGATCGCTTTGTGTGCATCGTCGACGAGTCCAAGCTCGTTGATTGCCTGGGCCGCTTTCCCCTGCCTATCGAAATCATCCCGCTCGCGCGCGAGGCGGTGGCGCGCGCCTTGCGGCAGCTTGGCGGCCAGCCGGTCCTGCGCGAGGGCTTCGTGACCGACAATGGCGGGCACATCCTGGATGTCGCCGGGCTGACACTGGACGAGCCCGCGCAGTTCGAGGCGGTGATCAACAACATCCCCGGGGTGGTGTGCTGCGGGCTGTTTGCGATCTCGGGCGCGGATGTGGCGCTGATCGCCGGCCGTGAGGGCGTGCGCACCCTGCGTCGCGCTTGGTGAGGACCCCGCCCATGGGGCGGGATGCGCCGGCGGTGGGCCGTCGTCATGAAGCTGTCATGCGGACAGGGTAAGCTGCGGCGATGACAAGGCATCCCCCGGGGTGCTACGCTTTGCGGTCAGGCAATTCCCCGTTATCGAGGTCAGGACATGCTGGAGCACACGAACAAGCAATTTCATATGGAACTCGAGACCACGCGCTCGATGTTCCTGCAGATGGGCGGCCTGGTCGAGTCCATGGTGCTCGACGGCATGCGCGCGCTGGCCGACGGCGAGCTCGACCTAGTCGACAAGGTCCGCGAGCACGAGCGCCAGGTCAATCAGCTCGAGGTCACCATCGACGAGCGCATCGGCCTGCTGATCGCGCGCAACCAGCCCACGGCGGTCGACCTGCGCCTGCTGTTGTCGATCTCCAAGATGCTGACCGACATGGAGCGTTGCGGCGACGAGGCGGTCAAGGTCGCCAAGGTGGCGCGCCGCCTCCACGAGGCCGACTCGTCCTACGAGCCGGTGGTCGAGTTGCGCCACATGGCCGATGCCGTGGCGGGCATGATACGCGCCGCGCTGGATGCCTTCGCCCGCGAGGACCCCGTGGCTGCTGCCCAGGTCGTGCGCAATGACAAGGAGGTCGACCGCGAATGGAAGGCCGCGCTGCGCCACATGATTACCTATATGATCGAGGATCCGCGCACGATCTCCCGCTCAATCGATCTGGTCTTCATCGCCCGCGCGCTCGAACGCATCGGCGACCATGCCAAGAACATGGCCGAGCGGGTGATCTACATGGTGCGTGGCGACGATGTGCGCCACATGGGCGTCAGCAATACCGAGCGCATGGCGCGCGGCGAGGCGCCCGAGCCCAAGGAGAAATGAGTCACTGGCCGGGGGGCACGTAGCCCCTGGCCTCGACGTCGCGGTCCTCGAATAGGAACGCCTGCATGTGGTCGGACAGGAATTTGCGCGCCTCGGCGTCCGCCAGGCTCAAGTGGTTTTCATTGACTAGGCGCGTCTGGATGTCCAGCCACTTGGCCCAGGCATCCTTCGAGATTTCGCGCCAGATCCGTACGCCGAGGTCCCCGGGGTAGGGGGGGTAGTCCAGCCCCTCGGCCTCGCGTTTCAATTTACGGCAGTGGATCATGCGGCCCATGGGTGTCGGTCTCCGGGTGGCTGTACAACCGTCATTGTAGCCCGTCGGGGGCCTGTGCCAGGGTGTCCAGCGTGCGCGCCAGGCCGATGCGCCAGTCGGGGGCCGGGCGGCCGCCCAGACGCTCGGCGAGTTTCGATCCGTCGAGCCGGCTGTCAGCCGGCCGGGGTTCGGCCGGGGGCCGGTCCCGCGTGGCGATGGCGCTCAGAACGGGCGGACGCTCGAGCAGGCCCCGCTCCATGGCCTGCCGGAGAATCTCGTGGGCGAAGCCGTGCCAGCTCACCCAGGGCGCGCCGCTGAAATGATAGATGCCCGCCGGCGCCGGCCGTTGCATGGCAAGCTCGAGCAGCACCTGGGCCAGATCCCCGGCCCAGGTGGGCCCGCCGATCTGGTCGTCGACGACTTGCAGCGTATCGCGCTCGCGGCCCAGCCGCAGCATGGTCTTGACGAAATTGCCGCCGTAGGCGCTGAAGATCCAGCCACAGCGCAGCACGAGGCTTGTCGGCGCGAGTTCGAGCACCTGGCGCTCGCCCTCGAGCTTGCTGCGGCCGTAAGCGTTCAAGGGGCCGACGGGGTCGTCCTCGGTGTAGGGGCGGCCGGCGCGCCCATCGAATACATAGTCGGTCGAGACGTGCACCAGGCGCGCGCCGCGCCGCGCGCAGGCCTGCGCCAGCAGGCCGGGCGCCTCGGCATTGGCGGCCAAGGCGCGCCCGTATTCCGCGGCGGCTCGATCGACGGCCGTATAGGCGGCCGCATTGATGACGACGTCCGCCGGGTGCCGGTCCAGCCACGCGGCGACGCGATCGGCACGTGTCACGTCCAGCGCCGTCCGGTCGGCAAAGGTCACGGCGGCCGATGGCGGTGGCGATTCGGCGACCCGGGCGCGCAGCGATCTGCCCAGTTGCCCGCCGGCGCCAGTCACCAGGATGCGCAAGGGGCCCGACGGCGGCGCGCGCGGTGGTTCCGTGCCGGTCATTGCGGTGGCGACGCCGCCGCCTCATGCACCCCCAGCCGCTCGCGCCGATAGCCACCGTTCTGGATGTGGCGGCACCAGTCCAGGTGGTCCAGGTACCATCGGACAGTCTTGCGCAGCCCGGTCTGAAAGGTCTCGCGCGGCGTCCAGCCCAATTCGCGGTGGATTCGCTCGGCGTCGATGGCGTAGCGGACATCGTGGCCCGGCCGGTCGGTGACGTGGGTGATGAGCTCGGCATAGGGGCGCCGGCCGTGTGTGGCGGCGGGCGCCAGCTCCTCGAGCAAGGCGCAGATCGCCCGCACCACGTCGATGTTGCGCTGTTCGTTGTGGCCGCCGATGTTGTAGGTGCGTCCAGGCGTGCCGTTCTCCACCACGTGCAGCAAGGCCCGTGCGTGGTCCTCGACGTACAACCAGTCGCGCACCTGCAGGCCTTCGCCGTACACCGGCAGCGGCTTGCCCTCGAGAGCGTTGAGAATCATCAGGGGGATGAGCTTTTCCGGGAAGTGGTAGGGTCCGTAGTTGTTGGAGCAGTTGCTCACCAGCACCGGCAGGCCGTAGGTCCGGTGCCAGGCGCGCACCAAGTGGTCGGATCCCGCCTTGCTGGCGGAATAGGGCGAACTGGGGGCATAGGGGGTCGATTCGGTGAACAGCCCGCCGTCCGCACCGAGGTCGCCGTAGACCTCGTCGGTCGAGACATGGTGAAAACGGAAGGCCGCGCGCGCGGGTGCGTCCAGCGTGCCCCAGTGGCGGCGGGCGGCCTCAAGCAGCGTATAGGTGCCGACCATATTGGTCTGGATGAAGGCCGCTGGGCCATCGATCGACCGGTCCACATGGGATTCCGCCGCCAAGTGCATCACGGTGTCCGGCCGGTGCTGTGCAAAGATTCGGTCCATCCCCTCGGCATCGCAGATGTCGAGGTGTTCGAACACGTGGCGCGGATCGTTCCCGATCGGACGCAGGGATTCGAGATTGCCGGCGTAGGTCAGCTTGTCGACGTTGATGACCGAGTGGCTGGTGTTCAGGATCAGGTGGCGGACCAGGGCGGAGCCGATGAACCCGGCGCCGCCGGTGACGAGGATCCTCATGTCCGCAGGCGCCTGTGATGCAGGCGGAACACGGTGTTGTGGAGCGTCTTGCGCAGATTGTCGCGCAGCCTGAAGGCCTCGCGCCGCAGCGTGTCGCCAAGGCCGCGGCGCGCGCGCGAGGCCGGGCCGCGGATGTCGGATTCGGAGGCGTCGTCGTGCGTCACGCAGGCGGGCCGCAGCGCGATTGATTCGACGCCGTGCTCATAGAAACGGATCATGGTGTCGTCCACGGGATAGATCCAGGTCTCGCAGTGGCGCAGCAGGGCCTGAGCCCCCGCGGGTGTGATCAGGTAGGCGACGGTGCGGAAGTGGCCCTTGAGTTTTTTGTGCAGCACGAAGGCCCCCTCGCGGTCGACCGCGATGCTGGGGTCGCGCCCGGGCTTGTCGTTGCCATGCAGCCACACCAGCGGCCAGCGCCGCGCGATGGCGGGCGCATGTTCGAGGAATTTGGCGAAATTGGGCCCGAGGATGGCGTCGTCCTCGATGACGATCAGCGGGGCGCCGGATTCGACGCATTCCTGCCACAGCAGGTAGTGGCTGGCGAAGCAGCCGAGCTGGGAGGGCTTGAGCGGGCTGCCATGGCCTTTGACGCGCTCGCGCGCAGCGGGGTCGTAGTGCCGGAACAGCGGGTGATCCGGCTGCCGGGCGCCATGCACCGCGGAAAAGAAGCTATAGGGATAATCGCCCATCAGCGCCATTTGTGCGGCGAGTCGTGCACGGCGGTCGGTGCGTGACGGCAGGTTGACGATGTGGATCGGGATGCGGGCGTCGGTCATGCGGTGTCGATCGCTCTTAGAGCCGTTTGATGAAGACCAGGCTGTTGCGCGAACGATTGTAGTGTGCTTGTTTGCCTTTGGGCAGGTCGGAAATCCCGCCCTGGGCGAAGCCGCGTTTGATGAACCAGTGCGAGGTGCGCGTGGTCAGCACGAACAGGCGGCGCGCACCCATGGCGCGGGCGCTGGATTCGGCGTGGCGCAGCAGCATCTCGCCGTCGCCCGCGCCCTGCCATTCCTGCTGGACGATCAGGCAGGCCATCTCGACCATGCCCTCGTCCAGGTAGGGAATCAGCGCCACGCAGCCATAGATCACCCCATCGTGCTCGAGCACCGTGAAGCGCTCGACCTCGCGTTCGATGGCGGCGCGCCCGCGCGGCACCAGCGTGCCGTCGGCCTCGAGCGGCTCAATGAGCTGGACGATGGCGCCCACGTCGTCGGCGACCGCCGGGCGCAGGTCCTCGAGGGTGTCCTCGACGACCATGGTGCCCACGCCGTCGTGGGTGAAAATCTCGAGCAGGATGCTGCCATCGAGCGTGTAGGGCACCAAGTGCGCGCGCGCCACGCCGCGTTTGATCGCCAGAGAGGCATGGCGCAGGAACGCGCTGGTGTCCTCGTCGAGCGTGTCCTGGGCCAGGAGCTCGTCGGCGTCCTTGCGGGCCAATTCCGTATCCACCGAGCCATCCTGCTCGGTGATGGTGCGGTTCTGGGTGAGGAAGATGAGCTTTTCGGCACGCAGGGCGACCGCTGCGCTGGTGGCGAGATCCTCCATGGCCAGGTTGAAGGCTTCGCCGGTGGGCGAGAAGCCCAGGGGCGAGAGCAGCACGATGGCGCCCTGGCCGATGATGCTGCGCATGGCGTCCACGTCCAGCTTGCGTACCGTGCCGGTGCGCTTGTAATCGACGCCATCGATGATGCCGACGGGGCGTGCAGTGACGAAATTGCCGGAAATCACGCGGATCTTGGCATGCGACATTGGCGTGTTGGGCAAACCCTGGCTGAAGGCGGCCTCGATGTCCAGGCGGATCTCGCCGGCCGCCTCCTTGGCGCACTCGAGGGCCTCGGCGCCAGTGGGCTCGACGCCGCGGCTGAACTGGATGGGGAAGCCTTTGAGCCGGAGCTGCTCGTTGACCTGCGGGCGCGATCCATGGACCAGCACCAGGCGGATGCCCAGGGCCGACAGCAGCGACAGGTCGGCCACCAGGGGCTCGAGGGCGCCGTCGTTGATCAGCTCGCCGCCGAAGGCGACCACAAAGGTCTTGCCCCTGAAGTCGTGTACATAGGGCGCGACTTCGCGGAACCAGCGCACGAATTGCGCGGGGGCGAATTCGGGAGCGTCCTGGGCGGAATAGGTGTCGGTGTCTGGCGTCGTCATGAGGGGGCGTGAGGTCGTGGCCGTGGGGGAGTCGAGCCAAAATTATAATGACCGATCATCCCCGGTGTCGTGTGTCGATCCTCGTCCACGGCATTCTCCTGACTGTAACATCCGGGACGTCATGAATTCGTCTGAAAAACCACAAGGGCGCGCCGCTCCGGCCGCCGCCCCCGATCGGCCGCTGCCGGCCCTGAATTATCCCGAGGAGCTGCCCGTCAGCGCCCGGCGCGAGGACATCGCGCGCGTGGTTGCCGGGCACCAGGTGGTGATCGTCTGCGGCGAGACTGGCTCGGGCAAGACGACGCAACTGCCCAAGATCTGCCTCGAGCTGGGGCGCGGCCGCCGGGGCATGATCGGCCACACTCAGCCCCGGCGGCTGGCGGCAACCTCGGTGGCGCAGCGCATTGCCGAGGAATTGGACACCGAACTGGGCGACTGGGTCGGCTATCAGATCCGCTTCAGCGAGCGGGCGGGGCCATCCACGGCCATCAAGCTCATGACCGACGGAATTTTGCTGGCCGAGTCCCAGCGCGATCCGCTGCTGCGCCGCTATGACACTCTCATCATCGACGAGGCCCACGAGCGCAGCCTGAACATCGATTTCCTGCTCGGTTTCCTGAAACAGCTCCTCGCTCGACGGCGGGACCTGAAGCTGATCATCACTTCGGCGACGATCGATGCGCAGCGCTTCGCCCGGCACTTCGGCACAGAGGAGCGGCCGGCGCCGGTCATCGAGGTCTCGGGCCGGCTCTACCCCGTGGAGATCCTGTATCGGCCGGTGGCCGAGCCCGCGGTGCAAGGCAAGGACGGCGCACCGCCGCAGGCGCGTGACGAGGAGCGCGACCTGATAGACGCCGTGGCCGACGGCGTCGACGAGTGCGCGCGCCACGGACCGGGCGACGTGCTGGTGTTCCTGCCCGGCGAGCGCGAAATCCGCGAGTGCGCCGAGGCGCTGCGCAAGCGCCATCCCGCCGGGGCTGTCATCCTGCCTCTGTACGCGCGCCTGTCGCGCGCCGAGCAGGAGCAGATCTTTCGCCCGCGCGGCAATGCGCGCCGCATCGTGCTGGCCACAAACGTGGCCGAGACCTCGCTGACGGTGCCGGGGATCCGCTATGTGGTCGACAGCGGCCTGGCGCGCATCAAGCGCTATTCCTGGCGCAGCAAGGTCGAACAGCTGCGCATCGAGCCTATCAGCCAGGCCTCGGCCAATCAGCGCGCCGGGCGCTGCGGGCGTGTCGGCTCCGGGGTCTGCCTGCGGCTGTATGCGGAGGACGATTTCAAGGGCCGGCCGCCGTTCACCGACCCCGAGATCCTGCGTTCGTCGCTCGCCTCGGTGATCCTGCGCATGAAGGCCCTGCGGCTGGACGATGTCGAAGCCTTTCCATTCGTCGATCCACCGACCGGCCGTGCCGTGGCCGATGGCTATCAGCTCCTGCAGGAGCTGGGGGCCCTGGACGCGGGCAACCGCCTGACGCCCATCGGCCGGTCGCTGGCCCGCCTGCCGGTGGATCCCAGGGTGGCGCGCATGATCCTGGCCGCCCACGAGCAGCAGTGCCTGACCGAGATTCTCATCATCGCGTCGGCCCTTTCGGTGCAGGATCCGCGCGACCGGCCCCTGCAGGCGCGCGACGCGGCCGAGGCTGCCCATGCCAAGTTCAACGACAAGCAGTCCGAATTCATGGCCTGGCTCAAACTCTGGGCGTGGTATGGCGAGCAGGTGGCGCACAAGGCCTCGCAACGCAAGCTCGTCGAGAGGTTGCGTGCCAGTTTCCTGTCCCCCGTGCGCCTGCGGGAATGGCGCGATACGCAGGTGCAGTTGTTGACGCTGGCGCGCGAGCAGGGCTGGCGGCTCAATCAGGCGCCGGCAACGGTCGAGCAAATCCATATGGCCCTGCTGGCCGGCTTGCTGGGCAACATCGGCATGAAGGGCGAGGAGGCCAATCTGTACCAAGGGGCGCGCGACATCCGCTTTGCCATCCATCCCGGTTCGCCCTTGCAGAAAAAAGCCGGGCGCTGGATTCTGGCTGGCGAGCTGATCGAGACCACCCGCCTGTACGCGCGCTGTGTGGCGCGTATCGAGCCCACATGGATCGAGCGGGCGGGGGCCCACCTGCTGCGGCGCGCCTGGTCGGACCCGCGCTGGGAAAAGAAGTCGGGCCAGGTGGTTGCCAACGAGCGCGGCACGGTCCACGGCTTGCCGGTGTATTCGGGACGGCGGGTGCACTACGGCCGGGTCGATCCGGCGGCCGCGCGCGAGATCTTCATTCGCGATGCGCTGGTGCCCGGCGACATCGAGACCATACTGCCTTTCGTCGTCCACAACCGCAAGCTGATCGCCTCGATCGAACGGCTCGAGCACCAGAGCCGCCGGCCGGACATTCTGGTCGACGATGCGCTGATCCAGGCGTTCTACGAGCAGCAGATCCCGCCGGATGTCTGTCAGACCGCGAGCCTGGAAAAGTGGGTCGGCGCGCTGGACGCCCCGGCCGCCGCCCGGCTGATGCTGACGCGCGAGGATCTGATGCGCCACGATGCGGCCGGGGTGACGACGGACGTCTTCCCACGGCGCCTGGCGCGCGCGGGTGTCGAGATGGCGGTGGACTACCACTTCGAGCCCGGTTCGCCGCGCGATGGCATGACGCTGGCCGTCCCGCTGTTCGCCCTCAACCGCATCGACGCGGCGGGGTGCGAGTGGCTGGTCCCGGGCATGCTCAAGGAAAAGGTCCATCTGCTGCTGAAGTCGCTGCCGCAGAAGCTGCGCCGCCATTGCGTGCCCTTGCCTGATTACGCGGCGGGCTTCCACGAGCGCTGGTTCGAGAGCGCCTCGGATCCGGACATCAGCCTGCTCGCGGCCTTGATCCAGGACATCTGGGCGCAGCGCAAAATCCGTGTCCAGACGGGGGATTTCAAGCTCGAGACCCTGCCTGCGCACTTGTTCATGAACTTCAAGGTGATCGACGAGCATGGGCGCATGCTGTCGGGCGGCCGCAATCTGGATCAGTTACGCGCCGAGCACGGGCGTCAAGCCCAGGCCTCGTTTCAGCAGGTCGCGGCCAGCGATCGTGAGGTGGCGCAGGCGCTCGGCCACGAGGGGCTGACGGCCTGGACTTTCGGGCCCTTGCCCGAGCTGCTGGAGATCCACCGCAAGGGCCAGTCCTTCATCGGCTATCCGGCGCTGCGCGACCGGGGGGAATCCTGCGACCTGGACGTCTTCGACGATCCGCGCGAGGCCCGACGCGAGCACCGTGCCGGCCTGCGCCGCCTGTTCCGGATCGCGTTGCGTGAACAGGTCAGGTTCCTGGAAAAGAACCTGCCGGAGCTGACCCGCATGGGGATGCTGTACATGGATCTGGGGACTCAGCAGGAGCTGCGCGACCAGATCATCGATTGTGCACTGGACCAGGCGTGCCTGGCCGAGCCTTGGCCCGAGGACGCCGATGCCTTCGAGCAGCGCCGCGAGCAGGGCAGGGGGCGGCTGAGCCTGCTCGCCCAGGAGATCGCCCGGCTGGCGGGGCAGATCCTTGCCGAGCGGGCCGCCTTGCACAAAAAACTGCCTCAGGCCAGGCCCTGGCCCGAGGTCCTCGAGGATCTGCGCGCTCAGGAGTCGGCCTTGATGGGCAAAGGGTTCCTGCGCGATACGCCCTACGAGCAGCTCCGCCATTTTCCGCGCTACCTCAAGGCCGCCCAGGTGCGCATCGACAAACTACGTGAGGACCCCGCGCGCGACGCCCGCGCGATGGCGGACGTTGCGGCCCTCACATTGTCCTGGCGCCGCGCGCACGCCGCCATGAAGGGGGCGCCGGACTCGCGGCTCGAGACCTTCCGCTGGCAGCTCGAGGAGTTGCGCGTGGCGCTGTTCGCGCAGGCCCTGCGCACGCCCTATCCGGTGTCGGTCAAGCGCTTGCAGAAGGCCTGGTCCGCCATGCCGCGCTAGCGCGGCGACCCCTGGCCCGGTGCCTGCGATGACAGGACACTAGGTACAATTCGACCATGATCATGAACCCCGCCCCCCCCTCGTTCGTCCATCTGCGCAGCCATTCCGAATTCTCGGTGGTCGATGGCATTGCGCGCATCCCCGATCTGGTCCGGCGCGCGGTTGCCTTTGGGCAGCCCGCGCTGGCCCTGACGGATTTGGGTAATCTGTTCGGCCTGATCAAGTTCTACAAGATCGCACGCAAGGCGGGGATCAAGCCGATCGCGGGTTGTGATGTCTGGCTGCAGAATCCGGCCGACCGCGACAAGCCCCACCGGATCGTCCTGCTCGCGAGCGGCCACGACGCCTATTTGGCCTTGTGTGAATTGCTGACCCGGGCCTGGACCGAGAACGGCTACCGGGGGCGCGCCGAGGTGCGGCGCGAATGGCTCGGCGGCGCCAGCGGCTTGATCGTCCTGTCGGGCGGTCGGGCCGGGGACGTGGGGCAGGCGCTCGAGGCCGGCCGCACCGACGAGGCGGCGCTGCTGGCGCGCCGCTGGGAGGCGGATTTCCCCGGCGGTTATTTCATCGAACTGCAGCGCGCGGGTTTCGAGGGCGACGAGGCCTACGTGCAGGCGGCCCTGCGCCTGGCGGCGGCCGAGGGCCTGCCGGTCGTGGCGACGCATCCGATCCAGTTCATCGAGCCGGCCGATTTCCGGGCGCACGAGGCGCGCGTCTGTATTGCCGAGGGCGAGTTGCTGGGCAATCCCCGGCGGCTGCGGCGCTTTACGGCGGACCAGTACATGCCCGACAGCGCCGACATGGCACGGCGTTTCGCCGACGTGCCCTCGGCGCTCGCCAACACCGTGCAGATCGCCAAGCGCTGCAATCTCACGCTGGATCTCGGTCATCCGCAGTTGCCACGCTTTCCGACGCCCGACGGTGTGACGCTGGACGATTATCTGCACGAGCTTGCGCGCCAGGGGCTCGAGAGGCGCCTGGCGCAGCTCTATCCCGACGAGGCCGAGCGTTTGCGCCAGGCGCCGGCCTATCGCGAGCGGCTCGAGCTCGAGTGCAAGACCATCATCGACATGGGCTTTCCGGGCTATTTCCTGATCGTGCAGGACTTCATCAACTGGGGCAAGAGTCACGGCGTGCCCGTGGGCCCTGGGCGCGGCTCGGGGGCGGGCTCGCTGGTCGCTTACAGCCTGGGCATCACCGATCTGGACCCCTTGCGCTACGACCTGCTGTTCGAGCGTTTCCTGAATCCGGAACGGGTCTCGATGCCGGACTTCGACGTCGATTTCTGCCAGGACAACCGCGAGCGCGTGATCGACTATGTCAAGGAAAAATACGGCCGCGAGGCGGTCAGCCAGATCGCGACTTTCGGCACGCTGGGCGCCAAGGCCGTGGTGCGCGACGTGGGCCGGGTGCTCGAGATGCCCTACAGCGTCTGCGATCACTTGTCCAAGATGATTCCCTTCAGCCCGGCGGACCCCTGGACGCTGGATCGCACGCTCGAGCACGAGCCCGCCTTCAAGGAACGCTACGACAATGACGAGGAAATCCACGCCCTGATCGACTTGGCGCGGCCTCTCGAGGGGCTGACGCGAAATATCGGCATGCACGCCGGCGGCGTGCTGATCGCGCCTGGCAAGCTGACCGATTTCTGTCCGCTGTATTGCCAGCCGGGCAGCGAGTCCAGCGTGGTCTCGCAATTCGACAAGGACGATGTCGAGGCGGCGGGGCTGGTCAAGTTCGACTTTCTGGGCCTGCGCAACCTGACGATCCTGGACTGGGCCGTGCGCTACGTGCGCCAGTTCAATCCCAGCAAGCGTGACTTCGACCTGATGAGCCTGCCGCTGGATGACGCGGCGACCTACGCCTTGCTGTCCGAAGCCAACACCACGGCGGTGTTTCAGCTCGAATCGCGCGGGATGAAGGAGCTCCTCAAGGACATGCGGCCGAACACCTTCGAGGACGTGATCGCTCTGCTGGCGCTGTTCCGCCCGGGCCCACTGGAATCCGGGATGGTGGTGGACTTCGTCAATCGCAAGCACGGGCGCGCGGAGGTCGATTATTTTCACCCGGATCTCGAGCCCGTCCTCAAGAGCACGTATGGGGTCATCGTCTACCAGGAACAGGTGATGCTGATCTCGCAGATCATCGGTGGGTATTCGCTGGGCGGCGCAGACCTGCTGCGTCGCGCCATGGGCAAGAAAAAACCCGAGGAAATGGCCAAGCACCGGGTCACTTTCCAGGAGGGGGCAGTCGCCAAGGGGTACGACGCAGACCTTGCGGCCCACCTGTTCGATCTCATGGAAAAGTTCGCGGGCTATGGCTTCAACAAGAGCCACTCGGCCGCCTACGCCCTGATTTCCTATCAGACGGCCTGGCTCAAGGCCTATCATCCGGCCGAGTTCCTGGCCGCGACCATGCTCTCGGACATGGATGACACCGACAAGGTTCAGGTGTTCTGGCGCGATGCCCTGGTCAACAATGTGGCGGTGCTGCCACCCGATGTCAACGCCTCGGCCTACCGCTTTGAGCCGGTCGAGGACGAGCACACCGCCCGCGGCCGGCCGCCGCGCACCATCCGCTATGGGCTGGGGGCGGTCAAGGGGACGGGGCAATCCGCGGTCGAGGAAATCCTGCGCGCGCGGGCGCAGGGCGGGCCGTTCGCAAGCGTGTTCGATTTCTGCGCGCGCGTCGATCGGCATGCCGTCAATCGCCGCTGCATCGAGGCCCTGATCCGCGCGGGCGCCTTTGATACGCTCGAACCCAATCGGGCCGCCCTGATCGAGACGCTGGGCAGCGCCGTCGAGGCGGCCGAGCAAGCCGAGCGCAACGCCAACCAAGTGTCCTTGTTTGACGATGACGCCGGCCAGGTGGTGGCGGGCGAGCTTGCCCGCGTCGCGCCCTGGGACCTGCAGACCCGCCTGACCGAGGAGAAGGCGGCCCTGGGTTTTTATTTCAGCGGACACCTGTTTGATGCCTGGCGCGACGAGGTCCGGCGCGTCGCGCCCACGCCGCTGGCCCGCCTGGCGCCAGCGCGAGGGTCGCAGTGGATTGCCGGCGTGCTGGCGGCGGTGCGTCCGCGCATGACGCGGCGGGGCCGCATGCTGTATGCACTGCTCGACGACGGCACCGCCCAGATCGAGGTGGCGATTTTCAATGAGCTCTACGAGCAGTATCGCCAGCGTCTCAAAGAGGATCGCCTGCTGGTGATTCACGGCCGGGTCAGCCACGACGAGTATTCGGGGGGCCTGCGGGTGTCGGCCGACGATCTGTATGACCTGCAGCGCATTCGTGAATCGCGTGCACAGTCGCTGCGACTGGTCCTGCCCGAGGCGGCCGATACGCGCGCCCTGCGGGTCTTGCTCGATCCCTGGCGCGCACAGTCCGGCGAAGGCGTTCCGGTCGAGATCCGGCTGAGCCGGCCCGCGTTCTCCTGCGCCTTGCGCTTGGGCGAGGACTGGCGTGTGCACATGGACGATGAACTGATCGCCGGCGCGCGCCGCTGGCTGTCCGCCGACAACGTCCAGGTGAACTACGGATGAGGCCTTTGCGCATCCTGCATGCCGAGGCGGCCACGGGGTTCGGCGGGCAGGAACAATACATTTTCCGCCTGCTGCATGCCTTGCGCGCGCGCGGGCACCAGGTGCGGGCCGTCTGCCAGCCCACCGCCCGCCTCGTGCCGGCCTTGCGCGAGGCTGGTTTCGAGGTGGATACCCTCCCCATGGACGGGGCCTGGAATCACGCCAGGGGCCTGCCACACTTGATGCGGCTGATGCGGCGCGGCGCGTTCGATGTGGTCAACACCCACAGCCGGCGCGACACCCTGCTGGTGGGGGCCGCCGCGCGTCTGGCCGGGGTGCCGCTGATCGTGCGCACCCGGCACCTGGCCAAGCCGGTGGGCTCGCTCCTGTCCTATACCCGCGTCCCCCGGCGGGTGATCGCCGCCAGCCAGTTCGTGCGCCGCCATCTCATCGAGCGCGGCGTATCGCCGGAACACGTCGCCGTGGTCTACCCGGCCGTCGATTTTCCCGATCCCATGCCCGCCCCAGTATTGCGGACGGAGCTCGGCCTCGGACCGCAGGCGGTGGTGGTCGGCAGCGTCGGGGTGTTGCGCAAGGAAAAAGGGCATGCCCAGATGATCGAGGCCATGCAGCCTCTGCTTGCGCGCCATCCGGACCTGCATCTGGTCATCGTCGGCGGCGGCTCGCCGGCGCTCGAGCAATTGCGCGACCACGTCCGGGGCCTGGGCTTGGGCGAGCGCATTCACCTGCTCGGCTACCGGGGGGATGTGCCCGCCCTGTTGCCGGACTGCGACATCTTTGCGCTGGCCACCCATATCGAGGCGTCGGGCACGGCCTTTGTGGAGGCTGGCGCGGCTGGCCTGCCTGTCGTGGGGACGCGGGTCGGCGGCGTACCCGAAATGATGGAGGAGGGCGTCAGCGGCTTGCTGGTTTCCCTGTTCGACATTCCGGCGCTGACCCAGGCCTTGGAGCGCTTGACCCTCGACCCGGCGCTGCGCGCGCGCATGGGCGCGGCGGGCCGGCGCTATTGCCTCGAGGACGACCGTTTCACCCGCGAGGCTCTGGGGCGGGAGACCGAGACCTGCTACCGGCGCTGGCTTGAGGAGCTCGCATGGCATCCATAGTGACCGTTCCCGTGCTGATGTACCACCACGTTCGACCGGAGGGCGGCATGATCGCCACCACGCCCGAGCATTTCGAGGACCAGCTCGCCTGGCTGGCCCGGCGCGGCTATACCGCATTGGGGACCGAGGCCTTCGCGCGCCACTTGCGCGAAGGCGGCGCCCCGCGCCGCTCGGTGCTGATCACCTTCGACGACGGCTATCTGGACAATTGGGTGTATGCCGCCCCCTTGCTGCGCCGCTATGACATGAAGGCCGTGGTATTCATCGTCACCGGCTGGATCGGCGATGGCCCCGCACGGCCCTGCATGGGCCAGGGCGCGACCCTGCCCGAGACACCGGCGCATCGGGACTGCGAAGAGCGCATCGCCCAGGGCCGGGCGGATGAGGTGATGCTGCGCTGGTCCGAGATCGAGGCCATGCGCGCGCAGGGCCTGATCGAATTCCACAGCCACACGCATACGCACACCCGCTGGGATCAGACCGATCCCGCTGGCAAGAACCCGCGCATGCTCGACGAACTGGCCCAGTCTCGCGCCACCCTGGCCCGGCGTCTGGGCGAGGCCTCGCCGCACCTGTGCTGGCCCCAAGGCTATTTCGACGCCGATTATGTCGAGATCGCGCAGCGCGCGGGTTTTCGCTACCTGTATACGACACAGGCTTTCGGTCGTAACCTCCCTGGGGCCGATCCCCTGAACATCTACCGCTTCGCCGTGCGCGATACCACGGGCAGCTCGGTGGGACGCCGCATCCAGGTGGCGGCTCACCCGGTGATCGGCCCTCTGTTCAACCGCTGGAAGCGCTGGAAGCGCAGCCGGCGCGCCTGATGTCGCGCGTTGCGGCGTCCACCTCGCGCAAGGAGATTGGCATGCGCTTGTCGGTCATCGTCATCACCCGGGACGAGGAAGCCCATATCGGAGATTGCCTCGACTCCGTGGCCTTTGCCGACGAGCTCATCGTCCTGGACTCCGGTAGCGCCGACAGGACCTGCGCCATCGCGCACGCGCGCGGCGCGCGGGTCGAGGCCTCGGCCGACTGGCCGGGCTTCGGTCCCCAGAAGAACCTCGCCCTGGATCTGGCGACGGGCGACTGGGTGCTGTCGATCGATGCCGACGAGCGGGTCACGCCCGAGCTGGCGCGGGCCATCCAGCGGATCCTGAGCGCGCCGGATGCCGACGCCTACCGGATCGCCCGGCTATCCAATTTTTGCGGCCGCTGGATTCGCCACAGCGGCTGGTGGCCCGATTATGTCGTCCGCCTGTTTCGCCGCGGCGCGGGGCGCTTCACCGACGCGCCCGTGCACGAGCGCGTCGAGGTCCAAGGCCGGGTCGGCACCTTGCCCGGGCATTTCTTGCACTATCCCTATGCCAGCCTGGAAATCTTCATCGACAAGATCAACCGCTATTCCACCGAGGCGGCGCGCGCCGCCTTCGAGCGCGGCCGGCGCACCAGCGTTCTGGGGCCGTTCGGGCATGGCGCCTGGACCTTCATCCGCCACTATGTTTTGCGACGTGGATTTCTTGACGGCTGGCAGGGCTTGGTGCTGGCGGGAATGGCTGCGACCGGCAGCTTCTACCGCTATGTGAAGCTATACTGGCTCGGCCGCAGGCCGCCTTCATGAATAATCCGTCCATGATTCCCATCCTCATGTATCACCAGATTGGTGAACCAGCCCCGCGGGGCACGCCCTATCGGGGCCTGACCGTGCATCCGCGGGATTTTCGGCGGCAGATGCTGTGGTTGCGGCGCCTGGGCTTTCGGGGCCTGTCGATGGCCCAACTCATGCCCTATCTGCGGGGTGAGAAGCACGGCAAGGTCATCGGCATCACCTTCGACGACGGCTATTGCAATGTGCTCGATCATGCCGTGCCGATCCTCGAGGACTGCGGCTTTCACGCGACCAATTATTTCGTCGCCCGCCAATTGGGCGGTTCGAACATCTGGGACCGCGACGAAGGCGTGCCGCCTTCGCCGCTGATGGATGCCCAGGGGGTGCGGGCCTGGGTGGCGGCTGGCCATGAGGCCGGTTCCCACACCTTGAACCATCCTGTCTTGCCGCGACTCTCCCCCGAGTTGGCCGCCAACGAAATCCGGGATTCGCGCGACGCCCTCGAGCAGGTCGCCGGAGCGCCCGTGACCGCGTTCTGCTACCCTTACGGCAAATTCACGCCGGCGCTGGCAGACTGCGTGCGCGAGAGCGGCTATGACAGCGCCACGACCACCGCCCGCGGGCTGGCCCGCCCGGACGACGATCCGTTCGTTTTGCCGCGCGTCGCGGTGGTGCGGTCCACCTTGCTGCTGCGCTTCCTGCAGAAATGCTTGACGCGCCTCGAGGACGGCAAGCGTATCCGCGCCGAGCGGACCTTGCCGGCGGCCGCGGATGAATCCCACCCTGACAGGACATCCTACTGACCCGGCCCGCGCCCTTGCGACTGCATGAAGATCCTCTACACCAATTTCCATCCGCGTGGCAGCGGCGGTCATGCTCCCTACATCCTCAATCTGGCCCGCACCTTCCAGGGCGAGCATGAGGTCGCGCTGGCGACTCCGGGGACCAGCCATCTATTCGCCCTGGCCGGACGGATTCCCGGCGTGCGTTGCCTGGACACGATCTACAGCACGCGGCTGTGGCCCATGCTGAGCGAGGTCCGTCGGATGCGGCGCCTGCTGCGCCACGGCAAATTCGACCTCGTGCACGTCAACGGATCGGCGGATCACCGGCAGGTGATGCTGGCCTGCCTGGGGCTGCGTCACGCGCCCCGCATCGTCTGGACCAAGCACAACACCAAACCGGTGGGCAGCCCGGGCAACTGGATCCGAGCCGGGCTTGGCACGCACGGCACCATCGGCGTCTGTGATTTCGTCAGCCGCCAGTTGCGCGATTCGCCCTACGGCCGCCGTCCGATCCACACCATACGCCTGGGGGTCGATACCGACTATTTTGCGCCCGCCTCGCCACAGGCCGCGCAGAGTGCGCGCCGGGCATTGCTGGGCGAGCTCCCGGACGATGCGCTGGTGCTGGGCAGCGTTGGGGGAACGGACCACGACAAGGGCTGGATCTTCCTCGTGCGGGCGGCGGCCCGCCTGCCGCCGCATTCGCGCGCGCGCCTGCGCCTGCTGGTGGCGGGCAATCCGCCCCCCGAATCCTTGCGGCGCGAGGTTCGCGAACTGGGCATGGAGCAGGCGGTGCGGTTTCCGGGGCTCGTGGCCGATCCGCGTCAAGTGCTGGCGGCTTGCCACATGAGTTTCGTCTTGTCCCTGCATGAGGCGGGATCGTATGCCGTTTGCGAGGCCCTGGCGATGGGGCTGCCGACGCTGGTCTCCGATGCCGGCGGCCTGCCGGAACTGGTCCGCGACGAGGTGGACGGCTGGGTCATCCCGAAGGGCTGCGCCGAGGCCGCCCATGCCTGGCTGCTGGAGCGCCTGGCGGCGCCGGCTGGGCATGGCCTCCTCGAGGCGGCGCGCGCCCGTGCGCTGGAGTTGTTCTCCCTGCCGGTCTTTGCGCGACGGACGATGGATTTTTACCGTGAAGTCTGCGCCTGATGCGAGTCGGGCCGATATAATCCGCTCATGAGCCCCATCCCCGCCTGCCCAGAGCAGGGCGCCTGAGCCCAATGCCCGAGCCCGCACCCGCCGCCGACCCATGGCCACTGGCGATCGCCTTTGTCGTCGATCGTTTCGGCGCCCGCTTCGGCGGCGCCGAGGCCTACGGGGTGGCGCTGATGCGCGAGCTGGCCGCGGCGGGTCATCGGATCACCGTTTTCGCCCGTGAGTACGACGAGGCTTGTGGCCTGACGCTGCCCTTCGTGCCGATTGTCACGAGCCGCCATTGGCCGAGCTGGATCCGGGTGTTCCTGTTTGCGCGGCGCGCAGCGCGGGCGACGCGCTCGGGCTTCGACATCGTCCATTCCCATATGAACGGTTGGTGCGGGGACGTCGAGGTGGTGCACGTCACCCCGGTGCGCTACCGCTGGCGCGTCCAGCCCATGTCCGTGGCCAAGCGCGCGCTCTCGTACCTCAGTCCGCGTGTACGGACCTATCTGGGCCTCGAGGCGCGACGGGTCGCGACACGGCCTGGGCATCAGGTGGTGGCGGTGTCCGCCCTCATCGCCCACCAGCTGCTGCAGGCGTACGGCGAGCGGCTGCGCGTGCCGGTGATTCCGCCTGGGGTCTCACGTCCGGACGCGCGCGCGCCCGACCGGCGTGCCGCGACGCGGGACGAGTTGAAACTGGACGCGGATGCTCATGTCTGCCTGCTGGTCGCGCGCAATCCGATGCGCAAGGGCTTGCCCACGGCGCTGCGGGCGCTCGCGCGCCTGCCCGCGGCCGTCCACCTGCTGGTGGTGGGGGCGAATGCCGCCGCCCGAGACGAGGTCCGGGGCGCGCCCGAGCCGGTGCGCGCGCGCGTGCGGCTGGTGGGCGAAACCTCGGATGTGTCATCCTACTACCAGGCGGCCGACTGCTACGTGCACCCCACCTTGAACGATAGCTTTGGGATGGCCCCGCTCGAGGCCATGTCCTTTGGCCTGCCGGTGGTACTCAGCCCCGCGCCGTGGTGCGGGTTCGCCCAGTACGTGCGCGCGGGCGAGGATGCCTTGGTGATTTCGCACCCCGAACACGCCGACGAGCTGGCCGAGGCCATCGAGCGCCTGCGCACCGACGCCGGCCTGCGGTGCCGCCTCGGCGCGGGTGCCCAGCAATTGTTGGAGCGTCATGCCTGGCCCGAGGTGGCGCGCCAGTATTTGGCGCTGTATGCGCGCATCCTGGATGAGCGTGCGGCTCAGATCCAGCCGCGGACCCAATAAACCAGCAGACCCAGGTATTCCTTGACGATCGAGCGGCTGGCGTCGAGCGTGCGCATGTCGGGTTCCCAGAACGAGAAATCCGGCTGCTCGGGGACCACGATCTGGGGCGGGGACGGGGCGGCGACGGGCGTGATTCCCATTTTCTGAAAGCTGGCCATGGCGCGCGGCATGTGCAGGGCCGAGGTCACCAGCAGAACCCGGTCGATCTTCAGGCGGCGCAGCAGCTCGGCTGTGTAGACGGCGTTTTCGCGCGTCGTGAAGCTGCGGCCCTCTTGGATGATCGCCCACGACGGGACGCCCCGGTTGCGCAGGGCCATGGCCATCATGTGCGCTTCGCTCTGGCCGCCGTCCAGGGCGGCTCCCGACACAATGATCATGGGCGCGCGGCCTGCCTCGTAGAGCGCCAGAGCCGTCTCGGTGCGCGGCACGGCGGTCGACCGGTCGTAGGGCTCGAACCAGTTGTCGCGGTTGTTGGCCGTGTTGCCGCCGAGGACCACGATCGCTTGCTCAGTGGGCTGCCGGTCGGCCTGGATGGAGGGGTAGCGCTGCTCGAGCAGGCCCCCGGCCCACAGCGAGGAGGTCGGCAGCGACCAGAACAGCACCCAGCCGACGGACGTCGCCGCAATCAGGGCGGCTGTTTTGCGCCAGCGCGCCATGGATAGGATGACCGCCAGCAGCAGCAGCGTGACGGACAGGTTCAGCGGGACGATCAGGTTGGCCAGCAGGCTGGGGACGTTCATGCGGCTTGCGGAGGCTCCAGGAGGGACAGGGCGGCGGACAGCACCTCGGGCGCGGTGGGCCAGGCGCCCGGACCGCCCAGCCGGATGGCTCGGGGTGACCAGGGGCCGGTGCGCGCGGGATCGGTGACGCCGAACAAAGTGATCTGGCGCGCATCGGCGGCGGCGGCGATGTGCGAAACCCCGGAATCGTTGCAGACCGTCATTGCGGCCAGGCGCGTCAGGACGGCAAAGGCCCCCAGCGGCAAGGGCGGCAGGCACTGTGCCGTGGGCGCGGCCGCGAGCGCCGCGTCGCGCTCGGCCGGTGGCGGCGCCATGAGCACCGGATAGCCCCGCGCCTGCAGCGATTGGGCCAGTGAGTCGAAGCCCTGCCAGACCTTGATCCGGCCCTTGTGCAGGCCAACCGCCGTGGGCGCGATCAGCACGAACGGCGTGTCCGCGACGCCGGCCGCCTCGGCCGCCGCGCGCGCCGCCTGGATGTGCTCGCCGGCCGGCCGCCAGTCGAGCGCGTCCTCCGGGGTCGGGGAGCCGGCGGGCAGGCCCCAGCGCTCGAGGGCCAGGCGCGTCAGGTGGAACCATGACTGCACCGCGTGCATCGGGGCGCGCGGCTTGGTCATGGGCCAGCGCAGGATCAGGCTGCGGCCGTCGTCGCGGTAGCCCGCGCAGGGCACGCCGGCAAAGCGGAACACCATCGCGCTGGAGAGTGAGTCGGGCAGCAGCAGACCCACGGTGCGGGCGTGGTGGGATTTTTTGCGCCAGGCATGCACCGCACTGCGATCAGCGCGCCAGTTCCCCGCCATGGGCACGAAGCCGGCCAGTTCGTAGGCCGAGAGCAGGTCCCGCGCCCACGGTCGGGCGCAGGCCACCACCGGTGCGCCGGTGGCGATGAGGGTATCCAGGCAGGGCAGGCTCATGCAGACGTCCCCCACCCAGTTCGGCAACCGGACGTAGATGGCGTGGAGCGTGGGCGCGGCGGAGGCGGGCATGGACGGTATCACTGAAGCCAACGGGTCGGCAGGCTAAAATGCATGATTCACAAGTATATAAGAGAGTGCGTCGGGTGAAGTCCGATCGAGAGCAAGCGGCCGATGGCCACCCCCCGAAGTTTCTCCTTTGGCGGCGCATCTACAGCCGCCTGGGCAAGGACTGGAAGGCCGCCTTGCTGGCCCTGCTCCTGGTGACGGTCGCCTCGGCCACCCAGCCGGTGCTGGCCGTCATCATGAAGCCCCTGCTCGATGACGGCTTTTCAGGGGCCAAACCGTCCTACATCTGGTCCATTCCGCTGGCCGTCATCGGCCTGATGCTGCTGCGCGGCTTCTGCTCGTTCTTCAGCACCTACCTGTTGTCCTGGATCGCCAACAATATGCTGCTGGGCCTGCGGCGCGACATGTTCGAGCGCCTGCTGGGCCTGTCCGACGAGACCTACCGGCGCGGCGATCATGGCCGCCTGCTCAACCGCTTCACCATCGATGCCGGGACCGTCAGCGGCCTGGCGACCGAGGTCATCATGGTGATCGTGCGCGAATCGCTCACTGTAGTCGCGCTGCTGGCCGTCCTGCTGTACATGTCCTGGCAGCTCACCCTCATCGTATTGGTGATGTTACCGCTGTCGGTGGCGACCGCGAGGATATTCATCCGCCGCCTGCGGCGCATCAACCGCGACACCATCAACATGAACGCCGAGCTGACCCGCGTGGTCGGCGAAGGCATTTCCGGACAACGGGTCATCAAGCTCTTCGATGGGTACGAGCGCGAGCGCTCGCGCTTCGATTACGTCAATGGGCGCCTGCGCCGGTTCGCCATGCGGGCAGTCGGCTCGGATGCGGCCATGTCGCCGATTTCACAGTTCTTCATCGCGCTGTCGGTCGCCGCTGTGGTGGCCATGGCGCTCTACCAGGCCAACCACCAGAGTCTGACGGTCGGCAGCTTCGCCGCTTTCATGGCGGCTCTGGGCCAGATTTTCGATCCCATGAAGCGCCTGACCAACATCGCGGGCGCCATGCAGCGCATGCTGGTGGCCGCCGAGAGCGTCTTCACCCTGATCGACGAGCCGGTCGAGGCCGAGTCCGGCACGCGGCGCTTCGAGGGGCGCGCGAGCGGGCGCGTGAGTTTTCGCGAGGTGAGCCATCGCTTTCCCGATGCCGCCACGGATACGCTTTGCGGGGTGTCCCTCGAAGTCACGCCGGGACAGACCGTCGCACTGGTGGGCCGCTCCGGCAGCGGCAAGACGACCCTGGTCAACATGCTGCCGCGCTTCGTGGAGCCCTGCGCCGGATCCGTCCGGATCGACGGCATCGACATCGCCGAGCTGTGTTTGCGCTCGCTGCGGGCGCAGCTCTCGCTCGTCAGCCAGGATGTCGTGCTGTTCGATGGCACGATCGCCGAGAACGTGGCCTACGGGGCGCTGAGCAACGTCGATGACCGCCAGATCCGGGCCGCGCTCGAGGCCGCTAATTTGCTTGATTTCGTCGATGGCCTGCCCGAGGGCCTGCACACGCAGGTCGGCAGCAATGCCAGCATGCTGTCGGGCGGCCAGCGCCAGCGGCTGGCGATCGCGCGCGCGCTGATCAAGGACGCGCCCATTCTGATCCTGGACGAGGCCACCTCGGCCCTGGACAACGAATCCGAGCGTCAGGTGCAGGCCTCGCTCGAGCGGCTGATGGCGGGACGCACCACGCTGGTGATCGCCCATCGCCTCAGCACCGTGCAAAAGGCGGACGTCATCGTGGTCCTGGACCGAGGCTGCATTGTCGAGCAGGGCACGCACGATGCTCTGTTGGCGCGCGGCGGGCTGTACGCGTCCCTCTACCGCTTGCAGTTCCAGGATGCCTAGGAATGCCTTGCATGCCGCCCAATGCCCCGGGTGGCCCCTCTTTATTGTTCGCGGCCGGTCCGCGGATACGGAGTCTTCATGAAAGTCCTGATTGCCTCGATCCTCATGGCCGGCCTCGCGGGCTGCGCGACCCAGCCCGGCGCGCTGACGCTTCGCGAGCTTGAGACACCCCAGCATCTGGTCACCGAGCGGCGGCGCCTGCCGGTCGATTTCGCCGCGGTCCAGCAGGCCCTGTTCAAGCATCAGGCACTGTGCGGAGAGACCTTCGTGTTCGAGATGGAGCCCGACGCCTCCTCGTACGGGCGGGTGGTGTACCGGCCGACGCCCGGTGCCGGCTGGGAACAGAGCGTCGTGATCAGCCTGGTCCTGCTGCATAATCGCAGCGTCAATGCCAAGGCGTACAGCTACTATGCTGGCCAGCTCGACATCGTCTATCGCATGTTCAGCGCCATGATGAAACCCGAGGTGTGCGGCATCGCCGAGGGTTGGGAAAACTCATTCAGTCACTGAGGTGGGGCGTGCGCCGCTGCGCTACAGCAGGACGATGTCGTAGTGTTCCTGGGCGTACGCGGCCTCGACCTGCAGCGAGATCGGCTTGCCCACGAAATCCCCCAGCATCGCCATGTGCTGGCTTTCCTCCTCGAGGAACAGATCGATCACGGCCTGCGCGGCGACGATCCGAAACTCTTTGGGATTGAACTGGCGGGCTTCGCGCAGGATCTCGCGCAGAATTTCGTAGCACAGCGTGCGCGGTGTGCGCACGCTGCCCCGCGAGGCGCAGGTGGGGCAGGGCTCGCAGAGCTGGTGGGCGAGCGAATCCCGCGTGCGCTTGCGCGTCATCTCGACCAGGCCGAGCTGGCTGAACCCGCTCACGGTCATGCGGGTGCGGTCGCGGCTCAGCGCCTTGTTGAGCTCGTCGAGGACCGAGGCCTTGTGGCCCTCGTCGTCCATATCGATGAAATCCAGGATGATGATGCCGCCCAGGTTGCGCAGCCGCAATTGCCGGGCGATGGCGACCGCGGCTTCGAGGTTGGTCTTGAAAATCGTATCGTCGAAGTTCCGGCCGCCGACATAACCGCCCGTGTTGACGTCCACGGTGGTCAGGGCCTCGGTCTGGTCGATGATCAGGTAGCCGCCTGATTTCAGTTCGACGCGGCGCGACAGGGCGCGGGCGATTTCCTCGTCCACGTTGGCAGTGTCGAACAGCGGGCGGTTGCCGCCGTAGTGGTGGATGCGATCGACAATCGATGGGGTATAGCGGCCCGCCCAGTCGATCAGCTCTTGGGTGACGGCGCGGGAATCGACTGAAATCGAACACGTGTCGGGCGAGGCCATGTCGCGCAGGACACGCTGTGCCAGGGTCAGGTCGGTGTAGACGGTGGAGGGCGCCGGCTGGCGCTTGATCCGGGCTTGTATCTCGGCCCACAGGATGCGCAGGTAGGCGATGTCCGCGGCGAGCTCCTCGTCGGTGGCGCCCTCGGCCTGGGTGCGGACGATGAATCCCCCGGTCTCGTCGGTTGGCCGCAGGGCCTGGAGGCGGTCGCGTAGTGCGTTGCGCTCGTCCTCGGAGCCGATGCGCTGGGACACGCCAATGTGCGGCTCGTGCGGCAAGTAGACCAGCATGCGCCCGGCGATACTGATGTGGGTGGAGAGCCTCGCGCCCTTGGTGCCCAAGGGGTCCTTGATGACTTGAACGAGCAGCGACTGGCCCTCGAACAGCAGTTTTTCGATGGGGGTCGGCGCGATCGCCTCGGTGCCGGCGCGGCCAAGGCGGTTTTGCCTGAGATCCGAGACGTGTATGAAGGCGGCGCGCTCTTGGCCGATGTCGACGAAAGCGCTTTGCATTCCCGGCAGCACCCGGGCGACGCGCCCCAGGTACAGGTTGCCGACATGGCCGCGCTGGATGCTGCGCTCGATGTGCAGCTCCTGGGCGATGCCGTTGGCGGTGATCGCCACGCGGGTTTCAAAGGGGGTGATGTTGATGAGGATGTCTTCGGTCATGGTTTGGGTGTGCTTGCCGAGCGCCCGCGCGGGTTTGCGAAAGGGCGGGCCCGCGAAATGTAGTGGCGACGGCCTTGGCCCATATTATGGCCTTCCGGCGCGCCCACCGCATTTTTTCATGGTCCGTTTGCGAGCTGTTTTCCGGCTATGGTATAGTCACGCTTCTTTGCTGCCCGGCCCCTCGGGTTAACCCGGTCA